>NZ_JBICZA010000006.1:252540-285381 GCF_043201585.1 Streptomyces sp. NPDC048297
CCCGCTGCCACTCAGTCGTACGGGCCGAATCCGGCTACCACTGGTAGGGCCCGTACACGTCCATGCACTGGGTGTCGTCCGAGCCGTTGATGGCGTCGGCGTTGCCGGGCAGGTCGCCGGCCTTCGGGGCGGACTTCTTCGGGTAGGTGTCGCCCGTGCGCCAGTCCGCGCCGACGACGACCGTGACACCGGACACGTCGGTCGAGCGTTCCACCTGGCTCGCCGGGATCCCCAGCGCCTTGGCGACGGCCTGCGCGTCACCCTCCAGCTCGGCGCTCGGGTAGCGCACCACCGTCTGGTCGGCGGCCTGCGCCGGCGACAGGTCGGCCGTGGCCCTGCCGTAGCCCTGCCCCACGAGCAACCGGCCGACCTCGGACGCCCGGCCCTGGGCCGCGGCCTCGGTGGAGGAGCGGGTGGCGTTCTGCACCATCACGCCGAGCTGGGCCGGTTCGACCGAGGGGGTCCTGGCCGGCGGGGACGTCTGCGAGGCCTTCTTCGCGCCCGACGGCTTGCCGTTCTTGTCGAACGCCACGTCGTCGCGGAGCATCTGCCAGACGCGGTCGGCGCCGGCCTTCTCCGGCACGACGTGGTCGCCGTCCTGCGGGTCCGTCTGGTTGGGCATCGTGACCGACGTGATGCGGTTGGTCGGCACCGACTTCAGCTCCATGCCGAGGTCGTAGAGCTTCTTGACCGTGCCGATCTCCTCCGACACCTTGAGCGACTTGGTCGCCGCCTCGGCGAGGTCCGTCAGGCGGCCGCCGTCGGTGAAGACGTTCTGGTCCTTGAGCGTGCGGATCATCGAGTTCAGGTACATGTGCTGGGCGCGCGCACGCATCAGGTCGCTGCCCCAGGCGTGCCGGGTGCGCAGCCACTGCAGGGCCTGCACGTCCTTGACCTTGTGGTGACCCTTCGTCAGCTTCAGTCCCGAGCCGCCGTGCTGGGCGGCGGTCGAGCGGTCCCACACGTTCTGGTTCACGCAGACGTCGACACCGCCGATGGCGTCCGCCATCCGCACCACGCCCGCGAAGTCGATCGTCATCCAGTGGTCGATGTAGACCCCGGTGAGGTTCTCCCAGGTGAGCAGCGTGCAGCCGGCTCCGCCGCGGGCCAGCGAGGTGTTGATGATGCCGTTGGTCGCCGGGTACTTCTTCCCGGTTTCGGGGTCCTCGCAGGCGGGGATGTCGACCCGCGTGTCGCGCGGAATGCTCACCAGGGCGGCGCTCTTGCGGTCCGCGGAGAGGTGGATGAGCATCTGCACGTCGCCGAGCGGCGGGTTGCCCCGGTTCTGCTTGCTGCCGCCGAGCCTCACGTTCTCGTCGGAGTTACGGCTGTCGGAGCCGATCAGCAGGATGTTCAGCGGTGTCTGGCCGGCCGCGTTCGGCTTGGTGCGCTGGGCCTTGGAGTCGTCGCCGCCCGCCCGCCGGCCCTTCTGGATGTTGTTGTTGAGGTGCTGGTAGTAGAGGTAGCCGGCGCCCGCCGTGCCGAGTATCACCACCGCGAGCAGCGTGGCCGACCAGCGCAGCACGCGCCGCCTGCGGCGCCGCCGGCCGGTCCGGGAGCCGCCGCGACGACCGCCGCTGTGCCGGCCGGACGAGCCGTCCGGTGTGTCGGCGGCCTGCGGATCGAGTGACGTCGCGTCCTCGTCCGCAGGTGCCTTCCCCCGTACATCGCTGTGCGACACCTGTGTGCCTCCCCACCCTGCGCCGAACCACGGGTCCGTCCCGCGCGGGGTTAGACGCGCGAGGGACCGCTTGGGTTACCTATGAGGCGCACTCGACCTTGTCTGCCGTGGACTGGCCGTCGACCTTCGGTGCCTTCTTCGGCCCGGTGACGGGGACTCCCGCACCCTTGAAGTCCTTGCCCAGGGTCAGCGTCATCGTCGGCAGCCCCTGTGCGTTGGTGACGCTCTTGCCGGGCTTCAGCGCCGAGCCGGGCAGCCCCATCAGGGCGGCCAGCTCCCGTGCCTGGGGGGCCTGGTCGGGCGCGTACTCGAGGGTCGTCCTCGCCAGCGGCGCCGGCGCGTTGCCGGCGTTCTCCGACTTGAGGATTCCCTTGTCGGTCTGCATCCAGTTCAGCGTCTCCTGCGCGCTGCCGGGCTCGGCACCGCCGTTGAGGATCCGCACCCGCACCTCGGAGGCCGCGGACTTCGTGCCCTTGAGACGGGCGGCCTGGGCGTCCTTGGCCGCATTCTCCTTCTTTTTGACGTCGGTGAAGGAGACGTCGTCCCTGATCGCGTCGAAGACCTCGGGCGCCGTGGTCGGGTTGACGATGACCGTCTTGTGGACGACGCCGTCCGCCGGATTGTCGAGCACGGGCACCGTCACGAACGAGATGTTCTTCGGCGGCACCTTCTTCAACTCCAGCGCGATGTCCTTGAGCGTGCCCACGTTGCCGATGCCCTTGTCGACGGTGAGCGCCTTGGTGGCCGCCTCCGCCAGGCCCAGCAGCTTGGTCGGGCTGGTCAGGGTGTCGCTGGAGGACATCTTGCGCATCAGCGAGCCCATGAACTTCTGCTGCACCTTGATGCGGTCCAGGTCGCCCTGGTTGCCCCAGCTGTGCCGGGTGCGGACGAAGGCCAGCGCCTGCTCGCCCTCGATCTTGTGTTTGCCGGCGGACAGTTTCAGGTGCGAGTCGGGGTCGTCGACGGCGTGCGCGAGGCACACGTCGACGCCGCCCACCGCCGACGTCAGCGTCTTGACCGCGTGGAAGTCGACCATCATGAAGTGGTCGGGCTGTATGCCCGTGACCGCCTTCACCGTGTTCATGGTGCAGCCGGGGTTGCGGTCCTCCTGGCCCAGGCTGGTGTTGAAGCGGACCCCGTCCGTGCCCGCGACGACCTTCTTGGTGCCGTCGGGCTGGATGACCTCGCAGTCCGGCACGTCGACGATCAGGTCGCGCGGGATGCTCAGCGCGGTCGCGTTCGTCCGGTCCTTGGACACGTGCAGCAGGATGTTGGTGTCCGCGTGCCCGAGGCTGCCCTTGTCGCCGTAGCCCTCGTTGCCCTTGCCGGTCCGCTTGTCGGTACCGATGATCAGGATGTTGAAGGCGTCGTTCTTGCTGAAGCCGTTCTTGGCCGCGTCACCGACGTCCGTCGTGGTGACGTTGCCCTCCAGATGCTTGAGGTAGAGGTAGCCGGCACCGCCGGCGACGACCAGGACCAGCGCCAGGCTGCCGCCGGTCCACGCCAGCGCCTTCTTCGCCGTCGACTTCTTCTTCACCGGCCGCCTGCCGCGCCGCCCCTGGGGCGGCTCCGGCTCGCCGCGGCGGGCGCGGCGCGGCGCGGGCACGTCGGCGGCGCGCCCCTGCCGGGGCTCGCGCGGCGGCGCTCCGCCCTCGCGCGAGCGCGCGCCACCACCGGTGTCACGACCACTGCTGTCACGACCACCGCTGTTGTCACGATCACCGTTGTTGTCACGATCACCGTTGTCACGGGCCCGCGGTCTACGCTGGCCGGGGACGGACGACTGCGGTGCGGAAGGAGCCAGTCGCAGTTCGTATTCGCCGGTGTTCGGATTGAGCACCCACTGGTCTGCGGGATCGATGTTGTCCGCCCGCCCACGTCCTTGCGCGTCCACGGTTGTCCGAATCCTCCGTCGGGGCCCAGGCGGCGCCTTCCCCCTCAAAGACGCTCGGGTCTCGCTGAAACAGTGCACGACCCCAGGTGGGACCTCGCGGCCAGGTGCACCGGATCGCTCACACTATCCGCCCAGTTCAGCGTCAGGCGACGCCGGTGACAAATTCCACGTTCCTACAACCGGGCAATCCACCGCATACGTGTGGACAGTAGTTCGGCGACTTGGTGTGCGCATTACTCGCAGGCGGGCCCGGCTCGCTCGCAGGCGTGCTCGGCTTCACCCGCAGGCGTGCTCGGCCGCGGTGTTCCCGCGGAACGTCGGTGCGGGGGAGGGAGCGTCCGAGGGGCCGCCCCGCGGGGCCTGCCCGGTGACTTCCCGGGGCGCGTCCTCGGCCACCGCCACCGGCTGGTCCGCCCGCAGCCGCGTGAACAGTTTCTGCGCGGCGGGCTCCACGAGCTGGTCGCGATCGGCGTCGTAGACGTACGACTCCCGCGGCACCGTCAGGAACTGCGCATGCTTGGTGGGGATGTCACGCAGCCCACGGGCCAACTGGTACAAGCCCCGCAAACTCGCCAGTTCGGGATCCGTGGTGAGCGAGGAGGTCGCCGCGTCCAGCACCGGATACAGCTTCACCGGATTCAGCAGGACGTCGTTGCCGCGCACCTTGTTCACCAGCGCGCCGAGGAAGACCTGCTGCCGCTCCATCCGGTCGGTGTCGCTGCCGTCCCCGAGCGACTTGCGGGCGCGCACGTAGCCGAGCGCCTGCTCCCCGTCGAGCGTCACCCGGCCCGCGGGCAGCCTCAGCTTCGCCGCCTTGTCGTCGATCGGTTCCTTCAGGCACACCTGGACGCCGTCGACGGCGTCCACCATCTCCTTGAACCCGCTGAAGTCGACGACCACGTGGTGATCGACGCGGATGTCCGTCAGCTTCTCGACCGTACGGATCGTGCACGCCGAACCACCCACCTCGAAGGCCTGGTTGAACATCGCGAACACCGGCTCGCTGCGGCTGCCGTCCGGCCGCAGACAGCCCGGGATGTCCACCATCAGGTCCCGGGGCAGCGAGACGGCGGTGGCGCTGTGCCGGTTCGCGGCGAGGTGCAGCAGGATCGCGGTGTCCGAGCGCTCGGTGCCCAGATCCCGCCCGTACCGCTGGTTGCCGTCCCCGGCCCGGGTGTCCGAGCCGATCAGCAGGATGTTCTGCGCGCCCCGCACCAGCGCCGTGGGCCGTTCCCGTTCGTAGCGGGCCAGTTCCCGGGCAGCCGCCTCGTCGGCGGTGATGTTCCCGCTGAGCTTGACGTAGACGGCCCACCCGCCGGCCCCGGCCGCCACGAGCAGCGCGGCGGCCCCCAGCGCCGCCCGCCCGCTCCACCGCCGCCGGTGCCGCCGCGCGAGTCCCGCCCCGCTGGCGGAGGACCCGAGCCCGGGCCCGAGCGGCTGTCCGGGGGTGACGGTCACCTGCGGCCCCCCTCACGGCGTACGAGACGTCACGTCCTGCTCCTACGACCATGGGGTCGGGCCAGCCCCAAGGCCCCCTGTACTACTCCGGCCGGGGGGCGGGCACGTGGTCGGCGCGCCTCTGCTCGGCGGTGGGTTGGGGAGGCAGGGCGCGCCTGGCGGTGGGCGGGGCGTGTGGTGGTGGGGCCGGGCGCCTGTTGGTGGGTTGGGCGCGTGGTGGTGGGCAGGGCGTCTGCCGGTGCGCTGGACGTTCGGTGGTGTGCAGGGCGTCTGCTGGTGGTCCGGGCGCCCGTCGTTGCGCCGGGCGCTCGGTGTTGTGCCGTGTTCTCTGCGGCGCCTGGTTACTTGTCGGCGCAGCGGAGTTTCGTCGGCGCCGCGAGTTCTCGTCGGTGGGGCGGACGCCCGGTGGTGGGCCGAGCGCTCCGTGGTGGACCGGGCGCCCGGTGGTGTGCCGTGTTCTCGTCAGTCCCTGGCTGCTTGTCGGTGCAGCGGAGTTTCGTCGGCACCCCGAGCCCTCGTCGGCCCACCGAGGTCTCGTCGGTACCCCGAGTCCTCGGCGGCGCGCCGGATGCTCGGTAGCGCGCCACGTTCTCATCGGCACACTGAACCTTCAGCGCCACGTTCTCATCGGCATGCCGGAGCCTCAGCGGCGCGTTCAGCGGCGCACCGACGTGACCTTCTCGCTCTCCACCCGCTTGGCGAGCCCCTCCTCGTCCAGCAGTCCGAGATTGCGGCACAGCACCACGGAGCCGCCGGCCGCCAGTGGTGCGTACAGTCCGGCGCTGAGCCCGTCCCACGTGTCGTACGGCAGCCCCGACAGCAGCCGGGAACCCGGTCCCGTCAGCCCCAGCGCGCCCTCCTCCGACGCGGCCCGCTCGACCACCTCGGCCCCGCTGAACTCCGCTCCGGCGACGATCAGCGCCGGCTCCTCCGGATCCACCGGCGCGAACGGAGCGAACCGGTCCCCCTGACTCGGCACCTCCACCGCGTAGTCGGCGAACCCCTCCGGAGGGCCCCCGGGGAAGCGCCCGCCCAGCGGTCGCAGCGCCAGCGCGACCCGCTCCCCGCGGCATGCCCGCGCCGCCTCCAGCGAGTCCGGACCGCTGACGACGACGTCGGCGGACGCCGCGTTCCCGCCGACGTCCGCCACCGCGCCCACCGACGAGCACGCGAGCAGCCACACCGCCGTCTGCCAGTGCGCGGGCAGCAGCAGCGCGACCCGGTCGCCGGGAGCGGCGGCCAGTTCGCCCTGGAGGAGGTTGGCGGTCTTGGCCACCCAATTGGCGAAGGTGGCGACGGACAGTTCGACGCGTTCGCCCGTGGCGTCGTCGTAGAAGGTCACCAGGGGACGGCCGGGGTCCGCGGCGAGCGCGGAACGCAGCAGGTCGGCAGGGGTGCGATCGGTGGCATTCACCCGCGCAAGGGTACGCCGGGGCCGGTGCGAGGGCGGCGCGACCGGGCCACCGGTTCGGGCGAACGGTTCCCGACGGTCTGTCAGTTCCGCTATGGACAGATATGAACATGCGTGTCCAGGATCATGTGCATGCGCGGATTCCTCACTTCCTCCATCGGCGTCACCTGCGCCGGCGCACTCGTACTCCCGTGGGCGGCCCAGGGCACGTTGGCGGGCCCGGCGTCGGCGGGCCCGGCGTCGGCGGGCCCGGCGGACACGGGCCCGGCGTCGGCGAGCCCGGCGGACACGGGCCCGGCGGCGGCGAGCCCGGCAGCCGCGGACGCGGTCGCGGGCAGCACCCGGTCGCTGCCACTCGTACCGCTCTCCCCCGACCGCGACGGCGGCGCCCCCGATCAGGGCCTGTTCCGCTCAGGCGTACGGCACTTCTCGCTGGTCGGGGTGGTCTGGGACGACCCGGACCGGGAGTTGCGCGGTCAGGTGCAGGTACGCACCCGTTCCGTCACCGCCGGCACCTGGTCCGCCTGGCAGGACGTCGACCCGCACAACGGGGACCACGGAGCCGACCCGGGCACCGCCGAGCGGACCTCGCGCGGGGTGCGCGGAGCCACCGCGCCGCTGTGGGTGGGCAGTTCCGACGGCGTGGACGTACGGGTCCGGGCGGACGCCGACGCGCGCACGGCCCAGGGCCGCGCCAAACCCCCGCGTTCGCCGCTGCCCTCGGGCCTGCGCCTGGAACTCGTCGACCCCGGCCACGAGGCGCCCACCACGGCCTCGCCCGCCGAGATCCCCGAGCTGAACCGGCAGGCCACCGAGGGGGAGATGAGCCGGCTCACCGGCGAACTCCCGCGCGGCAAGCCGCACATCGGGCCCCGCCCGAAGATCGTGACCCGGCGCGGCTGGGGCGCGGACGAGTCACTGCGCGAACGCGGATTCGTCTACACGAAGAAGGTCAAGGCGGCGTTCGTGCACCACACCGACTCGGGCAACACCTACACCTGTGCCCAGGCCCCCTCCGTCGTCCGCGGCATCTACCGCTACCACGTCAAGAGCATGGGCTGGCGGGACATCGGCTACAACTTCCTCGTCGACAAGTGCGGAATCCTCTACGAGGGCCGGGCCGGAGGCGTGACGAAGGCCGTCCTCGGCGCCCACACCCTGGGGTTCAACAGCAACAGCACGGGCATCGCCGTACTCGGCAGCTACGGCTCGGCCAAGCCGTCGAGCGCCGCCGTCAAGGCCATCGCCCGGCTCACCGCCTGGAAACTCGGCCTCTACGGCGTGGATCCGCGCGGAAAGACATATCTGACCTCGGGAGGTGGCAATCTCTACCCAAAGGGGAAGAACGTACGACTGAACGTGATCTCCGGCCATCGGGACGGATACGCCACCGACTGCCCGGGCAAGCGGCTCTACGCGAAGCTCGGTTCGGCCCGTTCCAGCGCCGCCGCGTACCAGGGGCGCTGAGGCCGCGGGATCGTGTTCGCTGCCGTCGGGGGGACGGGTGCGGGCAGGTCGTTGGGCGGCCGGGGGAAGCCGCACACCGATCTCGCCCGACACCGCGCGGCCATCGAGGGCACCGTCGCACGGTCTGCATACACTGGCCGGCCGACACGATCAGTTCGGCCGGTCCCGGCAGGAAGCAGAGACGACAGGTGACAGAAGCGATCCTCCTGGTCGGCGGCAAGGGCACCCGGCTGCGGCCGCTCACGGTGCACACCCCCAAGCCCATGGTCCGGGCGGCCGGAGTGCCGTTCCTCACGCACCAGCTGGCCCGCGCGAGAGCCGCGGGCGTCGACCACATCGTCCTCGCGACGAGCTATCTGGCGGAGGTCTTCGAGCCGTACTTCGGCGACGGCGCCTCCCTCGGCCTGCACATCGAGTACGTCACCGAGGAGGAGCCCCTCGGCACGGGCGGCGCGATCCGCAACGTGGCCTCGCGGCTGCGCTCCGGCCCCGACGAACCGGTGCTGATCTTCAACGGCGACATCCTGACGGGCCTCGACATCAGAGCCCTGGTCGACACCCACGAGTCGACGGGCGCGGACGTCTCCCTGCACCTGACGACGGTCACGGACCCGCGGGCGTACGGCCTCGTCCCCACCGACGCCACGGGCCGCGTCCTGGCCTTCCTGGAGAAGCCGCAGACGCCCGAGGAGATCGTCACCGACCAGATCAACGCGGGCGCGTACGTCTTCCGCCGCTCCGTCATCGACGCGATCCCGGCGGGCCGCCCGGTCTCCGTGGAACGCGAGACGTTCCCCGACCTCCTCTCGGCCGGAGCCCATCTCCAGGGCATGGTCGACTCGACCTACTGGCTGGACCTCGGCACCCCCGCGGCCTTCGTGCGCGGCTCCGCCGACCTGGTCCTCGGCCGGGCCCCGTCCCCCGCGGTCCCCGGCCGCTGCGGCGACCGCCTGATCCTGCCCACCGCCACGGTCGCCCCGGACGCGAAGCTGACGGGCGGCACCGTGGTCGGCGAGGGCGCCTTCGTCGCCGAGGGCGCCCGCGTCTTCGGCTCCACGATCCTGCCCGGCGCCGTCATCGAACCCGGCGCCGTCATCACCGACTCCCTCATCGGCACCCGGGCCCGCGTCGGCGAACGCTCCGTCCTCACCGGCACGGTCATCGGCGACGGCGCGGTCATCGGCGCGGACAACGAACTGCGCGAGGGCGCGCGGGTGTGGTGCGACGCGCGCATCCCGGCGGGGGCGGTGAGGTTCTCTTCGGACCAGTGAGGGGGATCCTGTCCGGTGCCGGGTGCCGGGTGCCGGGTGCCGGGTGCCGGGTGCGGGTGCAGGTCTGGGTGCCTATGCGGGGTGTGGGGTGCGAGTGCGTTCGTACTGATCGCGCCGTTCCCCGCGCCCCCGTGCTGATCGCGCAGACCCCCGCGCCCCCCGGGAAACTGCGGTGCCGTCAGCCGCGATCGCGCCGTACGCAGCCGCAGACTGGGCCGCGCCCTACGCAGCCGCAGGCTCGGCGCCCTACAGCAACCCGATGTCCACCCGAGGCATCTTCGGCGCCCGCCGCGCAGGCGCCCGCCCGCTCAGCAGGATCAGCCGCGCCGCCCGATGCCGCTGCCCCGCATACGGCTCCAGCAGGCGCAGCATCTCCGCGTCGTCGGCATGACGGTCCCCCGCGAGCGCCCACCCCACGATCCCGGGAAGGTGCAGATCCCCGACGGTCACCGCGTCCGGCGCCCCATGACTGCGCTGCACGACCTCCGCCGACGTCCACGGCCCGATCCCGGGTACGACCTCCAGCCGTGCCCGCGCCTCGGCCGCCGGCATCCCCACCGCCTGCTCCAGCCGTGCGGCGACCCGTACGGCCCGCAGGATCGTCGAGGCCCGCTTGTCGTCGACACCGGACCGGTGCCATTCCCACGACGGGATCAGCGCCCAGGTCCGCGCTGCCGGCATGACCCACATGGGCCGTTCGCCCGCGCCCGCGGGACCCGGCGCCGGCTCGCCGAACCTCCGTACCAGCGACCGCCACGCCCGGTACGCCTCGTCGGTCGTGACCTTCTGTTCCAGCACCGACGGGATCAGGGACTCCAGCACCAGCCCGGTCCGCGTCAGCCGCAGCCCCGGCCGCCGGTGCCGTGCCAGCGCCACCAGCCGGTGCCGGGGCACGAACGCGTCGGGTTCGTCGGCGGCCCCGAGGAGTTCCGGCAGCCGTTCCAGCAGCCACTCGGCCCCGGGCCCCCACGCCTCGGCGCGCACCTCACCGCCGTGGCCGTGGACCCGTAGCGTCCCGGGCCCCGCGGGTGTCCGGCTGGCCCGCCACACGGAGCCGTCCCGCGTCGCCAGGAACGTCGGATCGGCGGGCCCGCGCCGCAGCGGTCCGAGGATCAGCCCGAGGTCCAGCGGTCCGTCCGGCACCCACGTACGCGTCCGGGCGGGCCCCACCGCCTGCCGCGGCACCCCGGAGCCCGCCGCCGCGGGCACGGCGGCGCTCTCCCCGCCGCGCACGGTGGTACGCGTGGGCCGCGGAGCGAATCGTCCTGCCACGAACGGGGTCCTCACGTTGCCGGAGTGGTCCTACACGTTGCCGGAGTGGTCCTACGAGGGTAGGCGGCCGTGCGGCACGGCCGCCGCCGTTCGTCCGGGACGCTCATCTGACCTCGATGAACGCCTCCGCATCCCGCTCGGGCCGTGCCTTCGGCTCCTGCGCCGGATGCCCGATCGCCACCGCGCCCATCGGATCCCAGCCGGCCGGCAGGTCCAGCACCTCGCGCACCACGTCCCGGCAGAACATCGTCGAGGACACCCAGGCCGAGCCCAGCCGCTCCCCGGCCAGCGCGACCAGGAAGTTCTGCACGCCGGCTCCCGCCGCGACCACGAACATCTCGCGCTCGGCCGTGTCGCGCCGCGTGTCGCCGTAGGTGTGGGAGCCGTCCATGACGAGGCACGGCACGGCCAGGTAGGGCGCGCCCCGCAGCACGTCACCGCGCCGCACCCGCCTGGCGACGGACTCCTCGCTCCTGCCGTCCCGGCGCAGGTCGGCGATCCAGGCGTCCCGCATCGCGTCGAGCAGCCGCACCCGTGACCCGGCCGACTCCAGCAGCACGAACCGCCAGGGAGTGGTGTGGTGCGGGGCCGGCGCGGTCAGGGCCGTGGCGACCGCGCGGCGCACCGCGCCGGGGTCGACGGGCTCGTCGGTGAAGGCCCGCACCGTGCGCCGTCCGCGCATCGCCTCGCGGATCGCCTCGGAGGTGCCGAGCCGGAACATGTCGTCCCGTGGGCTGCGCACCAGCGCGCGCGCCCCCTCGCCCGGGTCGTCCGCCGCGCTGACCGCGCCCGGCAGGCCCCGCAGCACGGCCACCGGCCGGCCCGCCGCCTTGCCCTTGACCAGGTCACCGGCGGCGGCCAGCTCGTCGGCCGTCGCGACGACGGTGGCGCTGAGCGGGTTGCCGTACGCGTCCGCGCCCCCGCGCAGATCGTCCAGCACGCGCACTCCGGCGGCGCCGATCGCCACGTCCGTGAGCCCCGCGCGCCAAGGTCGCCCGAAGGTGTCGGTGACGACGACCCCGACGTTGACGCCGAGGGTGTCGCGCAGCCCGTCGCGGATCGCGCGCGCGGACACGTCCGGATCCTTGGGCAGCAACAGGACGGTGCCGGCGGGGGTGTTGGAGGCGTCGACCCCGGCGGCGGCCATGACCAGGCCCTGCCGGTTCTCGACGATGCGCAGCGCGCCGCGCCGGGCCACCACCCGGACCGTCTCGGCGTCGATCGCCGCCTCGCGGTCGGTCGCCTCGACGATCCGGCCCTCGGCCTTGGACACGATCTTGGAGGTGACGAGCAGGACGTCCCCGTCGGCCAGAGCCGGTTCGGCGGCGGCGATCAGCTTGGCCAGATCGTCGCCCTGCCGCACCTCGGGGATCCCGGACAGCGCCCAGACCCGGTACGCGGGCCGCCCGTCGCCGCCGGCCCGGGAGTGCCTCTCACCGCCGGCCCGGGAGTGCCTCTCACCGCCGGCCGGGGAGTGCTTCTCGTCGGCGGCCAGGGAGTGCCTTTCGCCGGCGTCGCCGGGGGGTTCCTCGCTCACGCGCCGCGCACCTCCTCGGCCAGGGCCAGTGCCTCCCGCGCCATCCGCGCGGTCGCGTCCATGTCGGTCATCATCAGCGGTACGGCCCTGCAGCGGATGCCGTGCGCCTCGACCTGCCCGACCGTGCCCGCGTCGACGGTGTCGACCAGCCAGCCGTCCAGCAGCCCCGAGCCGTAGTGCGCGGCCACCGCGGCGGCCGTGGACTCGACGCCGACCGCGGCGAGCACCTTGTCGGCCATCCCGCGCACCGGCGCGTCCCCGACGATGGGGGACAGGCCCACCACCGGGACGCCCGCCTCGGCGATCGCCTCACGGATGCCGGGCACGGCGAGGATCGTGCCGACGGACACGATCGGGTTGGACGGCGGGAAGAGGATGACGTCCGCCTCGGCGATGGCCTCCAGCACCCCCGGCGCGGGCTTCGAGCGCTCGGCGCCGACCGGCACGACCGCCTCGGCCGGCACCGACGCGCGCAGCCGCACCCAGTACTCCTGGAAGTGGACGGCCTTGCGCTCGCCCTCCGTCTCGACCGCGACGTGGGTCTCGACGCGGTCGTCGGTCATCGGGATCAGCCGGACGCCGGGCTTCCAGCGGTCGCACAGCGCCTCGGTGACCGCGCTCAGCGGATAGCCGGCGCCCAGCATCTGCGTCCGCACGATGTGCGTGGCGAAGTCCCGGTCGCCGAGCCCGAACCAGTCCGGGCCGACGCCGTAGGCCGCCAGCTCCTCCTTGAGGTGGAAGGTCTCGTCGGCCCGCCCCCAGCCCTGCTCCTCGTTGATGCCGCCGCCCAGCGTGTACATCACCGTGTCGAGGTCCGGGCAGACCTTCAGCCCGAAGAGGTGGATGTCGTCGCCGGTGTTGCCGATGACCGTGATGTCCGCGTCCGGCACGGCCCGCTTCAGACCACGCAGGAACCGGGCACCACCGATGCCGCCTGCCAGAACCACAATGCGCATGCGCCAAGTCTTGCAGGCGGGTACGACAACGCGTCAGGCAGCCAAGCCGGTCAAGGCAGTCGAGCCGGCCAACGCGGTCAAGCCGGCCAACGCGGCCAAGGGGTCGTTCAGGCGTTCACCGCGCGCGGCTCGCTCCCGGCCGCGCAGTCGGGGGAGGTGTGCATCGGCATCGCGGTCAGACCCGGGTAGTACACGTGCAGGCTCACCGCGGGCTCCAGCGCGTCGTTGACCACCTCGTGCACGTACCCCGGCGCGAACACCCGCTGTGCGCCCGCCTCCAGCGTGCGCGTGCCGCGGTCGGTGCGCTCGGTGCGCTCGGTGAGCGTTCCCTCCAGGACGGTGAGGACCCCGGAGGAGCGGCCGTGGTCGTGCAGTCCGCTGCCCTGGCCGGGCACCCAGGACAACAGCCACACCTCGTACCCGGGGCCGGTGCGCAGCCGGTGGTACCAGCGGGTGGTGGCGTCGTACCGGACCAGGTGCGCCCACTGGGAGCGGTCGGCGGCGACGGCGCGGGCGAGGCCGACGTACTCGGCGACGGTGGCCGGGTGCTCGCGCGGGGGCTGGAGCAGGTGCTGGACTTCGAGGATGTCGCCGGCGATCTGGAGGTCGTTGTCGCTGTTCATGGGGGTGCGTGGTTCCTCGGCGGAAGAGTCGGGTGCTCTGGAGCGGGGTTCTGCGAAGGAAGGTGCGGCCGGGTCACAGGGACGCGGCGGCGGCTGGAGCGAGGGAACGGCTCAACAGCTGGAACAGCGACAACAGCTACGGCGAACCCGGGCAGCACCGAGGGACCCGGCGGCGCGGGTCGAGGTGGGTGCGAAGTTCGCAAGCATGCCCCCTAGGACATCGGTTCACACCCGTGCTGTCAACTTGCGGCCCGGTATGTGGGACATGTTTCACCTCATCCGGTTCATCTGTGAGGTGAAAGGTTTGTTCATCGGACACCCCGGACACATGGCGCACATCCGGGCACTCGGGCCTCGCGGAACGCGATCGAACGCAGGGGCGTCCTTCTTCGTACAGAGCCGTGCACGGGGCTTCGTACGGAGCCTTGTGCCGGGTCCGCGAACGAAGGTGCCCCTCCGGGCCCCGTCTGCGTGTCAATGTTTATGGCGATTTGAACACTTTCCGCACGGCCTTGGTTCCGCAGAGTGAATAACGGGCTCAATAGCAGATCTCGGCTTGACTCGCCCGGAGCAGCACACTTGTAATTTCACTCGTGTCGTTCAGCCGAAATCGGTAACGGCCACGCACGGGGACGCGAAAGACAGACGAGGGGCGCACATGACCGAGCTGGTGCAGCAACTGCTGGTCGACGACGCGGACGAGGAACTCGGCTGGCAGGAGCGCGCGCTGTGCGCCCAGACCGACCCCGAGTCCTTCTTCCCCGAGAAGGGCGGCTCGACCAGAGAGGCCAAGAAGGTCTGTCTCGCCTGCGAGGTCCGCTCCGAGTGCCTCGAGTACGCCCTCGCCAACGACGAGCGCTTCGGCATCTGGGGCGGTCTGTCCGAGCGTGAGCGCCGCCGCCTGAAGAAGGCCGCTGTCTGAAGGTCGCTGTCTGAAGGTCGCCGTCTGAACGCACATCCACACCAAACCGTCGCGAACGGCCCGTCGCCCGTGGGTTATCCACAGGGGGCGGGCCGTCGTCATGGTCAGCCGATAGTGTGGTCGCTCGTCCGAGACGCCCCGCTGTCCCCTCGGGGCACAGGCGTCCACCGCAGTCCAACGAACCGGGGCCCGTACCTCGATGTCCGTGCACAGCCATACGGCAGTCCAAGACCCGGCTGCCCACCCTGAGTTCCCGCGCCACGTGGTGACGGCGGTCCTCGTCTCCCACGACGGCGCCCGCTGGCTGCCCGACGCGCTCGCCGGGCTGCTCGGCCAGGAGCGCCCGGTGCAGTACGCGGTGGCGGCCGACACCGGCAGCGCGGACGACTCCGCGCGGCTGGTCACCGAGGCCCTCGGCGAGGGCAACGTCCTGCACCTCGCCCGCCGCACCGGCTTCGGCCAGGCCGTCGAGGAGGCGAGCCGCACCGCGCCCGTCCTCACCCCCGACGACCTGCCGTACCTCAAGCGCCCCAGCGGCTGGGACCCCGTCACCCGCACCTGGCGCGACGACGCGTACGACATGCCCGAGCTGCCGTACGGCGAACCGGTCCAGTGGCTGTGGCTGCTGCACGACGACAGCGCCCCCGAACCCGACGCCCTCGCCCAGCTGCTCCGGGTCGTCGAGAACGAGAGCGAACTCGGCCGCGACGACATCGCCGTCGTCGGCCCCAAGCTCCGCGGCTGGTACGACCGCCGGCAGCTGCTGGAGGTCGGCGTCTCCATCGCCAACTCCGGGCGCCGCTGGACCGGCCTCGACCGCCGCGAACAGGACCAGGGCCAGCACGACCACGTCCGCGCCGTCCTGTCCGTCTCCACCGCCGGCATGCTGATCCGCCGCGACGTCTTCGAACAGCTCGGCGGCTTCGACCGCCGGCTGCCCCTGATGCGCGACGACGTCGACCTGTGCTGGCGCGCCCACACGGCCGGCCACCGCGTCCTCGTCGCCCCCGACGCCGTCGTACGGCACGCCGAGGCCGCCTCCCGCGAGCGCCGCACCGTCGACTGCGCGGGCCGCACCGCCGCCTCCCCGCACAAGGTCGACAAGGCGGGCGCGGTCTACACCCTCCTCGTCAACACGCGTGCGGCCGTACTGCCCTGGGTGCTGCTGCGACTCGTCCTCGGCACCTTCCTGCGCACCCTCGCCTACCTCGTCGGCAAGGTCCCCGGACAGGCCGTCGACGAGATCCGCGGTCTGCTGGGCACCCTGCTGCGGCCCGAGCGGATCCTCGCCGGCCGGCGCCGCCGCGGGCGCTCACAGATCGACAAGGACGAACTGCGCCCGCTGTTCCCGCCGCCCGGCGCGACCGTCCGCGCCACCGTGGAACAGATCGCGGGCAACTTCTCCGGCGGCACCGACAGCGACACCGCCTCCGCGGGCCGGCACGGCGGCACCGTGGAGTCGGGACCCGGCGGCGACGACGCCGAGTTCCTGGAGATCGAGCAGTTCGCCCGGCTCAAGCGCATCGCCCGCAAGCCCGGCCCGGTGCTCTTCCTCGCCCTGCTGATGATCTCCCTCATCGCCTGCCGCGCCCTGCTCGGCGGCGGCGCGCTCGCGGGCGGTGCCATGCTGCCCGCCCCGGCCGACGCCGGCGAGCTGTGGTCCCGATACGTCTCCGCCTGGCATCCGGTGGGCGCCGGCGGCACCCCGTCCGCGCCGCCCTACCTCGCCGTCGTCGCCACCCTCGCCACGATCCTCTTCGGCTCGACCGGCCTCGCCGTCACCGTCCTGCTGGTCTGCTCGGTGCCGCTGGCCGGCTTCACCGCCTACTTCGCCTCCCGGCCCCTCGTCGGCTCCCGCCTGCTGCGCGCCTGGGCCGCGATCGCCTACGCCTTCCTGCCCGCCGTCACCGGCGCCCTGGCCGGAGGCCGTATCGGCACCGCCGTACTCGCCGTGTTCCTGCCGCTCATCGCGCGCGCCGGCATCGCCGCGAGCGGCCTCACGAGCCGATCCGGCGCACGCGGCAGCTGGCGCGCCACCTGGGCCTACGCGCTGCTCCTCACCGTCACCACCGCGTTCACGCCGATCGTCTGGCCCATCGCGCTGGTCCTCGGCATCGCCCTGCTCGCCGTCCGCCGTACCGATCTCGTCGCCCGCGGACTGCGCCTCCTCGCCCAGCTCGGCACCCCGCTGCTGGTCCTCGCCCCCTGGTCGCTGACCCTGCTCCCGTTCGGCTTCTTCAAGGAAGCCGGCCTGGAGTACGGCTCCTCGGCCGCCTCCGCCACCGACCTGCTCGGCGCGAGCCCGGGCGGCCCCGGCACCGTGCACGGCCTGATGCTGATCGGCATCGTCCTCGCCGCCCTGGCCGCGCTGTTGCGCTCCGAGCGGCAGCTGGGCATCCGGACCGCCTGGGCCGTCGCCCTGGTGGGCCTCGTCTTCGCCGCCTTCTCCAACCACTCCACCTGGGCCGGCCCCGCCACCCTGGTCTACGGCATCGCCCTGCTGTCCGCCGCCGCCCTCGGCGCCGACGGCGCACGCGCACGCGTGGCCGAGCAGAGCTTCGGCTGGCGCCAGCCCGTCGCCGCCCTGATCGCCTTCGCCTCGGCCGCAGGTCCGCTGCTGGTCGCCGCCGGCTGGATGATCGGCGGCGCCGACGGCCCGCTGGAGCGCCGCGACCCGGTGCAGGTCCCCGCGTTCGTCGCCGAGGACGCCACCACCCGCGACCAGGCCCGCACCCTGGTCCTCGACAGCGACTCCACCGCGCACGTGCGCTACACCTTGGTGCGCGGATCCGGCGCCCGCATGGGAGACGCCGAACTCGCGGCCGCCGACGGGGAGAACCCGAAGCTCGACAAGATCGTCGCCAACCTCGTCGCCGGTTCCGGCGCCGACCAGGCGGGCCAGCTCGGCGGCTTCGCCGTGCGCTACGTCCTCGTCCACAAGGGAGCGCCCCGCGAGGTCGCCCGCGTCCTGGACGCCACGCCCGGCCTGAGCCGCCTCAGCCAGCAGAACGGCAGCGCCCTGTGGCGCGTCGACGACCAGGTCTCCCGCGCCACCATCGTGCCCGCGGGCGGCTCGGGCACCGCGCAGTCCGTCGCCGCCGGACCGGTGGAGATCCACACCACGGTCCCCTCCGGCTCGGGCAGCCGCGTCCTGCGCCTGGCCGACGCCGCCGCCGACGGCTGGACGGCCACCCTGGACGGCAAGCCGCTCGCCCGCACCACCCTCGACGGCTGGGCCCAGGGCTTCGAACTGCCCACCGACGGCGGCAGGCTGGACGTCACCTACGACGCCCCGGTCACGCACACCGCCTGGCTGTGGGCCCAGGGCCTGCTCGCGGTCGTCCTCGTCGTCCTCGCCCTGCCCGGCCGGCGCCGCGACGTCGACGACGACCTCCCCGAGGAGCAGCCGCTGCCCGCCCAGGCCACCGCAGGCGAGGGCCGCCGCGCCCGCCGCCTGCGCGCCCAGGCCGAGGAACAGGCCGCCCTCGACGAGCAGGACCCCGACCAGCCGGCCCCCGACGCGCCGGCGTTCGACCAACCGGCGCCCGGCAGCGTGCCCGCGCCCGCGCAGGAGGCCCCGGCCGCCGCCGTCCCGCACCAGCAGCCGTACGGCGACTGGGACTCCACCCCCTACGCGGGCGCCGGCCACACCGGTTACGGCAACGGCCAGTACCAGGACCAGTACCAGGCGGGCGGCTACGACCAGCAGGCGTACCAGCACGACCCCTACCAGTCCGGCACGTACGACCCCTACGCCTACGGCGGTACGGCCGAGCAGATGCCGTACGACCCGGCGTCCTACCCCCAGGGCTACGACCCGGCCCAGCAGCAGCCCTACGGCACCGGCAGCGAGCGCCCCGACGGGAGCCAGCAGTGAACCGCACGACCCTGTCCCTGATCGCCGGCACGGCCGCGCTGGCCGCCATCACCGGGTTCGCCGCACTCGACACCCCCTCGGCGTCCGGCGCGAGCCCCGCCAAGGCTGCCGCCGAGCTGCCCGTGGAACGCACCAGCCTGCTGTGCCCGGCGCCGAGCATCTCCGACATCGCCGACACGTCGTACACGTCGTTCACGCCCGTCACCCAGGGCACCGGCAGCGGAGGCAAGGCCGAACTCCGGGCGGCGACCGAGCAGTCGGCGGACGGCACGGACAGCTCCCAGAAGGGCAAGGGCACCAAGAAGGGCGCGGACAAGGCGGGCAAGCCGGTCCTGACCCCGAAAGCACCCGGCACTCCCGCCACCGGCGACGCGTCCGGCTCCGACGCGCCCGCCCTCGTCGGCACCGCCGACGGGAAGTTCGCGCCCGGCTGGACCGTCCAGGAGACCACCGAGGTCGCCGCCGGCACCGGCCGCGGCCTCCTGGGCGTCACCTGCACGCCCGCCGACACCGAGTTCTGGTTCCCGGGCGCGAGCACGGCCGCCGAGCGCACCGACTACGTGCACCTCACCAACCCCGACGACTCCGCCGCCGTCGTCGACATCGAGCTGTACGGCAAGGACGGCGTGATCAAGTCCTCGTTCACGGACGGCTTCACGGTCCCGCCTCACTCCAGCAAGCCGATCCTGCTCTCCACGCTCACCGACCAGCGGCAGCCCGACCTGACCGTGCACGTCAGCGTGCGCAGCGGGCGGGTCGGCGCGGCCGTGCAGGCCCTGGACGACAGGGCGGGCGGCGACTGGCTGGCCGCCTCCACCGACCCGGCCGGCAGCCTGGTCCTGCCCGGCATCCCGAAGGACGCCACCGACGTCCGCCTGGTCGCGTTCGCGCCCGGCGACGCCGACGCCGACCTCAAGGTCCGCCTGGCCTCTCCGAGCGGCCCGTTCACCCCGGCCGGCCACGAGACCCTGCACGTCAAGGGCGGCATGACCACCGCGATCGACCTCGGTGACGTCACCCGCGGCGAGGCCGGCTCCCTGCTTCTCACCCCCACCGACCAGTCCGTCCCCCTGGTCGCCGCGCTGCGTGTGGTCCGGGGCAAGGGGAGCGACCAGGAGACGGCCTACATCCCCGCCACCGCCCCCGTCGGACGCCGCGCCACCTCGGCCGACAACAGCGCCAAGGGCTCCACCCTGTCCCTCACCGCTCCCACGGCCACCACCCAGGTGAAGATCACCGCCTCGGCGGGCAGCGCGGGCGGCACCCCCGTGACGAAGACCTACACGGTCAAGGCCGGTACCACGCAGGACATCCCCGCCCCGGTCCCCGCCGGCCTCAAGGGCACCTACGCCCTCACCCTGGAACCCCTCTCGGGCGGCCCTCTCTACGCCTCCCGCACCCTCAGCGCGACCCAGTCCGGCGTCCCCGCCTTCACCATCCAGACCCTCCCGACGGACCGGGGCCTGGTGGCGGTACCGGAGGCGGACGAGGACTTGTCGGTGCTGCAGAAGTAGGCAGCAACCAGGCAGAAACAGCGGGTGGGGTGGGGGAGTGGGGCGGCGGGGGCCGGCCTACTCCTCCCCGTACCGGGGATCCACGGTCTCCGGAGTGAGCCCCAGCAGCTCCGCCACCTGCTCGACCACGACCTCGTGGACCAGCGCGGCCCGCTCGTCGCGCCCCTTGGTCCGGATCTCCACCGGCCGCCGGTACACGACCACCCGCGCCCGCCGTCCGTCCTGCGCGGGAACCACCCCGCCCAGCGGCACCGGCTCGTCGCTCCACGCCTCCGCGCCCTGCCCCTGAGGCTGGGGCACGTCGAGCACGAGGAAGTCGATGTCGGCCAACTGCGGCCACCGCCGCTCGAGACGCTCCACGGAGTCCTGCACCAGATCCGCGAACATCTCGGCCCTGCTCGCCGCCAACGGCACCTGCGGCGGCGCGATGGGCCCGCGCATGCCCCGTCCATGACGATCACGGCGACGGGGCCCGGGGGCGGCGGCACGGGGCGGTACACGGTTGTCCATCACCGCAGAAGCCTAGTCCCCGAGCGCCGGGCCCGCCCGGCCCCACGCGGCGGCCACGGGCCCACCACGGGCCTGTGGCGAGCCCGCCGAGGGCGTGACGGCCACCGGCGCACTGTCGCCGGATGACCATTCCGGCCAAGGTCTGGCTCGTTTCCGTAACCTTCCGAGACCAGTGATCTCAAGGCAATTGACGGTGTTTGTGCCGAGTCATGACCGGAAGCATGCTCGCCCGGGACCCGGAATGGCGGTGTCATCGCAGGTCAGAGAGGTATGTTCGGAACGGCCTGTGGGGCGTCTCACAGTGCGACACGGTGGAGTGACCTGGTGGAGAGTCGTCGCGGCCCGCTCAAGAGTGCGGTACCGTCCAACGTCGTGAGCCTTGTACGTCGCTGTTCGCGCACCGCCTGCGGCCGACCCGCCGTCGCGACGCTGACGTACGTCTACGCCGACTCGACCGCGGTCCTCGGCCCACTCGCCACCTACGCCGAACCCCACTGCTACGACCTGTGCGCCGAGCATTCCGAGCGCCTCACCGCCCCGCGCGGCTGGGAGGTCGTCCGCCTCCTCGACGGCTCCGCTCCCGCACGGCCCAGCGGCGACGACCTGGAAGCGCTCGCCAACGCCGTGCGCGAGGCGGCCCGTCCGCAGGAGCGCGCGGCCGGGGCAGGCGGCGGAGCACGCACCGCGGACCCCATGGAGGTCGCCCGCCGCGGCCACCTCCGGGTCCTGCGTTCCCCGGACAACTGACCCGTCCGGCCCACCCTTTCGGGCGACGCGCCTCACCCCACCGGGTGACAACGGGGCGAGCGCACCGCATCCCACCCGCGTGATGGCGGGACGGCACCTGGACCGCACCCGGACGGCACCTGTGCGCCCACTCGGTGTCCGCACACCCGGCCCTTACCCCCGCCGGGTAGTTTGTGGGCACCCATAGGACTTTCAGGAGGGTTGGCCGTGGCTGCTGATCTGTCGCAGATCGTGAAGGCGTACGACGTGCGCGGAGTGGTCCCGGACCAGTGGGACGAGTCACTGGCCGAACTCTTCGGCGCCGCCTTCGCCGAGGTGACCGACGCGGCGGCGATCGTCGTCGGCCACGACATGCGCCCCTCCTCCCCGGGGCTGTCCCGCGCGTTCGCGCGCGGCGCGGCGAACCGCGGCGTGGACGTCACCGAGATCGGCCTGTGCTCCACGGACCAGCTGTACTACGCCTCCGGCGCCCTGGACCTTCCCGGCGCGATGTTCACCGCCTCCCACAACCCGGCGCAGTACAACGGCATCAAGCTGTGCCGCGCGGGCGCCGCCCCCGTCGGCCAGGACACGGGCCTCGCGCAGATCCGTGAACTGGTCGAGGGCTGGCTGGAGTCGGGTGTTCCGCAAGCCGTCGCCGAGCCGGGAACCCTCGGCACGCGCGACACGTTGGACGACTACGCGGCGTACCTGCGCTCCCTCGTCGACCTGACCTCCATCCGCCCCCTGAAGGTCGTGGTCGACGCCGGCAACGGCATGGGCGGCCACACGGTCCCCTCGGTCTTCGCCGGCCTGCCCCTGACCCTCGTCCCGATGTACTTCGAGCTGGACGGCACCTTCCCGAACCACGAGGCCAACCCGCTCGACCCGGCCAACCTCGTGGACCTGCAGAAGCGGATCCCCGCGGAGGGCGCCGACCTCGGCATCGCCTTCGACGGCGACGCCGACCGCTGCTTCGTCGTGGACGAGAACGGCGACCCGGTCTCCCCGTCGGCCGTCACCGCCCTGGTCGCCGCCCGCGAACTGGCCCGCCACGGCGGCACGGGCACGGTGATCCACAACCTGATCACGTCCCGCACGGTGCCCGAGGTGGTGAAGGAGAACGGCGGCACCCCGGTCCGCACCCGCGTCGGCCACTCCTTCATCAAGGCGGAGATGGCCCGCTCCGGCGCGATCTTCGGCGGCGAGCACTCCGCCCACTACTACTTCAAGGACTTCTGGAACGCCGACACGGGCATGCTGGCCGCCCTGCACGTTCTCGCGGCCCTCGGCGGCCAGGACGGCCCCCTGTCCGCCCTCACCGCCCAGTACGACCGCTACGCGGGCTCCGGCGAGATCAACTCCACGGTCGCCGACCAGGCCGCCCGCCTCGCCGCGATCCGCGCCGCCTACGAGGGCCGCCCCGGCATCACCCTCGACGACCTCGACGGCCTCACCGTCTCCGCCGCCGACTGGTGGTTCAACGTCCGCCCCTCCAACACGGAGCCCCTGCTGCGCCTCAACGCGGAGGCGAAGGATGAGCCCACGATGACCAGGATCCGCGACGAGGCACTGGCCGTCATCCGGGCCTGACGCACCCAGCGCACAAGTGTGCCGAGCGCGCCGACCCCGGACGGGTCGGGGTGAGCCCGGAGGCCGGGCGACTGAGCCCCCCGGCACCCGCGACGGGCCGAACCCTCCGGCACGGCCCGCCCGGCGGTACGCTGACCAGCACATCCGTAAACGTCGTATCCGCGCCCGAAGGGACACCTCATGCCGCTCGAAGCCGGCCTCCTGGAGATCCTCGCCTGCCCTGCCTGCCACGCCCCCCTCAAGGAGCAGGACACCGAGCTGATCTGCACCGGTCAGGACTGCGGCCTCGCCTACCCCGTCCGCGACGGCATCCCGGTCCTGCTCGTCGACGAGGCACGCCGCCCGGCCTGAGCACCCCGCGCCGGACGCACCCCGCGCCGGACCACCCGGCGCCGGGCCCGCCAGGCACAGCACCAGCAGGCACAGCACACCAGCAGGCACAGGACCATCAGGCGTAACGCGTCGGCGCACCCCGTCCGGCGCGCACCCGCGCTCGACCCCATCGGGACCCGGCCAACAGGACCCGGCGATCGGAGGCTGCCGCCCATGCTCGACGAATCGCTCCTCGACACCCCGGAGGGCCTCGCCGAGGCCGACCGCCGCCGCCTCCTGCGCGGCGCCGCCGAAGCCGGCGCCCGCGTCCGCACGGCCGCCCGGCAGGCCACCGAGGCCGGCGTCGGCGAGCTGAAGCCCGACGGCCGCCCCCGCGCCGTCCTCATCGCCGGCCCCGGAGCCGCCGCCACCCACACCGCCGACCTGCTCGGCGCCCTGGCCGGCCCCGGCAGCCCCGTCATCCGGCTGGCCCCCACCGGCGTCGCCCCGGCCGCCGGCGCCCTGCGCTGGGAACTGCCGGGCTGGGCCGGATCCGTGGACCTGCTGCTGATCGCCACCCCGGACGGCACCGAACCCAGCCTCGGCCTCCTCGCCGAGCAGGCCTACCGCCGCGGCTGCACCGTCGTCGCCGTGGCCCCGGCCGGCACCCCCCTCGCCGAGGCGGTGAACGGCGCCCACGGCCTCCTCGTACCGATGGCGACGACACCGTACGACCAGGAAGAACCCCTCGCCGCGTCCTCCTCGGGCGTCTTCTGGGCCCTGTTCACCCCGCTGGTCGCCCTGCTCGACCGCATCGGCCTGCTCACCGCCGGAGCGGACGCCCTGGAGAAGGTCGCCGACCGCCTTGACCACGTCGCCGAGCGCTGCGGTCCCGCCATCGTGACCTACAGCAACCCGGCCAAGACCCTCGCCGCCGAACTCGCCGACGCGCTCCCCGTCGTCTGGACGGAAGGCACGTCGGCCGGCCCCGCGGGCCGCCGTTTCGCCGACGCCCTCGCCGAACTCGCCGGCCGCCCCGCCCTGGTCGCCGAACTCCCCGAGGCCCTCGCCGCGCACAACGCGCTGCTGGCCGGCCCCCTCGCGGCCAGCGCCGACCCCGACGACTTCTTCCGCGACCGCGTGGAGGAGACGCCCGCGCTGCACGCGCGCGTGGTGCTGCTGCGCGACCGCCCGATCGGCGGCCTCACCGCCGCGCCCGCCGCCCGTGACCTGGCCCTCAGCCACGACACGCCGATCAGCGAACTCGAACCGGAGGAGGGCGGCGAACTGGAGACCCTCGCGGAACTGATCGCCGTCACAGATTTCGCCGCCGTTTACCTCGCGCTCGCTTCGAGGGCCTGATCTGGTTCCTGACACCCCGACATGCCGCCGGGGTGCTCCCTGGCAGCCGTACACCGGGCGAACCGGCGTCGTACGCAGAGAGAACGGGCAAAGAGAAGCAGATGGACCGCCTCGACAACACCGTCCGCCCCTACGCGTGGGGTTCCCCCACCGCCATTCCGCACCTCCTGGGCGTCGAGCCGACCGGCGAGCCGCAGGCGGAGATGTGGATGGGCGCGCACCCGGGCGCACCCTCGCGCACCGCGCGCGGGACGCTCGTCGAGGTCATCGACGCCGACCCGAAGGGTGAACTCGGCGAGCGGACGGTCACGAAGTTCGGTCCGCGCCTGCCGTTCCTGCTCAAGATCCTCGCCGCCGGCGCCCCGCTCTCCCTCCAGGTGCACCCGGACCTGGAGCAGGCCAGGGAGGGCTTCGAGGACGAGGAGCGGCGCGGCATCCCCGTCGACGCCCCGCACCGCAACTACAAGGACGCCAACCACAAGCCCGAACTGATCTGCGCGCTCACCGAGTTCGACGGCCTGTGCGGCTTCCGCGACCCGCTCCGGGCCGCCGGCCTGCTGGACGGACTCGGCGTCGACTCCCTCAAGCCGTACGTCGACCTGCTGCACGCCCACCCCGAGAGCGCGGCCCTGCGCGAGGTCCTCACCGCGATCCTCACCGCCGACCCGCAGGAGATGACCCACACGGTCGCCGAGGCCACCGCCGCCTGCACCCGTCTCGGCGGCGACTACGCCCCCTACGCCGACCTGGCCCACCACTACCCGGGCGACCCCGGCGTCATCGCGGCCATGCTGCTCAACCACGTCCGGCTGCAGCCCGGCGAGGCCCTGTTCCTCGGCGCCGGCATCCCGCACGCCTACCTGAACGGCCTCGGCGTCGAGATCATGGCCAACTCCGACAACGTGCTGCGCTGCGGCCTGACCCCCAAGCACGTCGACGTCCCCGAACTCCTGCGTATCGTCCGCTTCGAGGCCGGCGACCCGGGCGTGCTGCGCCCGGAGGCCGCCCCGGACGGCGAGGAGGTCTACGAGACCCCCATCGACGAGTTCCGGCTCTCCCGGTACGTCCTTTCCGAGGGCGGCACCGCGCACGACCTCACCCTGGACACCCCGCAGATCCTGCTCTGCACGGCCGGGGCCGTCCGCGCCGGCGAGCACGAACTCCTGCCCGGCCGGTCGGTGTTCGTCCCGGCGGGGGAGCGGGCCGAGGTGTCCGGCGCGGGTACGGTCTTCCGCGCCACCGTGATCGCGTGACCTGCGCTGAACACCGCCACGTTATGAACATATGACCGGGGCTGTGGATACCTGACGCACCGTGGTGCCGGGGGGCTGCAAGAATGGCCCACCGGCAAAGACCGGGCAAAGCCGGGCTCACGCCTGGACGGCGTAGACGTACGACGGTGAAGGGACAACGCGGACACATGAGCGCGTCAGGCGGAACCAGGGCGATCGTGGCGGCACTCGGCGCCAACCTCGCCATCGCGGTATCGAAGTTCGTGGCGTTCGCGTTCAGCGGCTCCTCCTCGATGCTCGCCGAGGGCGTGCACTCGCTCGCCGACTCCGGCAACCAGTTCCTGCTGCTGATCGGCGGCAAGAAGGCCCAGCGCGAGGCGACCCCGCAACACCCCTTCGGCTACGGCCGCGAGCGGTTCATCTACGCCTTCCTCGTCTCCATCGTCCTCTTCTCCCTCGGCGGCATGTTCGCCATCTACGAGGGCTACGAGAAGATCAGCCACCCGCACCAGGTGGAGAACTGGTACTGGCCGGTGGGCGTCCTCGTCTTCGCGATCGTCGCCGAGGGCTTCTCCTTCCGCACCGCCATGAAGGAGTCCAACGAGCTGCGCGGCACGCTGTCCTGGGCGCAGTTCATCCGCCGCGCCAAGGCGCCCGAGCTGCCGGTCGTCCTCCTGGAGGACTTCGGCGCGCTCATCGGTCTCGTGCTCGCCCTCGGCGGCGTCGGCCTCGCCGTGCTCACCGGCGACGGCGTCTGGGACGGCATCGGCACCATCTGCATCGGTGTCCTGCTCGTCCTGATCGCCCTCGTCCTGGCCTCCGAGACCAAGTCCCTGCTGCTCGGCGAGGCCGCAGGCCTGGATGACGTCAAGAAGATCGAGGCCGCGATCGTCGACGGCGACAAGGTCACCCGCGTCATCCACATGCGCACCCTGCACCTCGGCCCCGAGGAACTGCTCGTCGCCGCCAAGATCGCCGTCCAGCACGACGAAACGGCCGCCGTGGTCGCCGAGGCCATCAACGCGGCCGAGGCCCGCATCCGCGCCGCCGTCCCCATCGCCCGCGTCATCTACCTGGAACCGGACATCTACAGCGAGGCCGAGGCCGCCAAGGGCCCGGACCCGGCAGCCACCCCCGGCGGCCCGAACCCGCACCCCACGGGGCACTGACCCTCCCCCACGACGGCCTCGCCACGAGGTCCTCTCACAACGCGCTGTCACGACGCTCCGTGACGACCGTGGGGCCCGCCGGACATCCCGGCGGGCCCCACGCGCTGGTACCACCCTCAGACCGGCCGCACCGGCCAGGGCGGGGGCGGCGGCACGAGCGCCCGAGCCCGGCGCCGCACCGCCCACGCCCCGATCCCCAGACCGATGCCGACCAGCACCATGACGGCCCCGAAGAGCAACCCCGCGAATATCAGCGCGGGAACGGCCACACCGTCCACCACCCGACCCCGGACGGCACCCACAGGAAGCGTCCCGCCCTGCTCGGAGAGGAACGCACGCGAGTCACGGGCATTCGCCCGGTGGTCACCCAGCAGGAACAGCCGCCCCTGCGGAACCCTCACGTCGTACGGCTGAGACCCGGCCTCGGCGTCGCCATCGCTCACGTACGGCTCCGTGATCGTTTTCCCGTTCACGCTGATCCGCCGCTGCGACCCCACGGCCGAACAGCACACCACGTGATCGCCGCCCACCCCGACGACCCGTTGCAGCACGACGACACCGGGCCCGTACCGCTCCGGCGCCGAGAACACGACCACGTCACCGCGCCGCACCTCGCTCCCGTCGACACGCTCCCAGAAGATCCGGTCACCCGGCTGGTACGTCGGCGTCATGCTCCGGCTCGAAACGGTGGAGCCTCCGTAGGCCTCCTTGCCGTAGACGAAGGCGCCGCCACCCAGCACCGCCCCCAGCAGCCCCACCACGAGAGCGGCGATCCCCAGTCCCCGTCCTGCACCCACTGTCGCGTCCTCCCCGAACGGCGCCCGCGTCGTCTCACCGCGTCGTCTCGCTGCGTTGTCTTACTGCGGCTTGCATCACTGCGGCTTGCATCACTGAGCCGCGGAGAATAGCGGGACCCGTGAACGGCTCGCACGGCAGGGTGCGCCCGGGCACCGCTCGCCTCCGCCGAACGGCGTGATGCGATCGCGGGCGGGCTGGGGGTGACCGGGTCCCGCGGTGTAGCTTGGGACGGAGCCAGACGTCGCTGCTGATGGCGGTCGGGCGGTCCCCCAGCGGACCGACCGAGGGAGAGAGGGCCTCCGACGGACTGCGCTGCGCGTACGTGGGCATGCCTGTGTCCTCTTTCTCGGGCACCCCTGTGTCCGCTGCCGCGCAGACCAGCCGTACCCACCTCGACCCACTTCCGAGGAGCAGCCCGCAATGACGACTGTCGACAGCCGACAGGACTTCAAGGTCGCCGACCTCTCCCTGGCCGAGTTCGGCCGCAAGGAGATCACCCTCGCCGAGCACGAGATGCCGGGCCTGATGGCGATCCGCAAGGAGTACGCCGAGGCCCAGCCTCTCGCCGGCGCCCGCGTCACCGGCTCCCTGCACATGACCGTGCAGACCGCCGTCCTCATCGAGACCCTGGTCGCTCTCGGCGCCCAGGTCCGCTGGGCCTCCTGCAACATCTTCTCCACCCAGGACCACGCGGCCGCCGCCATCGCCGTCGGCCCGAACGGCACCCCCGACAACCCGCAGGGCATCCCGGTCTTCGCCTGGAAGGGCGAGACCCTCCAGGAGTACTGGTGGTGCACCGAGCAGGCCCTGACCTGGCCGGACAGCCCCACCGGCGGCCCGAACATGATCCTCGACGACGGCGGTGACGCCACCCTCCTCGTCCACAAGGGCGTCGAGTACGAGAAGGACGGCAAGGTCCCCGGCCTGGAGACCGCCGAGTCCGACGAGCACCGCGTCATCCTCGAACTCCTGCACCGCACCATCTCGGACGGCTCGCAGAAGTGGACCCAGCTCTCCTCCGAGATCCGCGGTGTCACCGAGGAGACCACCACCGGCGTCCACCGTCTGTACGAGATGCAGCGCGACGGTGTCCTCCTCTTCCCGGCGATCAACGTCAACGACGCCGTCACCAAGTCGAAGTTCGACAACAAGTACGGCTGCCGCCACTCCCTGATCGACGGCATCAACCGCGCCACCGACGTCCTGATCGGCGGCAAGACCGCCGTCGTCTGCGGCTACGGCGACGTGGGCAAGGGCTGCGCGGAGTCCCTGCGCGGCCAGGGCGCCCGAGTGATCATCACCGAGATCGACCCCATCTGCGCCCTCCAGGCCGCGATGGACGGCTACCAGGTCACGACCCTCGACGAGGTCATCGACAAGGCCGACATCTTCGTCACCACGACCGGCAACAAGGACATCATCATGGCCGCCGACATGGCCAAGATGAAGCACCAGGCCATCGTCGGCAACATCGGCCACTTCGACAACGAGATCGACATGGCCGGCCTCGCCAAGATCCCCGGCATCGTCAAGGACGAGGTCAAGCCGCAGGTCCACACCTGGACCTTCCCCGACGGCAAGGTGATCATCGTCCTCTCCGAGGGCCGCCTGCTGAACCTGGGCAACGCCACCGGCCACCCGTCGTTCGTGATGTCCAACTCCTTCGCGGACCAGACCCTGGCCCAGATCGAGCTGTTCACCAAGCCCGACGAGTACCCGACCGGCGTCTACACGCTGCCCAAGCACCTCGACGAGAAGGTCGCCCGCCTCCACCTGGACGCGCTCGGCGTGAAGCTCACCCAGCTGCGCCCCGAGCAGGCCGCGTACATCGGCGTCGAGGTCGACGGCCCCTACAAGTCGGACCACTACCGCTACTGAGCCCCCGGCCCCGTTGCCCCGCCCGCCGGGGAAGCACGCCGACCGACGCGCTCCCCGGCAGCAGGTCCACCGATCCTCCGAGGCAGGCCCCCGCACCCCCGTGCCGGGGGCCTGCCCCTTTGGCCGGACCGGCGAACCGGACCCGGACCGTCAGCCCGCCAGACTCCAGGACCCCTCATGCCCCGCGGCCGTTATTCGCTCCACGATCCGCACGATCACACCCCTCTCGCCGAAGAACACTTCCAGTGCGCCCCCGGCCCCACCGGCTGGCGCTACGTCTCCCGTCTGACCACTCCCGCGGGCCAGGACCACGGCTCCGTCGACCTCGCCCTGGACGACCTCAGCCGCCCCATCCGCCTCGAACTCCACGCCGGAGGCTGGCAGGTCCGCGGCGCCGCCCTGGAAGGCGTCACCTGGGTCCGTACCGACCCCACCGGAGATCAGGCCACCGAAGGCAATGTGCGCGCCCACGCCTTCACCGGCACGTCCCCCGCGTTCCTCGTCGCCACCAGCCGTCTCCTGCGCCTCACCCCCTCCACTTCCGCGACCCGCGTACGCCTCGTCGCCCTCACGGATCCGGTCCTCGCCCCCCGCACCGTGGACCAGTCCTGGGCTCTGCTGAACAGAGAAACACACGCCACTGACAACGGCCCCCTGACCGTGGACGAATACCAGGTCACAGCCCTGGACACGGGCGAACGGCACACCGTGCACATCGCCGGCGACGTCGTCCTGTCCGCCCCCGGCATCGAGCTGGAAGACCTTCAGTCACCACCGTCCAGGTTCGACTGACGGGGCATCGCCCATCCCCGACTGCCCGCCCCGACTCACGCAGGCGGCGCGAAACCGGTGGCCGGACGGTCGGACGGCGTCTGCTCCGCCGGCGCCGGCACGGGATACGCGGGCGGTGCGACGGGAACCTGCGGCTGCACGTACGGGGCCTGCGGCGAATGCGGAACGTACGGGGCCTGCGGCGCGTGCGGATACGGATACGGGGCCTGCGGCGCGTGCGGATACGGATATGGATACGGATGCTGCGGGGCGCCCGTCGCGGGCGGTCGCGGCGCCGGAGAACCCGCGTGCCCGAACACGTGCCGTGCCTCACGAGCCTGCCGCTCCTGCACCACGGCCGACAGGAAAGCGGCCGGGTGGAGGCCCTGCGGCACGGAGGTCCCCGTACGGGCCGCGAGCTCGGCCGCGAACCGCTGAGCCATACCGAGAGAGACCTGCGGATCGAGCTGATGCATACGCGTCAGGTACTGCCGGATGCCGAGCCAGAGCCCGTCCGGAACCGCCGACAGATCCAGCTCGGCGAACCGTCCCGCGAGCCACGGCGGCGGAGGCGGAGCGAACCCCGTCCGCCCCACGGGTATCCGCTCACGCACGACCAGCGTGCCCGCGAACACGTCCCCGAGCCGCCGCCCCCGAGCCGACACGAACGAGGCGATGCAGGCCACCACCCCGAACGTGAACAGGATCTCGACCACCCCGATCGCACCCCTCACCAGCGCGTGCCGGAACCGGATCGGGCCGCCGTCGTCGCGCACCACCCGCAGCCCGAGCGCCAGCTTCCCCAGCGAACGCCCATGGCTGAGCGTCTCCACCGCGATCGGTCCGCCCACCGGCACCAGCAGAAACGTCGCAACCGACACCGCGAGCTGCGCGGCCGAGTCCAGGGACGCGGTAGCGGCCACCAGCGCCACGGTGACCGCGACGTACACGGCCACGATCACGATCAGGTCGAGCAACATGGCCAACGTCCTGCTCGGCAGCTTGGCGGGCTGCAGTTCGAGCGCCACCGCCTCGCCGGTCACCAGCTCACTCACGTCGGCCGTCCTTCCCCTGATCTGCCCCGAGAACCGCAAGTCTGCCAAGCTGAGGGCGCATCGCGCCGCGGTACGACAAGCTGACGGCATCACGAGCGCCACGAACTCCCCGTCACGCAGTCGGCGACCCACCGAGGAGCAGGCAGACCCGATGGATCTGGACGTCTTCGTCTCCGCCCACCGAGCCGAGTGGGACCGCCTCGACGCCCTGCTCAGTCGCCAGCGCCGGCTCAACGGCGCCGAAGCCGACGAACTCGTCGCTCTCTATCAGCGCACCGCCACTCATCTCTCCCTCATCCAGTCCAGCGCCCCCGACCCGCAACTGACAGGTTGGCTCAGCCAACTCGTGGCACGCGCGCGTAGCGCCGTCGCGGGAACCCGACGAGCCTCATGGCGCGACGTCACACGCTTCCTCACGCAGGGCTTCCCGGCCGCCGTGTACCGCGCGCGCCACTGGTGGGTGCCCACCGCTCTCATCTCCACGGTCGTCGCGATCCTCCTGGGCTGGTGGATCGGCACCCATCCGGAGGTCCAGGCCTCGATCGCGGCCCCCAGCCAGCTCCGCGAGCTGACCCGCCCCGGCGGTGAGTACGAGACCTACTACTCGAGCCATCCCGCCGCGTCCTTCGCCGCCCAGGTGTGGACGAACAACGCGAACGCCGCCGCGATGTGCCTGGTCCTCGGCGTCTTCCTGGGCCTGCCCGTCCTCTGGATCCTCTTCGAGAACATGCTCAACCTGGGCGTCGGCATCGGCCTGATGTCCTCCGCGGGACGCCTGGACATCTTCCTCGGCCTGGTCCTCCCGCACGGTCTGCTCGAACTGACAGCGGTCTTCGTGGCAGCCGGTACGGGTCTCCGTCTCGGGTGGACCGTCATCGACCCGGGCCCGCGAAGCCGCCGCATCGCGCTCGCGGAAGAGGGCCGCGCCGCCGTGGCCATGGCGATCGGCCTCGCCCTGGTGCTGTTCGTCTCCGGCGCCATCGAAGGCTTCGTCACCCCCTCGGGCCTGCCCACCTGGGCCCGCATAGGCATCGGAGTCGTGGCGGAGCTGGCCTTCCTCACGTACGTCTACGTCCTCGGCGGCCGGGCGGTGCGTGCCGGCGAGACGGGCGACGTCGAGGCATCGGAGCGAAGCGCGACCGTACCCACCGCCGCCTGATGTGCGAACCACCCCTGTGAGCTGCTAGTCTCCTCTCCGCCCCAGAAACCCGTTGACACGGGTGGAGCGGGGAGGTAGATTCAATGAGTTGCCTAGAACTGGACAAGTTCGGGGCGGAGCGTTAGAATCTATCTGCTTCACGAAGAAGTTGCGAGAGCGACTCCGGGAAGCAACCCTCCGATTACTCAGAAATGAGCGGCCGGTCTGACCGGCCAAGAACTTCTGATAAAGTCGGAATCGCCGGAAAGGGAAACGCGAGAGCGAAAACCTGGAAAGCACCGAGGAAATCGGGTCGAGGAAAGATCTGATAGAGTCGGAAACGCAAGACCGAAGGGAAGCGCCCGGAGGAAAGCCCGAGAGGGTGAGTACAAAGGAAGCGACCGTTCCTTGAGA
>NZ_JBICZA010000007.1:0-280474 GCF_043201585.1 Streptomyces sp. NPDC048297
GGGGGGGGGGGGGGGCCGCCGCGCCGCCCCCCCCCCCCCCCGCGCGGGGGGGGGGGGGGGCCCCCCCCCCCCCCCCCCGGGGGGGGGGGGGGGGGGGCCCCCCCCCCCCCCCCCCCCCGGGGGCGGGGCCCCGTGTGCATACGGTGGGTGGCAGGCTACTTCGGCCGTCCGGCCGTCTCCAGAATTCTGGCATGACGATCTCTCCCTCTCCCGATGTCTCCGTCGCGGCCGGCCACTCCGCCGGCGCGTCCGGCCGCTCAGCCGCCGACGCGGGCGCGTCGAACCCCGGTGCCGGCAGCGACTTCGCCAGGCTGTCCCGGCGCGTGGCCGAGGCCGGCCTGCTGAAACGGCGCCCCGACTACTACACGGTGCGGCTCGCTCTCGTGACCGGGTCGTTCGCCGCCGGCTGGGGAGCTTTCCTCGCTCTCGGCGACACCTGGTGGCAACTGCTGGTCGCCGCCTTTCTGGCCGTGGTGTTCGGACAGATAGCCCTGGTCGCGCACGACCTCGCCCACGGGCAGGTCTTCCGGCGGCGCCGGCACAGCGAGATCGGCGGACGGCTGTTCGGCAACCTCGCCATCGGCATGAGCTACGGGTGGTGGATGAACAAGCACACCCGCCACCACGCCAACCCCAACCACGAGGAACTCGACCCCGACGTCGCCCCGGACATCCTGGTGTGGTCCACCGGACAAGCCCGTGCCAGCCGGGGCGTCGCCCGCCTCCTCGGCGGCCACCAGGCACTGCTGTTCTTCCCCCTGCTGACGCTGGAAGGCTTCAACCTGCACGTCTCCAGTGTGCGGGCGCTGCGCTCACCGTCCATGAAGAACCGGCTGCTGGAGGGCGCCCTGCTCCTGCTGCACAGCGCCGCCTTCCTCTCCGCCCTGTTCCTGGTGCTCTCCCCGGGCAAGGCGGTGGCCTTCCTCGCCGTGAACCAGTGCCTCTTCGGCGTCTACCTGGGCTGCACCTTCGCCCCCAACCACAAGGGCATGCCGACGCTCACCGGTGATCAGCGGCTCGACTTCCTGCGCCGCCAGGTCCTGACGTCCCGCAACGTGCGCGGCGGCCGGTTCACCGACGTGATGCTGGGCGGGCTCAACTACCAGATCGAACACCACCTGTTCCCGAGCATGCCCACGGTCCATCTGCGTCGCGCCCGGGTGATCGTGCGGCAGTACTGCGCCGAGATCGGGGTGCCCTGTCACGAGACCGGACTGATCCAGTCCTACCGCGAGGCCCTGACGCACCTGCATCGTGTGGGAGAGCCGATCAGGCGGCAGCGCAGGGCGTGAACGCGCGGGAGTGGTCGTGGAGGACGTACACAGGCCACCTCATCGCACGAGGCGCCCCACCGCCCACGGCATCAGCTCCTGCGCGAGCGCCTTGCTCCACGGGTGTACGAGCGTGCGCAGTTCGGCGCACCTGTCGGCGCCCAGTTCCAGGTACGGCGTCGCGGCGAGGCGGTCCGTGGCGCGTTCGACGGCCGCTCGGCGCTCCGCGCCCTCCTCGGTGAAGGCCAGGTCCGGATCCTCGGTGAGCCACCCCCGGGAGCGCAGACCGGCGACGGCCGTGTCCCAATCCGCCTGCGACCAGGCCCGGGTGGTACGCAGCGCTTCGGCGCCGACCGATCCGGCCGCCGCGTGGGTGACCAGCGCTTCGACGCCGTTCAGTTCCGCGCCCACGAGAGCCGTGACATGTCCGTCGCCGCGGAACTCGCGCAGCAGCGTCTGGGCGTGCCACAGGGCCAGGTGGGGCTGTTCGGGCCAGGGCAGTGCCGTGTGCGCGGCGAACAGCGCACGCCCGTGCACGTGGGGCAGGGCCGACTGCGCGGCCGTCGTGGCGAGTTCGGCCGCGCGTCGCATGTCCGCGGAGGCGAGCACCTCGTCGCCGAGGATCCGGCGCAGGGTCGCGTCCATACCGCGCAGCCGTGCGGCGAGCAGCTCCTGCGGCGGCGCCTTCTCCCAGGCGGCGGGCAGTGCGGCCCGTACCGCCTCGGGGTTGAAGTTGTAGAAGGTGGCCGTCACCACCTCGGGACCGACGGGTCCGAGGGCCGCCGCGCGGGAGGCGAAGTATCCCGCGCGCCCCACCACCCCGGACTCCGCGTAGGCGGCGTGTGCCTCGGGCGAGAAGTAGACGGCCCCGTGGTACGGCTCCAGCGTCTGCCACGTCTCACGTACATGCGGCGGCGTCTGGTCATCGTGAGTGAACACGGAGTGCCTCTCTCCAGGTGTACGGTGAGCTCGGCCGAGGTCCCGCGTGCGCGACCACAGCCTTGTATAGGTGAATCCAACCTCAAGTTCAATACTTGCAAGGCCCCGTCGAACAGGGCTTGTTCGTGCGGGGTCCAACTGATGGGGCGGTGTACGGACGCATGACGACGAAGGTTTCACTCGCCGACTGGGAGCGCCTGCGGTCGCGTGATGTCGCGACGAACGGCATCACTCTGCGTGTCTTCGAGCTGGGCGAGCAACGGCCCGGCACACCGCCGGTCGTCCTGTGCCACGGGTTCCCCGAACTCGCCTTCTCCTGGCGCCACCAGCTCTTCGCCCTGGCCGAGGCCGGGTACCGGGTCCTGGTGCCGGACATGCGCGGTTACGGCGGAAGCTCACGACCGCAGGACCCCGAGTCGTACGACGTGCTGCACCTGTGCGGGGATCTCGCGGGCCTCCTGGACGACGTGGGCGCAAACGACGCGGTCTTCGTGGGCCACGACTGGGGAGCGAACGTCGTGTGGCACATGGCCGGGCTGCACCCCGAACGGGTGCGTGCCGTGGCCGGCCTGAGCGTCCCCGCCACCCCGCGCTCCCCCGTCGCGCCGCTGCCCGTCCTTCGTTCGCGTCTGGGCGACGACTTCTACATGCTGTGGTTCCAGGAGCCCGGCGTCGCGGACCTGGCGCTCGCGCGCGACACCCGCAGGACGCTCGTGGCGCGGGAGATCTACTCCGCCGAGTGGGCCGACCGCGACGAGGCCGAGACGCCCGCGCCGCCGTGGCTCGACGAGGACGAACTGGCCTACTACGTCAAGACCTTCGAGGAGACCGGCTTCACGGGCGGCCTCAACTACTACCGCAACATGGACCGCAACTGGGCCCTCACCCCCGAGTTGGCGGACCGGCCCATCGCACAACCGTCCCTCTTCCTCACCGGTTCCAGGGATCCCGTCGCCATGTTCCTGCCCACGGACCAGCTCGGAGACGTCCTCACCGACCTGCGCGAGCACGTCGTGGTGGACGGCGCCGGTCACTGGATCCAGCAGGAACGCCCCGAGGAGGTCAACGCCGCACTCCTGCGCTTCCTCGGATCCCTCGGCCTGGACCGCTGAACCGCGAACGACGAACCCTCACCCAACCGACGGGACCAGGACCTGCCGTGGCTCAGGGCAGCGTCCAGAGCCGGACGGTGACGAGATAGAAGACGGCGGCCCAGAGGGCCATCGACACCGCGACGACACAGAGGCCACGGAGGTTGGTCCTCGCCGCCGGTTCTTCCTGCGCGGGCCGCAGCCATCGCCTGAGCAGCGGGTTCACGTAGTAGGGCATGGTCACGAAGGTCATGAGGAAACTCGACAGCAGGTTGCCCACGAGCAGGCCGATCCAGAGCGGCATGTGCAGCGGGGACAGGGCGAGCGTCAGCAGCACGACGGTCGGGTACAGGCCGACCCAGACGGCGAGGGAGGTCCTGGTCTCGGAGGGCGGCGGTGGTGCCTGCCTGCCGTTGCCCGCGAACGCGAACCAGCTGCCGAACGAGTTGTCGATCGTACGCAGTTCGTAGTCGCTGAACTTCTCGCCCTCGGCCAGGACCCGCTGCCGCTCGGGCGAGGTCAGCCAGGCGTCGAGGTGCTTGGCGCTGTCGTAGCGGTACAGCGTGGTCCATTCCTCCTGGAGCCCCTCGACAGGGCGGAACAGCTCGGTCCCGCGGAACCCGTCGAACCTGCTCTCCTCCTGGACCATGCGGTCCTGCCACCGGAGGAAGTCGTCGACCTCGTTCGGCGGGACGCGATGGGTGACCACCACGGTGACCAGCGGATCCAGTTGCTGGGTGCCGCTGCTGACCACCTGCTGGGTCGCCGGGCCGTCGAAGTACTTGGCGCCGACGTCGAGATACGTCTGCCTGGTCCGGCTGTTGATCCACGCCTGCAGATGCGCCACCGAGTCGAACCGGTACACGACGACCCAGTCGGGCTGCAGCGATGTCGGCGGGGAGATCTCGGCGCCGAGGAAGCCGGGGTAGTAGGCGGCTGCGGCGTTGAGGTCCTCCTGCCACGACCGGTACGCGTGTTCCATCCCGGGAAGGACCTTCTGCCCGATGATCGCCGCCGCCCCGGCGGCCACGTTCTTTTCGGCGTTCATGAGGGCTCAACCTACCGGCACCGACTGAAGGACCTCGGTACGGGTGGATGTCGGCACAGGTGTAGATGTAGGTGTAGGGGGGTGCGGTAGTTCCGCGGGTTCGGCGCCGCTCAGGGCTTCGGCTCCTGGCCGAGCTGGCGCCGCAGGCTGCGCGTGAGGTGCTCCGCCATCGCTTCCGCGGCACGGTCGGGCTTGCGGCGCAGGATCGCGCGTACGACGCGTTCGTGTTCCGCCAGTGTCGGGTCGTCGGCGTTGCCGGCACTTCTGAGCCGGAAGACATGCAGATGGGAGTGGAGCCGTTCCACCGCGTCGGCCAAAAGCGGGCGTTGCGAGGCCGCCGCGATCGCGTCGTGGAAGCGCTGGTCGAGAGCGGCGAAGTCGCGGTAGTCCGCGTACCGCCCCGTCGGCCCGGGATGGGTCTGCATCTCCTCCACGAGCCGCTCGATGGCGTCGAGTTGTTCGTCGGTGGCGTTGACGGCGGCGAGCGCCGCCGCCCTCGGTTCCAGAAGGAGCCGCATCTCGAAGAGTTCCTGGAGGCCCTCGCGGGTCAGCAACTCCGTCGCCCGGTACCCGGAGAGCGACCTCTTGACCACGAGTCCGTCCGACTCGAGCCTGGCGAGCGCCTCGCGGACGGGCGTGGGTGAGACACCGAGGGCGCGCGACAGCGCCTCGATCCCCACGCGTGCGCCGGGGGCGATCTCATGGTCCATGACCATGGCCTTGATCTGCTCGTAGACGCTGTCCGAAAGGACCTGGCGTCCAGGGCCGGCGGCAGAGGAACTGTCATGCGGTGGCATCCGTTCTCCTGCTCCTGGTGCTCCTGGTACTGCGGGGTTGTCAGGACGAGAGCAGTTTACCGAGGTGAGGACCTTGCCCGGCGCCCCCTTCGCAGGTCGCCGGGCGCCGTCCTTCCGGTCTCACGGCATGCTCGCGGCATTCTCACGGCATGAGGAACACCTGCTCCGCCGAGGCCCACCACTCCCCCGGTGCCGCCTCCTCCACCGGCTGCTGGCAGGGTGCGGTGAGCCGCCACCAGGCCTGCGTCGCCTCGTCGGCGGCCATGCGGGCGGTGTCCGCGGCCAGATCGTCACCGACGTACTCGAAGTAGCCGAACAGCAGGTCGCCGAGCAGGTGGATCGAGTAGTTCCTGATGTGGCAGTCCCGCAGTGCGTCCAGCACCGGCTGGGGGACGTCACGGTGCAACTCGCGGTACCTCTCCAGCTGTTCGGGGCTGACCCGGATCACCTGTGCCACGCGCTTCATTCCGCGTCCCTCTCCGTGGTCACCGTAGTCGCTGTGTTCACCGTGCCCGCCGTGTTCACCGCCGAGAGCGCGCGGTCGTGGATGATGCGGATGATCCGGCCGCTCATCCGTTCGTAGTCGCGGTCGTTGTCGACCTCGCCGCGGACGCGGTGGTCGGCCATGACGAGGACGCGGTCCGCCAGGGTGATCATCTCGGTGAGGTCGCTGCTGATCAGCAGGATCGGCAGACCGCCGCGGGCCAGCTCCCACAGGAGTTCGTGGAAGCCGTGCTTGGTGCGCACGTCGACGCCCACGGTCGGCTCGTCGACGATCAGCAGCCGGGTGTCCGCCGCGAGCCACTTCGCCAGACTCAGCTTCTGCTGATTGCCTCCGGACAGGTCACCGGCGTTCTGGTCGAGGCCCGACACACGGATGCCGAGGCGCTCGACCAGATCCCGCGCCACGGCCCGTTCTTCGGCGGCGGAGACGAACCCGAGGGCTTTGGCCAGCTTCCTCCACACGGTGACCGTGATGTTCCTGTGGATGGGCTGGTCCAGGAAGACGCCCTCTTCCTTGCGGTTCTCGGTCAGGTAGCCGATGCCGAGTTCGTGCAGCGCCTGGCGGGGGGAGGCGATCCGGACCGGCCTGCCGTGCACCCTGATCTCGCCGCCGGTGACCCGGCCGAGGCCCAGAACGGCCTTGACCAGCTCGCTGCGCCCGGCGCCGACGAGGCCGTAGAGACCGACGATCTCACCGGGCCGCACCGTCAGGGAGATGTCCCGGTGGCCGTCGGCGGTGGAGATCCGGTCGAGCACGAGAACCGGGGCGGCCGTCCGGTCCGGGGTGCGTGGTCGCATCTCGGTGGCCGTATGCGCACGGCCCACCATCAGGTCGACGACGTCCTCGTGCGTGTGACCGGCGAGCGGTGCGGACTCCAGCACCGACCTGCCGTCCCGCAGCACGGTGACGGTGTCGCAGATCTCGAAGACCTCTTCCAGCTTGTGGCTGACGAAGACGACGCACGTGCCGCGGGCCGTCAGCCGCCGGACGACGTCGAAGAGGCGCTCGGCCTCCTGCGGGGACAGCGAAGCGGTCGGCTCGTCGAGGAGCAGCACCTCGCTCTGGGTGTGGAGCGCCTTCGCGATCTCCACCAACTGCTGCTGAGCCACGGACAGTTCGCGGACCACCTGATGCGGATCGAGGTCCAGACCGAGTTCCGCCAGACAGCGCAGGGCGGGCGCGTTCATGGCCTCCCGGTCGACGAGCCCCCGGTGCGAGGGAGGGTTCTGCAGGGTGATGTTCTCCGCCACCGAGAAGCCGGGTATGAGGTTGCGCTCCTGGTGGACGACGCCGATGCCGGCCCGGGTGGCGTCCAGTGGCGAGCGCAGGTGGATCTCGTCGCCGCGCCAGGTGATGCGGCCGCTGTCGGGCGGGTGGACGCCGGTGAGGACCTTGATGAGGGTGGACTTGCCGGCGCCGTTCTCGCCCAGCAGCGCGTGCACGGATCCGCCCGTCAGGCGCAGGCCGACGCCGTCCAGGGCCCGTACCCCGGGGAAGACCTTGACGATCTCGCGGCATTCGAGGAGGATCTCGGTCATCGCGCGCCTCCCGAGTTCGGCAGGGCGGCGCCTCCCGCGTGCGGCAGGGCGGCGCCGGCCGCGGGTCCCGGGTCCGGGGGCGCCTGCGGGGTACGCCCCTGGGCCGTGCCCTTCTTCGCCAGCTGCCTCTGGTGCATGTGGCCGCCGACCACCGTGCCGAGCACGACCAGGCCGATGAGGAAGTTCACCCAGCTCGGGTCGAGCGAGAACTGGGCGCGCGCGGCGTCGATGAGCCGCATGACGAACGCCGCCAGCACCGTGCCGAGCACCGCGACGGATCCGCCGTTCAGCGCCACGCCTCCGATGATCGGGGCGGCGAAGCTCGGCAGCAGCCAGTCCCCGCCGACACTGCTGTTGACCCCGGGCAGCGAGGCCGTCGCGGTGACCGCGGCGATGCCGACCAGGAGTCCTGACAGGGTGTGGGCGAGCACGATCTGCCGGTCGGTGGAGATGCCCGACAGTCTCGCCGCCAGCGGGTTGCCGCCCGCCGCGAGCAGTCGCCGGCCCGCGGTCGCGCGGTACATGAACGCGGCCAGCAGTGCGGCGGCGGCGAGCGCGGTGAGGAAGACCAGGGGAACGTTCAGCGGGGCCGCCCGGCCGAGGTGCTTGAGCGCCGGTGAGTAGTCGTCGACGGTGCGGGTGCCGACCAGCCGGTACTGGGCTCCGAGCAGGATGGTCATCGTCGCGAGGGTGACGATGAAGCCGTTGATCCGCGTCACCACGATGAACACACCGGTCACCAGGCCGGCCGCTGTCGCCGCGAGGACGCCCGCCGCGACGGCGACCGGTGCCGGGAATCCGTCGTCGGCCATGAGGACACCCGTCAGGCAGGCCGTGCAGCCGCCCAGGGCACCGACCGCGAGATTGAGCTGTCCGACGCACAGGGCGGCCATCTGGGCGAGCCCGATGAGGATGGGCGTCGCCAGGTACTGCAGGAAGGTCCGTACGGACGGCCCCTCGAAGAACGCCCCCGACGAGGCCGCTCCCAGGGCGAGATATCCGGCAAGTGTCACGCACAGCAGCGTCATGGCCGTGGAGCGGGAGAAACGGCGCAGGGCCGCGCCGGTGCGGGCTCCGCGGCCGTCGGTCGTCATCATGTCGAGCGCACCACCTTGCGATAGGACACGACGGTGCGCACCCGGTCCGCCGACAGGGCCAGCAGCAGGACGCAGCCGAGGTAGATGTTCAGGCTCTCCAGGCCGACTCCGAGCAGATCGAGGCCCTTGCGGATGACGCCGACCAGGGAGGTGCCGAGCAGTGCGCCGAGTACGGAGACGACGCCACCGGTGAGGAGCGTGCCGCCGAGCACCGCGCCGAGGAACGAGGGCAGCATGAAGTCGTCGCCGATGGCGGCGTTGAACGTGCCGGTACTGGCGGCGGCCATGAACCCGGCGAGCGCGGCGAGCAGTCCGGAGAGGCTGTGCGCGAGGATCACGCGGCGACCGGTGGGGATGCCCGACAGCTCCGCCGCCGCCGGGTTGGCCCCGGTGAGCAGCAGTTCGCGGCCCACGCGGGTACGGGCGTAAAGGAAACCGAGGCCGGCCAGCGCCAGGACCGTGAACTGGGCCAGTTGCGGGACGGCCGGGGATCCGCAGACGCGGCCGATACAGATGTCGGCGAGCGAGGTGGAGCGCAGGTCGCCGAACCCGCCGGGCTGCGTGGTGAAGGCGGCGTTCTCGGTCAGCGCGGAGTAGAGCAGGGAGACCAGTCCCAGCAGGGCGAAGTCCATGGCCAGGGTGACCACGAAGGAGCTGACGCCGGTACGGGCGATGATCCAGCCGGCCAGGGCGCCGATGACGGCACCGGCGAACAGGCAGAGCAACAGGCCGAGCGGGAGCGGCAGATGGAGGCGGTCGTACCCGAGGCCCGCGAACAGGGCGCCGAAGGCGGCCATCCGGCCGACGGCGAGGTTCATGTGTCCCACGGAGAGGACCACCATCTGGGCGAGCGCCACCACGGTCAGCGTCGAGATGTCCCGCAACAGGGGGAACAGCACGAGCCGCTGGTCGAGGAACGCCGGCCGCAGGATGCCGAACAGCGCCGCGAGGGCGAGGGTGAGCACGAGGAGTCCGAGACGCTGGTTCACCCAGAACGACAGCCTCCGCGCGGTCTGCCGCGCGCCGCCGCCGTCCGCCCCGTCGGCCCGGCTGCCATTCTCCGGTGTCCTGACGGGCGCCCTCATGCCACCCTCCGGTCGTCGAGGGCGTCCATGTCCCAGTCGATGCCGATGCCGGGCACGTCCGGTGCGACCGCCCGTCCGTCACGGACCGTCAGTTCGGTGCGGGTCACCGCTCTGAGCTGCGGGATGTACTCGACGAACATGCCGTTGGGCACCGCGGCGGCCAGACTGACATGCAGTTCCATCAGGAAGTGCGGGCACACCATGGCGTTGTGGCTCTCCGCGGTGTGCGCGACCTTCAGCCACGGTGTGATGCCGCCGACGCGGGCGGCGTCGACCTGCACGACGGAGGCGGCGCCCGACTCCAGGTAGGTGCGGAACTGCATGGCGGAGTACAGCGACTCGCCCACGGCGACGGGGATCCTCGTCGAGGCCGCCAGGCGGGCGTGTCCGCTGACGTCGTCGGCGGGAAGCGGCTCCTCCAGCCAGTACGGGCCGTACGGTTCGAGGGCGGCGGCGAGGCGGAGCGCCGAGGAGACGGTCCCTGACTGGTTGGCGTCCGTCATGATGTGCAGCGACGGGCCGACCGCCTCGCGCACGGCCCGCAGCCGCTCGGCGTCCTCGGCCGGGTTCGGCTTGCCCACCTTGATCTTGACGCCCGCCCAGCCGGCCTTCCGCGCCTCCTGCGCCGACCTGACCAGGTCGTCGGTGCTCAGGTGGAGCCAGCCGCCTTCGGTGTCGTAGAGCGGGACCTCCTGGCGGTGGCCGCCGGCCAGCCGCCACAGCGGTTCGCCGGCGCGCTTGCACCGCAGGTCCCACAGGGCGGTGTCCACGGCGGCGAGGGCGAGGGAGGTGATGGCTCCGGTGGTGGTGGCCCGCGTCGTGGCGAAGAGCCGCTGCCACAGTGCCTCGACGTTACGGGCGTCCGCTCCCGTCACGAGGGGCAGCAGGTGCTCGCGGAGCAGGGCCAGGACGGACGAGCCGCCGGTGCCGATCGTGTAGGCGTAGCCGGTGCCCCGCAGGCCGTCCGACGTGGTGATGTCCACGAGGACGGTCTCCTGCTTGACGAACGCCTGCACGGCGTCCGTGCGCTCCTTCTCCACCGCGATGTCCGCGAGCAGTGCCGTGGCGGTCGTGATGATGGTCATCGTTCGAGGCCCGCTTTCCGTAGCGCCGGCGGTGGTCACCCACAGTTCAGGACGGTGTCCCCGAACTGCTTCTTGAGCTGCTCGGTCTTCGCCTTCCGGGCCGCGCCGTAGGTGGCGACGTTCGCCTTGGTGACCACGAACGAACCGGAGTCGATGATCTGGCCCGGGTGGCGCATGGTGCACTGCTTCGTCTGCAGCAGCGCCAGCGCCCAGGTGCCGATCTCGGCCTGTCCCACGGGGTTCTGCACGACGGTGGCGGCGACCGAGCCGTCCTTGATCGCGCCGAGGATCTTGGCGTCGTCGTCGATGGCCACGACCTTGGCCCTGGAGCCTGAGCTCCCGACCGCGTCGGCGGCGGCGACGGCGGGGTTGTAGGCGGTGGTGACGATGCCCTGGATCCGGTTGCCCTTGGCGGCGAGCAGGTCGGAGACCGCCTTCTGCGCGGTCTGCAGGTCCTTGTCGACGTCGGTGATGGTCTGGAGCAGTTTCACCTTGCCCCCGGTCTCCTTCACCGCCCGGTCGACGCCCTTGATGCGCAACTGCGTGTTGGCGTCCACGTTGTTGCCGGTGAGGTGGACGAGCGTGCCCTTGCCGCCCATGGCCCGGATCGCGGCCTGGGCCGCCTTGTAGGCGGCGACCTCCACGTCCGTGGAGAGGCAGAAGTCGGCCTTGTCGGTGCCGCCGGCCGGGCAGGAGGCGAGCGAAGCCACGGCGAAACCCTGTGACTTGAGGTCGGCGAAGGTGGTGTTGATGTCGGTGGGCGAGACCCCGAAGATCCCGAAGGCGTTGTAGCCGCGGGCCGCGAGCGTGGAGAGCAGGTTGTCCTGCTTCTGCTGGTCCCACTCGGAGGTCTCGTCGAAGGTCACGTCCCCGAGGCCGTACTCCTTCTTCGCGGCGGCCCCCGCCGCCCTCCAGGGCTGGAAGTACGGGTGGGCGCCGCCGGGTACGAGGGCCACCTTGGTGCCCGAGCCGTCGGCCAACTCGGCGGTGCCGGTACCGGTCCTGGCGGACGCGGAGGCCTGGGCCCCGGTTCCCGGAGACCCACCGGAGGACTTGATGGTGCAGGCCGTCGAGGCCGCCATGAGCACGGCGACGGCGGCGACTCCTGACAGTACGGAACGGGTCGGGGGACGCATCTCCACCACTCCCCAGAATCAAATAGGATATTGGCACGGAGATGGTCAGCCACCCACCGCTCCCCGTCAACCCTCTGAACCGCACGAGCGCTGACGAGTTCTTCGGCAGCAGCTCAGAGCGCCGGGACAGGCCAGGTCGATCCACCGACCGACCATCACCCAGTCAATCCCTGGGACCAAAATCGTATAGGAAATATCGCCTCAGGGAGTGTGTGCGTCCTCGACCCGGATCAGGTGCAGCAACGTGCTGGACCAGTCACCGGGCGGCAGTTCGGGCGCGATGCCGTACCCGGTCAGTACGGACGCGTGGTGGACGGCGCCGCTGTCGGTGTCCCGGTAGCGTGCGGCGGGATCGAGGCCGGCAAGCCTGAGGGCGGGGCGCGGTGTGGCGTGCCGGGGCGCCCGCTGCCACACCAGCACGAAGACCTCCCGCCGGTCCGTGGTGGTGTACTGCACCGCGGTCGGTCCGTCGTCGCCCGGTCCGCGCAGCCGGTGCAGGGTGCCGTGCTGCACGATGTGCCGGACCTTCTTGTACCGCGCCACCAGCTCCGCCCCCTCGGCGAGTTCCTCCGGTGTCCAGCGCGCGAGGTCACCGCCCACCCCCAGCACTCCCGCCATCGCGACATGGAAGCGGTGACGCAGTGGCACCGAGCGGCCGGTGAGCTGGTTGGGCACGTCCGTCACCCAGGCCGACATGACCCGGGCCGGGTAGATCTGCCCGAAGCCGTGCTGGACGCCGACCCGGTCGGCCGCGTCGGTGTTGTCGGACGGCCACGCCTGGTCCGTACGGGAGAGGATGCCCAGGTCGACGCGGCCTCCGCCGCCGCTGCACGTCTCGATGCGCAGCCCGGGGTGGTCCGCGCGCAACCGGTCGACGACGCCGTAGAGATGGTGCACGTACCGCGTCCACAACGCGTCCCGGCCGTCCGGACCGGCGGGCCGACCGGCCTCGCTGAAGGCGCGGTTCATGTCCCACTTGAGGAAGTCGATCCCGGTGTCCGCGACCAGCCGGGTCAGCCATCCGTACGCCCACTCGGCGACGTCGTCCCGCGCGAAGTCGAGCACCAGTTGGTTGCGCAGTTCGGTCCGGGTGCGGTGCGGGAGGTGCACCACCCAGTCGGGGTGGGCGCGGTAGAGGTCGCTGTCCGGGTTGACCATCTCGGGCTCCACCCACAGGCCGAAGCGCATGCCGAGCCGGTGGACCTCCTCGGCGAGCGGACGCAGCCCCCGCGGGAACCGCCCGGAGTCCGGTGTCCAGTCGCCGAGTCCCGCGGTGTCGTCGCGGCGGCCCCGGAACCAGCCGTCGTCGACGACGTACAGCTCCACCCCCAGCTTCGCCGCGCGGGCGGCGAGCGCCATCTGACCGGCCTCGTCGACATCGAAGCCGGTGGCCTCCCAGGAGTTGAACAGGACGGGGCGCGTCTCGTCCGGGTGCGGGAGCACATGGGCCAGGACGTACGCGTGCCAGGCGCGGCTCGCCGCGCCGAAACCGCGGTCGGTGTACAGGGCCGCGAAGCCGGGGGTCGTGTACTCCTCGCCGGGGCCGAGCGGCAGTTCCTCGCCGTCGTGTCCGGCTCCGCCCGTGAAGGCCGTCCGTCCGTCCGGCGTGCGCTGCACGACGAGGCGCCAGCTTCCGCTCCAGGCCAGGGCGGCGCTCCACACCTCGCCTTGGTCCTCGGTGGCCTCGCCGGCGTCCAGCATCAGCCAGGGGTTCGCGTGGTGGCTGGTGATGCCGCGCCGGCTGGTGAGCACGCTCTCGCCGTGCGGCACCGGCTCGCGGTGCAGGAGGCCCTCCGCCGACCACTGGCCCGTGACATGACTCATCCGGTAGTCGTCGCGCGGCGGCAGCGTCCAGGCGGCCGAGTCCGCGCGGAGCAGGGTGATCGGCCGCTGTCCGGTGTTGCGCAGCACGGTCCGGCGTTCGATGACGTCCGTGTCGTCGTGGACGCGGTAGTGGAGCGTGACGGCCAGCGGGTAGTGGCGGTCACGGAACTCCAGGGCGAGTTCCGTCGTCCCGGGCGCCGGCTCGCTGATCCGGTGGCCCAGGTGCGTCCATTCGAAGGCCCGGGTGCCGTCGGCGAACCGTACCCGCAGGGACGGTGCTCCGTACCGGGCACCGCCGTCGACCGGCAGTTCCTCCCCGGCCGGGGAGCGGCCCTCGAAGCTGCTGATCTCCCCGGCCGGGGGCGGGACGAGCTGACCGGCCGCGGCGAGGGGCAGCCGGGGCCCCCAGGCGAGGTGGCAGGGCGCTCCCGTGTCGTCGATCCGTATCGCGTACGACGTGTGCGCGGTGGAGAGCAGCCAGACGCCGCAGGTGGGGTCGAAGGAGATGTCAGACATGGGTCCTCACGATCGGAGCGGGCCGCACAGGAGCAGTGCGCAGCCAACCCCTCCTTCGATCCCCTGTCAACGCCCCCTCCAGATCTCTGATTTACAGGTTCTTCCTGGTCAACTCATACCCTTGAAATGGATGTTGCTTTCTTCATTGACAGCAAAAAATAACGTCCCTAAGTTTCCGGCCATGCGCTCGACCCCCTCCCGCGAGGCGGCCCCGGCCATGACGCCGGCCGCGTCCCTCGTCTTCACCACCCTGCTCTCCCACGGCCCGCTCACCCGGGCCGAGGTCGGTCGGCGGACCAGGCTCTCCGCGGCGGCCGTCACCAAGGCGGTCCGTCCGCTGATGGAACTCGGCTACCTGGTCGAGGGCGTGGACGAGGAGGCACGGCCCGCGGTGGGACGCCCGGCCAACCTGGTGCGGGTGGACGGGGGAAGGGCGCTGTTCATCGGGATCAAGGTGACGGGCGACGAGATCATCGCCGTACTGGCCGACCTGTGCTGCCGTATCCGGGTCTCCCGGCACGTCCCCCTCACGGGCCGCGAGCCGGAGGCGGTGCTCCCCGTCCTCATCGCGCTGGTACAGGAGTTGCTCACCGAGGCCGACGGATTCGGTGTCCGGGTGCGGGGGTTGGGGATCGCGATCTCGGGGGACGTGGACCGCGTCGACGGTGTGGTCCGCTACTCGCCCTTCCTGGAGTGGCGGGACGTGCCGCTCGCCGAACTCGCCGGGACCACGACGGGACTTCCGGTCACCGTCGACAACGACGTACGGGCGCTCACGGTCGCCGAGCACTGGTTCGGGGCCGGCGTCGGGCTCTCGGACTTCGCCCTGGTGACCGTGGGCGCCGGCATCGGCTGTGGCCTGGTGGTGCACGAGCGGGTGGTGTCGGGCGCGCACGGTGTGGCCGGCGAGATCGGGCATCTGTCCCTCGATCCGCTCGGCCCGCTGTGCCACTGCGGCAACCGGGGCTGCGTGGAGGCGATCGCGGCGGATCCCGCCATCCTCGGCGCGGTGCGCGCGGCCACGGGCAGGCCGGTGACCGACGCCGCCGAGGCGCTGGAACTGGCCCACGGCGGGGACCTTGGTGTCCGCGCGGTCTACGCGCGGGCCGGCGAAGCCATCGGCAAGGCCATCGGCTCCCTGGTGAACATCTTCGGACCCGAGCGGGTGATCATCTCCGGTGAGGGCCTGGCCGCCTACGACCTCTTCGCCGAGGGCATCCGGGACGCGTTCGCCGCCTCCGCCTTCGGTACCGCCTCGCAGTGCGACGTGATCATCCGCCCCCTGCCCTTCGAGGAGTGGGCGCGCGGCGCCGCGGCCACCGCGATCCAGTCCTTCATGGCGTCGGACACGTACGAGGAGCAGCGATGACGCTGCAGAGCCGCAGCCCGTAGACCGCCGCAGGGCAGGCGGCGCAGGGCCTCCGCGTGGACGCGCCCGCCGCCTGGAGGCGCTGCGCGTCGGGCCCGACCGCTCGGCGGGCTGTCCGTTGCCGGCCACCACCCCGGCCGTGCCCGCACTCGCCACCCGCACTCGCCAGCCGCTCTCACCGCCCGCACTCGCCGCCGCCCGCTCTCAACGCCGCCCGCTTCGCGGGGCCCTCCAGAAGGACAGCCGGCTCACCGACGCCCGTCCCCCACCGGGCAGCACCGCACCATCCCTCTCACCCCCGCCACCAGGAGGCGACCCATGCGGTCATCCCCCTACAGAGCCCTGCGCGGAGCCCTCCCCGGCTTCCCGCGCCGTACGATCAGAGCCACGCTGGTCCTGGCCGTCACGGCCGGACTCGCCACAGCGATCCCGGCCGCCGCGGTCCCTGCCGCCGCCACCGGGGCCACGGCGTCCGCCGCCACGTCCTCGACCGCCTCCGGCATGTCGACCGGGTCCGTCACCTCGGCCGCGTCCCTGACCTCGGCCGCCACTACGGCGGACGCCGCCTCCGGCCCGGCGGCCAAGCCGTACATGGGCTGGTCCAGCTGGAGCATGCAGTCCTCCCAGTACCCGGGCCTGAACCCGGACGGCAACTACAGCTACCTCACCGAGGCGAACGTCCTGAAGCAGACCGACGCGCTCGCCACCACGCTGAAGCCGTACGGCTACGACCACGTCAACATCGACGCCGGCTGGTGGATGGACCGCGACTGGACAACCGAGTTCGACCAGTACGGCCGGCAGACGCCCGACCCGGTCCGCTTCCCGCACGGCATGAAGGCGGTCGCCGACCACATCCACGCCAAGGGCCTCCAGGCCGGCATCTACCTCCCCGTCGGCCTGGAGAAAGGGGCGTACGGCGACGGCAAGGTGCCGATATGGAACGCCCCCGGCTGCACCACCGCGGACATCGTCTACCCGGACCTGCGCACCACCAACGGCTGGGACAGCGCCTACAAGGTGAACTTCGACAACTCCTGCGCGCAGAAGTACATCGACTCCCAGGCCCAGATGCTCGCGGACTGGGGATACGACTTCCTCAAGGTGGACGGGGTGGGCCCCGGCTCGTTCAAGTCCGGTGACAACTACGACAACGTGCCGGACATCGCCGCCTGGCACAAGGCCATCGCCGACACCGGTCGCCCCATGCATCTGGAGATTTCCTGGTCGCTCGACATCGGTCACGCCGCCGACTGGAAGAAGTACTCCAACGGCTGGCGCATCGACACCGACGTCGAGTGCTACTGCAACACCCTGGTCACCTGGGAGAACTCGGTCGACGACCGGTGGAACGACGCCCCGGCGTGGAGCCGCAAGGCGGGCCCCGGCGGCTGGAACGACCTCGACGCGCTCGACGTCGGCAACGGGGCGATGGACGGCCTCACCAACGCCGAGCGGCAGAGCTACATGACCCTGTGGGCCATCAACAAGTCGCCGCTGTTCACCGGTGACGACCTCACCCGGCTGGACAGTTACGGCCTGTCCCTGCTGACCAACCAGGAAGTCATCGGCGTCGACCAGAACGACTCGCCCGTCGCACGTCCCGTCACTCCGATGGGCGACCAGCAGGTCTGGGGGACCCGGAACTCCGACGGCAGTTACACCGTCGCCCTGTTCAACCTCGGCAGCTCACCGGCCTCCGTCACCGCCTACTGGGCGTCCTTCGGCTTCACGGGCACCGCCTCCGTGCGCGACCTGTGGAACCACCAGAACCTCGGCTCGTACAAGAACAGCATCACCGCGGCGCTGCCCGCGCACGGCTCCCGGCTGTTCACCGTCAGGCCCGGCGGCGCATCGCTCTCGACCACCGCGTACGAGGCCGAGTCCGCGAACAACACCCTGACCGGGAACTCCTCCCTCGCCACGTGCGACGCCTGTTCCGGCGGCAAGAAGATCGGCAACCTCTACCTCGACAGCAAGCTGCAGTTCAACGACGTCAAGGTGAAGAAGGCCGGCATCTACACCGTCAAGGTCGCCTACGTCAGCGGCGACCCCCGCTCGGTGACCGTCTACTCCAACAGCGGCAACGGCACCAGCCTGAGGTTCCCCTCCACGGGCGACTGGGGCACGGTCGAGACGGTCAGCGTCCAGCTGGCCCTGAAGGCGGGCTCCAACTCCCTCACCTTCGACAGCGGTTGGGACTACTCGCCTGACATCGACAGGATCGACGTACCCGATTCCGCCTGACCCGTCCCGGGGGGGTCCCGGGTCAGCCACGACCCGGGACCCGCGCCCGGCGTACTCGCCTCACACACCTTCCGACGGCCCCGGTCCGTCGTTCCCGCATGCGCCGTTCCCCGGACATGGAGTGCACAACGTGGACACCAAGCACACCGCATCGCGCGACAACCACCCGAGCCGCAGGGGATTTTTCGCCCTTGCCGCAGCGGCCGGCACGGCCGCCGCCCTCGGCGCTCTGCCCGCCTTCACCGCCTCGGCGGCCCCCCTGCGTCCCACCTCGTCCCCCCTGCTGTCCGGGGCCGCCGCCGCGAAGAACCAGTTGTGGTGGCAGGCTCCTAGCGACTCCCACTCGATGATCCAGCAGGGTCTGCCGGTCGGGAACGGGCGCCTCGGGGCGCTCGCGGGCAACGACCCTTCCAGCGAGTTGCTGACCGTCTCCGACGCCACCTTGTGGACCGGCGGCCGCAACGACACCCTGCAGGACGACGGCCAGTTCCCCTACGGCCGGGACGACTTCGGCTCCCTGACCCTGCTGGCCGAACTCACCGTCGACATCCCGGCCCACGACCTGGGCGCCGTCAACGACTACCGTCGCACCCTGGACCTGGCCCAGGGCCTCGTCAGCGCGTCGTACGACCTGTCCGGCGTCACCTACCGGCGGCAGATCTTCGCCAGCCGCCCCGACGACGTCATCGTCCTGTACTTCTCCCAGCAGGGCGGCGGCACCTACACCGGCACCGTCTCCCTCGCGGGCACGCACGGCGAGTCCACCACCGCGGGCGGCACCGGGCGCTGCGCCTCGTTCGGCGCCTCCTTCGCCAACGGGCTGAAGTACGGCGCCGCCGTCACCGCGTACAGCGGCACCGGCAAGGTCACCGTCACGGGTGGGGCGATCTCCTTCAGCGGCTGCAAGGACCTCACCGTCGTGTTCAGCGGCGGCACGAACTACACGCCCGACTCCGCCGCCGGCTTCCGCGACCCGTCCCTGGACCCGGAGCGACTGGCGCGGACCAAGGTCCTGAACGCGGCCGGCCACTCCGCCACCACACTGCTGAACACCCATGTCGCCGACTTCCGCCCGGTGTTCGAGCAGCTGAACATCGATCTGGGCACATCCTCCGGCGCGCAGCGCGGTCTTGACACCTGGCAACGGGTGCAGGCCCGCTACCGGGACGACGTGCCGGACCCGGAACTGGAGGCCGCCTACCTGCAGTTCGGCCGCTACCTGATGATCTCCGGATCCCGTGGCACCCTGCCGATGGGCCTGCAGGGTCCGTGGCTGGACGGCAACGACCCGGACTGGATGGGCGACTACCACACCGACGTCAACCTCCAGATGAACTACTGGATGGCCGACCGGGCGGGCCTGTCCGACTGCTTCGGCACGTTCGCGGACTACTGCCTCGCACAGCTGCCCTCCTGGACGGAGGCCACCCAGCGGCTGTTCAACACTCCCGCCAACAGGTTCCGCAACTCCAGCGGCAAGGTCGCCGGTTGGGCCGTCGCCTTCTCCACCAACCCTTACGGCGGCAGCGGCTGGTGGTGGCACCCGGGCGCGAACGCCTGGCTCTGCCAGAGCCTGTTCGAGCACTACGAGTTCACCCAGGACCGCGCCTACCTCGACAGGATCTATCCCCTCCTCAAGGGCGCCGTGGAGTTCTGGGAGGCCCGCCTCGTCACCACGACCGTCACCGACGCCTCCGGCGTCTCGCGCGAGGTCCTCGTCGACGACAGCGACTGGTCCCCCGAGCAGGGTCCGCAGGACGCCAAGGGCATCACCTACGCCCAGGAACTGGTGTGGAACCTCTTCGGCAACTACCTCACCGCGACCGAGGTGCTCGGCAAGGACGCCTCCTACGGCGCGACCGTCGACGCTCTGCGCCGGCGCCTCTACCTGCCCGTGGTCAGCCCGAAGTCGGGCTGGCTGGAGGAGTGGATGTCGCCCGACAACCTCGGCGAGACCACCCACCGGCACCTCTCCCCGCTCATCGGTCTCTTCCCCGGCGACCGGATCCGCCCGGACGACTCCACGCCCAAGGACATCCTCGCTGGCGCGACAGCCCTCCTGACGGCCCGCGGCATGGACAGTTACGGCTGGTCCAACGCATGGCGCAGCCTGTGCTGGGCGCGGCTGAAGAACGCGGAGAAGGCCTACCAACTCGTCGTCAACAACCTGAAGCCGTCCGCGAACGGCAGCAACGGCTCGGCGCCGAACCTCTTCGACATCATGGACATGGGGGGCGGCCGCGGCATCTTCCAGATCGACGCGAACTTCGGCACCCCCTCCGCGATCGTCGAGATGCTGGTCTACTCGCGGCCGGGTCACGTCGAGTTGCTGCCCGCCCTGCCCGCGGCGTGGGCGGCGTCCGGCTCGGTGTCCGGCGTCGGTGTCCGCGGCGGCTTCGTCGCCGACCTCAGGTGGAAGAACGGCAAGGTCACACAGGTGACGCTGAAGAGCGTCGGCGGCCGTGACACGACCGTCCTCGCGGGCGGCGCCTCACGCAGGATCAGCCTCAAGCCCGGTCAGTCCGTCACGCTCGGCAACCTCGGCTGAGGCCGGTTCCCACAAGCGGCAGTCCATGGTGTCCGCGGACGACGACCAGAGTGGAGATCGACGATGTCACCCAACAAGGAGTACGCGGCGGCGGGTCGCCGTCCGCGTCGCAGAACCCTGCTGACCGTGGCCGGCGCGCTGACCGGCATGGCCCTGACGGTCGCCGCGTTGAGCACCGCGAACGCGGCGAGCGCCACCACGTCCTCGTCGTCGGGCAGGACCACCCGGGTCAGCGCCTGGTCGCCCAGCATGACGACCGGCGGCCCGTCCTTCAGCAACCAGACCATACGGATGGTGGTCCACAGCAGCGTCGCGGGCACGGGCGCGCGCATCACGCTGTCCAACCGGTACAGCACCACCCCGCTCGACCTCACCGAAGTGGACGTCGCGGTCCAGGCGAGCGGCGGCGCGGCGACCCGTGGCACCATACGGAACGTCACCTTCGGCGGCTCCCGCCACGTCACCATCCCCGCCGGCGAGGAAGCCGTCAGCGACGTCGTCCCGATCTCGGTCAGCGCCGGGGAGAACCTGCTCGTCAGCCTCTACGTCCCCGGCACGACGGGCATGTCGACCTGGCACTCCGACGCCTTCGACACCACCTACACGGCCTTCGGCAACCACACCGGCGACGACAGCGCCGCCGCGTTCGGCTCCACCACGACCTCCTGGTACTACCTGGCCGGGCTGGACGTCCTGTCCTCGACCGCGAGGGGCACGGTCGTCGCCTTCGGCGACTCCATCACGGACGGCTACCACTCCTCGACCGGCACCTACACCCGGTGGCCCGACTTCCTCGGACGCCGGCTGGGCGCCGGGCCGGGCCCGCAGAAGCTGAGTGTCGTCGACGCCGGCATCGGCGGCAACCGGGTCCTGACCGACGTCCCGAACCTGTGGCAGGGGGTCCGCGCCCTGAAGCGCTTCGGGCACGACGCCCTCGGTCAGCCGGGCGTCAAGGACGTGATCCTCTTCCAGGGCATCAACGACATCGGGAACAACGCCGGCCCCGACGGCGGGCCGCTGAGCGCCCAGGACCTCATCGACGGCTACCGCACCCTGATCGACGAGGCCCACGCCGCCCATGTCGACGTCATCGGCGCGACTCTGATGCCCGACCAGGGCAACGGCTACTACACGCCGGACGCCGAGGCGATCCGGCAGAGCGTCAACCAGTGGATCCGCACCGGCGGCGCCTTCGACGGCGTCATCGACTTCGACAAGACCATGCGTGACCCCGCGAACCCGGCCGCCCTCAACCCGGCCTACGACTCGGGCGACCACATCCACCCCAACGACGCGGGTATGAAGGCCATGGCCGACGCGATCGACCTGCGCCTGCTGCGTAGCTGACGCACACAGGCACAGGGCCCTTCCAGGGGTGGGGCCCTTCCAGGGGTGGGGCCTTCCAGGGGGTGGGGCCTTCCAGGGGGTGGGCGCCCACGGGCCGGGCAACGGCTCGTGGGCGCCGACCAGCACATGTGTGCCGCCACCACATGTGCGCCTCCGCCACATGTGCGCCTCACGTACACGTTTCTCCGATGGGGCGACACGTACCCGCCCCCGGCTACGCTCCCCCGCATCGTCGCCGCGTCGCGTGATGGGATGAGACGCTCCGGTTCACCGAACGAGAGGTGCCGTCTTGACGCATCGAGCCGTCGGCATTTACTACGCGTGGAGCCGACCCGCGGAGACGGGTGCGCCGCTCGTCGTCATCGAGGACCGCTTCCCGGCCCTGTTCGAGAGCCGCCGCTTCCTGTTCCCTCAGCTCACCGAGTTCGCCGACGCCGAGTGCTTCGACCAGGGCGTGGCCGGCTTCATCGACCACGTACTGCGCCGGAACTTCACCGAGTTCGCCTCCGTGTGCGGCCCTGCGGCCCGGGAGGTCGAGCGGGTGACCGACGACGGCCGGACGACCGGGCTGGACGAGTTGCCGCTCGGTACGCTCGACACCCTGGTCGTCATCAGCTTCGACTCCGACCGCACCCGCCAAGTGGCCACCGACACCGAGATCGCCGCGGTGCGCGACTTCCTCGCCGTCCCCGGCAACCTGGTGTTCGTCGGCCTCCATCACAACGTCGGCGCCACCACGGCCCCGGACGAAGGGCAGCGACTGGCCGTGCAGGCCGCCGAGTCCGCCCATCACGGCGACCGCACCCTGCCCCCGCGGCAGGGATTCGGTGGATACGGCCGTTCCCTGCTCGCAGGCCTGGGCGTCCCGGTGGTGAACCGCTTCGGGCTACGGCCGGCCGTCGCGGCGGGCGGCTCGCCCGCCGCGATCCTGCCCGCACCCGACCGCGACCGGCTCGGCCTCCTCGACGGCGTGCCCCACGCCACCCCCATCTGCCGCACCTCGAACGCCACGGTGCCGCGCCGGCGGACCTGGAGGTGCTCGCGCGTCAGCGAATCGACCCCGGCGCCCCGGCCCATCCGGACGTGGCGGCCCATCCGGACGTGGCGGAGACGTTCGACGCACTGCTGCAGTCGCGCGCCGGCCTGTTCGCCGGTGACCTCCTCGTCGGCAACGCCACCTTGCTCACCTCCACCAACGGCGGGCTGACGAGCCTGCGACGCCTGTGGAGCAACCTCCTGCGGAACCACTCCGGCTGATCCGCCGACCCGCCGGGTCCGCCGTCGTGCGCGCGTGAGCGCTTGTGCCGGTGCGCCGTGCTCACCGGCTGATGCCCTGCTCGGCCGGCGGTCGCACGTCCGCGCCCAGGCGCTCGCGCGCGAGCTGGGCAAATCTGCCGATGGCGGGCATGGAGCGGTGGGTGCTGTAGGCGAGGGCGATGGTCACGGGGGTGACATCGACGAGGGGTACGACGACGACTTCCGGGTGCGCAGGCCGGCGAGCGAGGCCACCCGGCCCCTGCTGCCCTGGGCTCCACGGATCCAGCTGCCCGTCGACGCGGCACTGCCCGTCCTCGATCAGCTCTACGACGACGCTCACCGCTACGTCCGCACCTCCGTCGCCAACCACCTCAGCGACATCGCCGCCGGCCGGCCCGACCTCGTGCTGACCACCCTTCAGCGGTGGAAGCGGTCGGGCCGACTCTCGGACGAGCACTTCGCCTTCATCGCCCGAGGCGCCCTGCGCAACCGGCTGAAGGGGGGGCTGGCCGCCCGCCTACGCGATCCTCGGCTACGCCCACGACGCGCCCATCGCGCTCACCCCCCTCGTCCTGGAGCGCACCGGACTCCGCGACGGCGACACCCTGAACTTCTCCGCCGCTCTCACCGCCACCACCACACCAGTCCACGTGATGATCGTGATCGCCACCACGGGGCTGAACGGCCGGCCGTGGGAGAAGGTCTCCTTCCTGCGCCGTGCCAGAGCCGAAGCCGGCCAGGAACTGCGGCTCGCCAAGGCGTACCCGCTGCGCTCGACCGCACGGTGGAGGGTCTCACCGGGCTCCTACTCCCTCGCCCTCCAGGTCAACGGCCGCCGATTCCCCTCCGTCGCCTTCACCACCCTCAACATCTGACACCCTCCCGCCGGTCCTGCCCTGAACACCCACCGCACGGCCGCGGCGGAATTCCGCTGCGGCCCGGTCCGTGCTGTCCGCACCCCCCTGAAGGAGTGAACCGACCTGATCGAACGAATTTGAGTCGCGACCGCCCAGAGCCCGCCCGCCCTGCCCCTGGCATGAGAACTCCTGTTCACCAAATGCCCTCCGATCGGGCCGTGACGGGACCAGGTCCAGTGCGTTTTTAGAGCATCAGTGCCACACCGACGCCCAGACGGAGGACACGCCATGCATCCCACTCCTGCCCCCTTGCGGCAGCCTCCCGGAATCGAACGGCGGCCCGGCGTGATCACGCACAGCATTGACGACAAGCTCAGCTCAGCACGTCCGGATACGGGGTGGGCGGCATGAGTGAGCCCACCGATGCCTCAGCCGCCAGTGTTCCGGGACCGCGCACCACCCCCGCAGCGTCGCCCTCCACTCCGTCCTCCGGACCGTCCGCACCCTCGCCGGGGGGCGTTTCGCCCGCGGCCACTCCCGAGCCTCAGATGCGGTACGTCGACCTGACCGGCAGCCGCGAGGCAGCCGGCCGCTCGATCCGGATGCGCGACATGGCCCGCCGCCTGCCGCAACTGGTCCGCCGCTCGCTGGCTCTCGCCTGGCGCGTCGACCGACGAGCGACCGTCGGCCTCCTGCTGTGCCAGACCGTCACCGGCGTGATGCAGGCCCTGGGCCTGGTCGCCATCGCCGGCACCCTGACCGCCCTGCTGCGCAGCGGAGACGTCTACCACCGGCTCCTTCAGGCGTGGCCCTCCGTCGCCCTGCTCGCCGGGGCCGCCGGCGTACGCGCGCTCCTCGGCATCACCGTCAACTGGCTCTCCTCCCGGCTGGGCCCGCTGATGTCCCGCGAGGCCGAACAGATGCTGCTCACCGGCTGCGCCGAGGTCGAGCTGTCCGCGTACGACGACCCTGACTTCAACCGTGACAGGGAAGCCGCCGACCGCGGCGCCCAGGTCACCGGCGACCTGATCAACGAGGGCCAGGACCTGATCGCGTCGGGGGCCGGCTTCCTCGCCGGGGCGATCGTGCTGACCGGCGTGCACTGGGTCCTCCTTCCCCTCCTCGTCGCAGCCAGCCTCCCGCAGGCCCTGGCCCAGGTGAGTGCCGCGCGCGTCCGGTACCTGGCGAACCTCCGCAGCAACGGCGACAACCGGATGCTGTCGGTGCTGCGCTGGCACATCTACACGAAGGACGCCGCGGACCAGATCCGCGCCGGCACCATGGCCGACTTCCTGTCCGGCCGGTACCGGCAGACGGTCGCCCGGATCAACCGCGAGGACCGGGCCGCGGCCGACAAGGGCGCCCGGATGTCCCTGGTCGGCGCGGTGTGCGGAGGGCTGGGGTCGGCGGTGGTGTGGGCGGCGGTCGTATGGCTGCTCGCGACCGGCCGTATCACCGTCGGGCATGCCGGGACGGCCGTCTTCGCCCTGCAGACGGTAGGCATGTCGGTCCGCGGCCTGGTGGCCGTCGGTGCGCGCGCCGTGCGGACGGGGCTGTACATGGACGACTGGAGCGGCTTCCTGGACAAGGCCGGCGGCTTCCGTATGCACCGGGGTCCGCACCGCCCTGAGCCGCCGGAGACGATCGAGGTCAAGTCGGTCACCCACCGGTATGCCGGCAAGGACCGCGACGCACTGTCCGACGTCTCTCTCACCTTGCGCCGCGGCGAGGTCACCGCGCTGGTGGGCTTCAACGGCTCGGGCAAGTCGACGCTGTCGAAGCTGGTCAGCGGCCTCTACCTGCCCACAGACGGGCAGGTGCTGTGGGACGGCGTCCCCACCGACGGCGCCGATCCGCAGGCTCTGTGGCGCCAGGTCGCCCTCGTGCCGCAGGACTACGCGCACTGGCCGCTGACCGTGCGGGAGAACGTGACCCAGGGACAGCCCACGGCGCGCGGCGACGCGGCGGTCCGCGAGGCGTGCAAGGCGGCCGACGCTGACGAAGTCGTCGACAAGCTCGGCGCCGGCCTGGACACCCTCCTGGCCCGCGAGTGGCTCAACGGGGAGGAACTGAGCGGCGGCCAGTGGCAGCGCATCGCCCTGGCGAGAGCGTTCTTCCGCCAGGCCGGTCTGCTGGTGCTCGACGAGCCGACGGCGAACCTGGATCCCCGCGCCGAGTACCGCATCTTCCAGCGGCTTCGGGACCTCGCCCGGGACCGGGCGGTATTGCTGGTGACCCACCGCATCACCAATGTCGCCATCGCCGACCGCATCCTGGTCCTCGACGACGGCAAAATCGTCCAGCAGGGCACCTACGCCCAGCTCTCCCAACAGGCCGGCTTGTTTCAGCAGTTGCTGTCCTACCAGATCACGTCCGAGCCGGACGGCGATAAGCGCGAGACCCCCGCATGAGCGGCCCCGGCGCCACCTCTGTACGCCCCACCGAAGCGTCCGCACCCACGGCCGCGGACGACCCCGCCCTTCCCATGCCGTCCCGAGGTGATGACGTGCCGCTCACCCGTTCCCCCATCCGCGCGACCACCGAGACGTACCTGGCCCGGCATCCACACGAACGGGAATCCCTGGCCGGGCTGTTGTCCCTCCTGGACGGAGCCGACGCCCCGGCCGGCCGTGCCACGCTCCCCGGTCACGTCACTTGCGGCGCGGCGGTCATCGACCGGGACCAACGCTTTCCGCACATCGGCCACAAGGTCACGGGGCTGCTCCTCGCTCCGGGTGGCCATGTCGAGGACGACCGGACGCTCCTGGCCGCGGCGCTGCGGGAAGTGTGCGAGGAGACCGGCATCCGGCCGGGCGACCTGTGCCTGACTCCGCAGTTCCTCGGGGCTCCGATCGACATCGACGCCAACGCCGCCAAGGGCGAAGGCTCCCACCAGCACTTCGACTTCCGCTTCGTCTTCTGCCTCGTGCCCGAGCAGCATCCCCGGCTCACCTTGCAGGACGATGAGGTTGCCGGCGCCCGGTGGCTCGACTTCGCCGACGTCAGGTCCCCGACCTTGCGTGCCAAGCTCCTGGCCGCCCGAGACCAGGGCCTCGACGGGCGGCCAGAGCCCGTTAACGCCTCCGCCCTGATCCACGACGGCCACGGCAGATACCTGCTTCACCTGCGGGACCAGCGTGAAGGAATCTGGGCCCCTGGCACGTTCGCTCTCCTCGGCGGCGGCCGTACGGTGGAGGAGGCCGGCCTGGAGGCGACCTTGCGGCGGGAGCTCGCCGAAGATGTCCCGGGCCTGGAGATGATAGGCTTGACGCCGTATGCCGTGGAAGAGGCGACGAGCGTCGACGGCTTCGCGGTGCCGATCCAGGTCTTCGTGGGCCGCTGGAGCGGTGATCCGGAGACGGTGGAGCTGCAAGAGGGCGTGCTGCTGCGGTGGTTCACCCCGGACACGCTGGAACAGCTGCACCTGAGCCCGGGTCTCGGTGACCTGATCCGCCGGCACGCGGCAGAGCATCCCCCCGCCGGCAGTCCGCCGGCCAGGGCCCTTGGCGCAAGCAAAGACCTCGAACGCCTCCGCCTACGCGCCTGGGCCCACATGCTCGGCTTCCGCCGCCACTTCTCCACCAAGTCCCGCCGCTACTCCACCACCCTCGGCACCCTCCGCGGACGCCCGCGCCGAATGGCGCCGCGCACAATCGGCAGCAGCCGCCAGCCCCTACCCGGACACGACGTACGTCCTGGCGCACTGGGTTTTCGCCGGCACCGGCCTCAGCCCCGCCGAAACATGGCTCGCCGCATCCCTCGGACCCGCCCCCAGAGCGGAAGGAGAACCCACTCATGCCTGACGACGAGCTGCTGACGGTCCCAGAGGTCATGCGACACGGCTGAAGCTAGGCCGTTCTACGGTCTACGACCTGATCCGTTCCCGCCGGCTGCATTCCCTCACGATCGGCCGTGCCCGCCGTATTCCGGCCTCCGCCCTCGACACATACATCCGCCATCACCTGGAAGGGGTCGCCTGATGCCCGTACCGCGCAAGAGGACTCGCGCCAACGGGGAGGGGACCGTCTACCAGCGCAAGGACGGCCGCTGGGAAGCCGCCGGATACGTCCTCGCCCCCGGCAACACCCGCCGCCGCGTCCGCGTCTACGGCACCACCCGCAAAGACGCCCTGGCCAAGCTCACCGAGAAGATCGCCGCCAGCAACCGCGGCCTACCCGTCCCCTGCGCGCAAGGCAGCGTGGCCGCGTACCTGACGTACTGGCTGGAGAACGTCGCCATACACCACCTCCGCGAGAACACCCATACGCGGTACGCCGCCTGCGTCAACCGGTACCTCATTACCGGCCTGGGCAAGAAGAAGCTCACTAAGCTCACCGCCAAGGACGTCCGCACCTGGCTCAATCAGCTCCGAACCACCTGCCAGTGCTGCACCCGTCGCCTCGACGCCCGGCGCGACCAGCCCCGCTGCTGTGCCGTCGGCCAGTGCTGCCACAAGCTGCTCTCCCCGCTGACACTCACCTACATTCACTCGGTGCTCAAGTCCGCCCTGGAACACGCCGTCCGCGAAGAGGAGATCCCGCGCAACGTCGCCCGCAACGTCCGCACCGGCACCCCACGGCCCCGACGCTTCGAACCCCTCACCGCCGACGAAGCCCGCCAGTTCCTCGCGGCCACGCGCGGACACCGGTTGCACGCGCTGTTCGAACTCGCGCTCCACACCGGACTCCGCAAGGGCGAACTCCTCGGCCTGCGCTGGGAAGACCTCGACCTTGACGCGGGCGCCGCCGCAATCCGCCGAACCCTCCAGCGCACCAGCGCAGGCGGGCTCACCACGCTGCCCACCAAGACCCGGGCCTCCGAGCGCCGCATCGCCATCCCCACCCGCTGCGTCCGCTCGCTGAAGCTCCACCACGAGCAGCAGCAGCGCGAGCGCGAGGCCGTAGGCCCGGCGTGGCAGCACAGCGGGCACGTGTTCACCACTGCGCAGGGCGGAGCTATCGACCCCACCAACCTCACCCGCACCTTCACCACGCTCCTCCGCAAGGCCGGCCTCCGCCGCATCCGCTTCCATGACCTCCGCCACTCGACCGCCACGCTGCTCCTGGAACAGGGCGTCGAACTCGTCGTCATCAAGGAACTCCTCGGCCACGCCCACATCGGCGTCACCGCCACCGTCTACGCTCACGTCCGACTCCGCCTCCAACGCGACGCCATCGACCTCCTCGGCAACGCTCTCCGCAACCCCGCCTCCCGGCCCGACGACGGCGACGAACCACCACTGTGTGCAGCACCCGTCCGCTGACGTTGCCGTCAACTACTGCCGTCACCCCACGCAGAAGCCCCGCCAGGACGCACCTGACGGGGCTTCACTTTGCTGGCGCTATCGACCCATTAAGCGGGATTCGTTTCACGCCAACATTTCATGCGACCGAGAGCTAACCCTGATACTGGGCCCCTCAGAAAACTCCCAAGAGAGTCGAAGCTACCCTGACCGAAGCATCTTCATCTGAGGGTCAAAACAGTTCAGTCCAAACCTGTTGGCAACCTGTGCCACATACGCGGACGCCATATCTGCACTACTCCACGCGAGCGCGATGTAAACGTATGGCCCACTTGCCCCTTTGGAAAGTGGCGTTGCAGCCCAGGGCGTATCGTCTCCGGTATCCCTATCAGGCCAGCGCCCAGTGAGGGCGGCCAGGAAGTCGGCGACGACGCTTACTACCGGGAACAGCTCATCGCCATCGAGGTACTCGTCGTACAGGTGATTATGCACCCTAGCCGCTTCGCGATCATTGGACGGCACATCCCCTTGCCAAACCGCCAGGTCGTAGCTCATCTTTCACTCACCTCGTCTCGCGTGCAGCAGAGCTCGGCGCTTGCCAATGCTCCCTCCCTGACTCCTCCTACCATGCCTTTGCCCCGCCATAAAGGATCACGTTGACGTCGGCCTGCGGGAGCAAATCGCCACTCTTCAAGCCCCAGCTACTCAGTTGGTCGGATCGCAGAATTACATTCCCGCTGTCCCCAAGCTGCCCATACACAGTCTTCTGCTGCGGTGACAGTCTGGCCGAAGGTCCATTCTTCACTTCAAAATACTCGGGCGCACCCAAGCCGGGGCCATTCCTGGTTGCGACGACATCAACATACGATATCGTCCCGTCTTTAGCTTCAAGCTTCACGTGCGTCCCCATGATCGTGTAACCCCGGTCCTGAAGCTCCTGGACAGCTCTTGCTTCGCCCGCTGCTCCCTTGGCCGGGCCGCACGGTCCGCTGTTGTGAACGAGGACCGGCGTCTCGCCCGCCAGCACATAGTACGTGTGCTACGCGACCCCTCTCTATCTGCGTATTCGCAGATCAGCGGCGGTTTCGGGTTCCGCTGGTGTCCGTGGTTGTGCGCGGAAATCCGTGGGTGTTGCCGTCGCTACTGCCGTCAGCGGCGGGGGCGGCGGGAATTGGCGCCGTCTTCCGCCTCGCCTTCATCTCTGGGCGTATCGGGCCACCGTGTACGCGGTTGGGGCGGTGAGCCGTGCCCCTGTGCCGTCGAGAATGTCCAGGACCTCGAAGCCGGCACCCGCCGCGTAACGCTCCAGTTCGCGGGGGAACAGGACACGCCTGCGGATCTCGTCCTGGGCCTCCTCGCCCGAGGGGAGCACCCAATGTCGGTGCATGGTGTTGATCTGGGTCCGCAGGTCCCACTCATATCGGATGGTGACCGCCGCGGGTCCGCTTGGTGTGTCCACCGCTGCCGTGGTCGGATCGGTCTGGGTGATCGGGGCGATTGGGGAGCACAGCACGAGCAGTGCGCCCGGCCGGGCGTGGGCCGCGAAGGTGGCGAAGACCTGGCTGATCTCCTCGTTGTCGTGCACGTAGGCGAGGCTGTTGCCCATACAGGTCACTACGTCCATGCGCTGGCCGAGTCGTACGGTGCGCATGTCGCCGGTGCGGATGTCCAGCTCCGGCCGGGCCTGGTGGGCGTGGTCGACCAGGCCGGGCTGGAGGTCCACGCCGATGCAGTCGAAGCTCTTGGCCAGGATCTCCAGGTCCCGGCCGGTGCCGCATCCGAAGTCGACCAGGGTCCGGGCGGCCGGCCGGTGCAGCTCGATCAGGGTCTGGCACATCCCGGCGCTCGCGCTGTCGGACTGGACCAGGTCGTAGAGCGCCGGATCGCGGTACAGGAGGTTGGTGGCTTCCACGTGCTCGGCTTCCGTGTTGGGGCTGGTCACATGAGGCTTCGCAGTCCGACCTCCAGCGCGAGCACGTCGCACAACAGATCGGGAACGACCGGGGCAGCGTCGGCATCCCTCCGCGCCTCGGCGAGCGCCTTCCCGTCAACGTAGCCGACGTCCACCAGGATGGACTCCTTCAGCATGTCGTCCAGTACGGGCAAACCGTAGGACCGCAGCCCCTTCTCCAAGACAGCCAGGAAGTTTTCCGGCTCGGCCGGCTCGGCCACCCACTCGGGCAGCCCGGCCCGCCGGATCCGCTCGCGGAAAAGCGCCTTGCCGCGCTTGTGCTCGTGCGGTAGCTGCTCCATGAACCGCACGATCCGCGGGTGCACGAGCGGGCTCACTGGCCAGACTCCTGCCCGGAGGAATCCGGGGTTGTGCATCCCGAACGCCATCAGGGTCGGTACGGGCAGCACCGGAATAGGGGCCAGGTGCTCGTTCACCTCGGCGAGCGCTCGGACAGCCTTGCTGCCGAGCCACGGCACGGGTTCCGGCGTCGGCAGTTCGGCTTGCGTTCTGGAGTGGTGGGCGTTGATCTCGTCTCCGCCGCTGCCCGTGAACATGACCTCGCACCGCCGGGCGGCTGCCTGCTCGCGTACGACGTCGAACGCCTCCTGGTAGAAGGCTCCCGCCGGATCGTGCGGCTTGCGCAGGGCTCGTACGCCTCCGGGGCAGAAGGGTGGGTGCTGCATGGCGGGGGTGGCCGTGTCCCGGAAGTCGCAGTGCTCCGCAAAGGCCCGGCGTCGCTCGCTCTGTTGCCTGCCGGTGCTTCCTCCCACCAGCAGGCCGAAGCTGTGCACCTCGGGGAAGCGGGCGGCCTTCACAGCCAGGGCGACATTTCCGGAGTCCGCGCCGCCGGACAGCTCGACGCCCACGCACCCGGTTGCTGTCGGCGCCTGGCGGATCACATCGGTCAGCAACTCGTGCAGAGCGGCGAGTGGATCAACGCCGGGCCGCAGCGTACGCGGCTCAAGGACGTGTTCGGCCGGCTCCGGGTAGTGGATGCTGAGTCCCGAGGTGGTGAACGTGGCCGATGCCCGTTCGGTGAGGCGGTAGACGCCTTCGAACAGCGTCTCGGACGTGTAGCGGTGTTGCCTCGTCAACGTTCGGGCGACGACGCGTGACACCAGGCCGTCAGCCTGTAGATGCGGTCGCAGCATCGTCAGGTCCCATGAGGCGTGCAGTGCGCCGGCCTTCTCTGTCAGGTAGAGCGGAGCTGTGCCGAAGACGCCTGCCGCCAGGCGGGCTTGTCCGGGCTCCATGGTGAGTTCGATGAAATCGGCCTCACCCCGCTTACACTCCTTCACCCGGACCCGTACGCGCGGTGCCTGGTCGTCGTTGACCTCCATGACCAGCGTGGACACGTTCGCGGGCTCGATCCAACTCTCGCCGTTGATCCAACGGCCGCCCTGCGAACTCCACTTGGGATCCTGGAGATCGGTCAGGCGCAAACGCATCGACAGCATGTCGTCCCTTTCCGATGTCGTGCGGCGGGGCGGGGCCGCGAACGACCCCGCCCCGCCTGGCCTCAGCCCTGGATCACTTGCTGCAGTGGTCGCCGTTGTTGTCGCCACCGCCCGGCATCTTGTCGAACAGCGCGGCCTCTACGGTCGGGACGCCGGTGATCAGGTCGCCGGTGAACAGCTCGTCCACGTTCATCGCTTTCTCCCTTACGGTTTTCAGTGGACTCCGCGGCTGATGCTGCGGAGTTGGACCCGTCCGGCTGCCGGACCCTTGCGAAGAAGGCAGCCGGTCGGGGTGCCCGCCGCTTCGAGCGGCGGGCCCTCCCTCGTCACAGGCGGGGCGCCTGGACGCGTGACGGGGAGGAGTCAGTGGGTGTGGATGCGGCGGCCATGCCGACGAAGCCGACCGATCCCGAGATGGTGAGGATCAGGAACGGTCCGGCGTAGCGGCCGACGACTGCGGCCGGCCCCTTCACAGTCGCTCTCCACGGCTGCGCTCGTTGACCTCGCGTACTGCGGCGCTCAACTTCGCCCCATCCTCAGGCGTGGTGCGGCGGTGCTGCGGGCAGCGGCATGGCGGGAACCGATTCGAACCCAGCGGCAGATCCGCGCCCTCGTAGGTGTCGATCCTCAACACCCCGTCCGTGCCCAGCTCCTCGGTCATTCGGGCCAGGCGGGCCCGTGCTTCGCTTCTCATCCATCAGTCCCTCAGACGACGGCTGCGGCGAGGTCTCGCCGTTTCCTGCTGCCTCTACGCAACCGCACGACCACGCACAGCGGTACCGTTGCCGCAGCGCCAGGACTTGAAAGCCTTGAAAGTTCGCAAGAGCAAGGGAAGTTGAGGGCATGGCCAAGCGTGAACCGAACGTGGCACTGGGGCGCCTGCTCGCCGAGAGCCGCTGGACTCACCGCCAGTTCGCGCGGGCGGTGAACCGCGTCGGCACCGAGACCGGCACTCCCCTGCGCTACGACGAATCGGCGGTGAGCCATTGGCTCAGCGGCACCGTCCCTCGCGGTGCGGTGCGTGCATGCGTCCTCGAAGCCCTCGCCCGCCGCCTCGGCCGACCCGTCACCCATGGCGAAGCGGGACTGCCCGTTCCACGCGATCGCTCCTCCGCAGCTACGGATACCGTGGAAGGGGTGATCGACCTGGGGAGGCTGGATATGGACCCGTCCCGCCGCAGCGTCCTGGGTGTCGGCCTGTTCTCCGTGGCCGTCACCATTCCCGGCTGGCCTGATGTGGTCGGGCGTGCCGATGCCGTCCAGTCCGGCCGCGCCACACGCATCGGCATGAACGAAGTGGACATGGTCATCGCCATGACCGAACGTGTCTCGGAACTGGACGACGAGTTCGGCGGCCGTCATGCACGCCCCATGGCTGCCTCGTTCATGGTCAACACGGTGGCCTCCTACCTGCGTGCCGACGCACCCGAGGAGGTGCGCAAGGCCATGCTGTCCGCCGCCTCGGACCTGCTCTACCTGACCGGCTACATGGCCGTGGACGAAGGGCTGCACGGCCTCGCGCAGCGCTATTACGTCAAGGCCCTGGAGCTGGCGGGCGCGGCTGAGGACCACCTGACGTACTGCACCACCCTGCGGGGGATGAGCGTCCAGGCGGTCGACCTCCGCCACGGGGCGAAGGCCATGGAGCTGGCCGATGCCGCTGCCGCCGCCTCCCCGAAGGCCGGCCCCCGGATGCTGGCCTTCCTCTCCGGTCAGCAGGCTCATGCCGCCGCGCAGACCGGCGACCGTACTGGCGCGCTGCGCCACATCTGGAAGGCTGAGGCGGCCATGGACCGTGCCGAGTCGCGCGGCAAGGCGTTCGGCTCGTACGACCCCTCTTCGCTCAACTATCACGTCAGCCAGGTACGTTACGAACTCGGCGACAGGTCCGGAGCCGTCGAAGCCATGCAACAAGCCGACCGGCTCCGCCCCAGCGTGTACCAACGCACGCGAGTACACCGTCGTGGCCTGTTGGCCGAACGACAGCTGGAACTCGGCCACCTGGAAGCGGCCTGCACCACCTGGCACCAGGCCCTCGATGACTACCCCAAGGTGCAGTCCGGCCGCGCCGACGACCGCGTGAAGTCGATGTTCGGCCTCTTGCGCCCACATCTGAAAAACGCGGCGGCCCGCGACCTGTATGAGCGAGCACGGACGATCGCGCCACCGTCGCTGGTCGCCTGATCCCCGCCCCGACTTCGAGCTCAGCCACAGAAAGTCAGCCACGACGGCGGGTGCGCCGAGAGATCACCCGCCACGTGTGTCTCCAGCAACCCGCGCCGGCCTCAGCCCAGTTATCTCCATCGTCACGGCCCCCAGCCAGGCACCACGGCCAGCGTTCCGGACGACAGCTCCGCCGGGATGCCGACGCCACACGGTACGAGCTCGCCGGACGGCCTCTCGGGTGCCCGGCCAGTCTGCTGCTGAGCGGTCGGACAGCGGGGCTTCCGAGTTGGAGTCCGGCCTATGCTCCCGGGATCTGCGCGCCGAGTGGTCGGCGGCCGTCGCCAGCGGGGCGGAGACAGGAGCGGGCGGCGGCCCCGCAGGGCCGGGCGCGCGCGGGCCGCGTCAGCGGGACGCCCTTGATCAAGTAAAGAAACTCTGAACAGCTCACCCACGGGCCGAGCTGTCCGGTCCCGGTAGATGCTTGACAGTTCGATCCCAGCTGATGGTTGACGGTGGCCGTGATCGGCTTTTCTGTGCGTGTCGTTGCGGCGCGTGTGGGGAGGCCGGGATTGGCTCTGGTGGAGTTGTCGGTTGTCGAGCAGAGATACCGGGCTGTCTTGGCGGTGCTGGCGGGTGCGACGGTGACCGAGGTCGCCGCATCGCTCGGGGTGTCGCGGCAGACGGTCAGCGGGTGGAAGTCCCGCTATGCGGCCTCGGGTCTGGCTGGGCTGGCTGATCGTTCTCGTAGGCCGGCGTCGTGTCCGCATCAGGCGTCCGCCGAGGTCGAGGCGGCCGTGTGTGAGCTGCGGCGCAAGCATCCGAGGTGGGGTCCGCGGCGGATCGCTCATGTGCTGGAGCGGTCTGGGGCGGTGGTGCCGGTGCCGTCGCGGATGACGGTGTATCGGATCCTGGTCCGGCATGGGCTGGTGGAGCCGGGGGTTCGGCGCCGGAAGCGGTCGGATTACAAGCGCTGGCAGCGGGACCGTGCGATGCAGCTGTGGCAGATGGACATCGTCGGCGGGGTGATGCTGGTCGATGCGGTGACCGGTGAGCTGACCGAGGCGAAGGTCGTGACCGGGGTGGATGACCATTCCCGCTTCTGCGTGATCGCGTCGGTGGTCGAGCGGGCGACGGGGAGGGCGGTGTGTGCGGCGTTCGCCCGGGCCTTGCAGGTGTTCGGGGTGCCGGAGGAGGTGCTGACCGACAACGGCAAGCAGTTCACCGACCGGTTCGGGCAGGGTGGTGAGGTGTTGTTCGACCGGATCTGCCGGGAGAACGGGATCGCGCACCGCCTCACCCAGCCGGCGTCGCCGACCACGACGGGCAAGGTCGAGCGGTTCCATCAGACGCTGCGGCGCGAACTCCTCGACGACTGCGGCGCGTTCGAGAGTGTCGAGGATGCTCAGGCGGCGCTGGATCGGTGGGTGGAGGAGTACAACTCCGAGCGTCCGCATCAGGCGCTGGACATGCAGTCCCCGGGCGACCGGTTCGCTCCGGTGCCCGAGTCGGAGCGGGACGTGCTGGGCCTGAGGATTCCCGGAGTGCTGGCGCTGGTGCCGCAGCAGCGGACGGCTCCCGCCGCGGTGCCCGATCCGGTCGGGGCGGAGCCTGCTCCTGCCCCCGTTCCGGAGGTGGTGCGGGTGGAGGAGGGCGGGCCGGTGGAGTTCGAGCGGGTGGTGCCTGCGAGTGGGAATCTGCAGGTCGCGGGTAAGCAGTTCTGGCTCGGCCCGTCCCGTTCGGGGCTGACGGTGACGTTCTGGGCGGACATCTCGGTGATCCATCTGCTGATCGCCGGGACGCGGATCAAGACCGTTCGCTCGCACCTGTCGGTGGCGGATCTGGGGCGGCTGGCCGCCCGGGGTGGACGTGCGGCCGGTCCGGCCCCGCTGCCTGCCGGGGACGGGATGGCGTTCGAGGTGGACCGGGTCGTGAACAACTGCGGCTTGGTGGGCCTGGGCGGGCGCCAGGTGCTGGCGGCGGAGATCCTCGGCGGCCGCCAGGTCGGCATCCGCGTCGAGGAGGAGACGCTGTCGTTCTTCGACCTGTCCTCAAGGCAGTTGCTGCGGGTGCGGCCCAACCCGCTGAGTGGCGAGGAAGTGCGCAGGTTGCGGGGCCTGCGTCCGGCCGGGCCGCCGCCGCGTCCGGGCATCGAGCCCGTGCGGGTGCAGCGGCGGGTCAGTGCGGTGGGCACGGTCATGGTCTGCCGCCAGGTTGTCTCCCTGGGCCGTCCGTACGCAGGGCAGACCGTGACCGTGCACGTCTCGGACACGACGATCAGCGTCGAGCTGGACGGTCAGGTCCGGGTGATCCGGCGCACGACCGACGTCCCGGTCCGTAACGTGAAAGCGAACAAGCCCCACGGGGCTCCCTACGTTGTCTAGGCCCACCGTCAAGCATCACCTGGGACAGAAACGTCAGGCATCAGCTGGGATCCGACATCCCTGTCGCCGCATCTGGCCAAGGTGCCAGGCTGACCGTCAGGGGCGCTGCTGTCGGCGCTTCTTCGATTCGGCCACTGCGGCTTCGAGTTTCTCGCGCGGCGACGCGTCCGAGTCGGCGTCGTCGTCATGGAGCGGTGGCAGGAACAGGCCGCGTCGGCTCGTCTCGCGTTTGACCTTCCGGCGCTCGTTGAAGATCCGCTGGTGTTCTTCACGGATGGTGACCCATCGTTGGTCGAGTTCCGCTTCCCGTGCCAGTAGCTCGTCATCGGTGAGGTCGGCGAAGTCGGCGGCGGCTGCGCGGGCCTCGCGGGCGATCTCCTCCCGTAGCAGGTAGTTCGTGATCGGCCCGTGGTGCTTGCCCGGCTCCGGGGCCTGGCGCACAAAGACACCGCGGCCCTTGACCGAGTACACGAGCCCTTCCTGCTTGAGCCTTCGGTAGGCGTTCTGCGCGGTGGAGTTGGCTACTTGGAAGCGTTCTTGGATCTCACGGGCGGGCGGGAGCTGGGAGCCCGGAGGGTAGGTGCCTTCTGCGATGTCGCGGCGGAGGAAGTCGGCCACTTGGACGTAGGGCGGGCGGCCGTCGTCGTTGCGGATGAGATCGGCTGGCCAGTCCGGGCCCGGCTCCTCGCCGTCTGCATCTGCTGCTGGGGTACCCGGAGCGTCACTTCCGCCGGCCGTCGAGCTCACGAAGCTGCCCCGGCCGAGTTGGGAGTAGACCAGCCCTTCCTGCTTGAGGACTCGCAGGGCGTTCTGGACGGTGGAGCTGGAGACACCGAACCGCTCGCCGAGCACGTTCGCCGAGGGCAGGCGCTCGCCCGACGTGAACTCGCCGGTCAGGATCGCGTCCCGCAGGGCGGCGGCGGCCTGGAGATACGGCGGTCGGGAGTCCTCGTCCAAGGGCAGGGTCATGGCCCCACGGTATCGCCTGCCCGGTGAGCCGCTACAGGCAGATTCCTGCGCTTCCCGCCTGACCGCCCATCCACCTCACCGCAGTCACAACTTCATCGGGCTTGCAAGTTCAGCGATCATCTCCTTGTGCTCGTGGCGAGTCGATCAGGCGGCTCCATCGAACGAGGATGTGATGGCATGGCCATGACCCGTATCCGGGTTGCTCTGCTGCCGTCGGCGGTGTGCATCGCGGGCACCGATCCGGTGCTGAAGATCAAGGACCAGCAGACCGGGGAGGTCGCCACCGACCGGGAGACCGGGGCGGCGCTGTACACGGTGACCGTGATGCTCATGGAGGACGGCCGGGCCGAGGTCCTGAAGATCACCGTTCCGGAGACCGGCCTTGCGGCCGGGCTCAAGCCGGGGGCGATGGTGCGGCCGGTGGAGTTGTTCGCGACCCCGTGGGCGCGGATCTTCAACGGGCAGCTCTCCGACGGCGTCGCCTACCGCGCCGCCCGCCTGGAGCTGGTGACGGTGGAGGCGAACCAGTGACCCGCTTCGAAAACCTCGCACGGGAGCGGGAGTTGCACCCGCTCCGGCCCCTGCCGGACACGGAGGGCAAGGCCACCTTCGCCGTCTCGGCCGCAGTTCTCGATCTGCTCGGCCTGGACCCGGAACAGGCGGCCCACCTCGACCTGGGCGACGTGTTCCGCCGGATACACGAAAGGGGGGCCTGACATGGACGCTGTCACGGGATACGCGTCGTACGCGCTGCCGATCGCTATAGCGCTGGTCGGTGTGTGGCTGCTGGTGACGGTGGTGCGCTACGTGCGGGCCGACCGGGGCACGCGGGTCAGCATGCGGCAGGCCGTGCGGGTCCGCTGGGGCTGGGTGCGCCTCGCGCGGATGGCCGGGCTGACGGTCACCGACAAGACCCCGAGCTTGCTCGCACAGATCGCTGCGCAGAAGGACGGTGTCACTCCCGCGCCACGGGTCCTGACTCCGAAGATCAAGGTCAAGCCCGACCAGTACGGGGTGATCGTGCGGGCGCGTACGCTGCCGCAGGTCGGGCTGGAGGAGTACCAGAAGGCGGCGCGGTTCCTGGCGGACGCCTGGCGGTGCACGCGGGTGTCCGTCCTGCCGGACGGCCCCGGCAGGGTGGTGATCCGGGGCGTGCGCTCCGACCCGCTGACCACGCCGACCGAGCACCGGCCCACCGGCCGCCCGCCCACGGACCTGACGCGCTGGGAGCTGGGGGTGGACGAGTACGCCGCCCGGGTGTGCGTGTCCCTGGCCAACGTTCCCGGGGTAACCGTGGCCGGCGTCCCGGGTGCGGGCAAGACCTCGGGGGTCAACAAGTTCGTCTGCGACTTCGCACCGTCCCCGGCCATGCAGATCGCGACGGCGGACGGAAAGGTGTCACGGGCCTCGGAGGGCGACTACGCCGACCTCGTCAAGCGGATGTTCGCGTTCTGCGGCGACGACCTCGACGAAGCCAACGAGCTGTTCAAGCGCCTGGTGGAGCTGCGCAAGCGGCGCTCGGCGACCATCCGGGACGTGCTGGGTGTGAAGAACATGTGGCACGTCGGCCCGTCACCACAGTGGCCGCTCACGGTCCTGATCATCGATGAGGCGCACACGTACTTCCGCGAGTACAAGGGCAGCGACCCGACGACGAAACGTCTTGCCGCGCTGACGGCGGAGAACGCCCGGCTGGTGGAGGACCTGGTCAAGAAGGGCCGCAGCGTCGGCATCCTGGTGATCCTGATCAGCCAGAAGACCACCGGCGACGCCATCCCCACCTTCATCCGCGACGTGTGCCCCATTGGGCTGTCCTTCGCGCAGAAGACGGTGGAGGCAGCGGTGGCCGCGCTGGGTGAGGACATCCGCAACTGGCCCGACGCCAGCCCGGTCACCTTGCAGGACCCCGCCTACGTCGGCGTCGCCGTGATGGCGATGCAGGGCCGCCCCGGCTACACCCGCATCCGCACCCCCTACGTCTCCGACACCGACGCCGCCCGCGTCGCCGAGGACACCTCGCACCTGACCGCCGACCCGGACCTGTGCCTGGACGCCCTTCTCCGCTCGACCGGCCGGACCACGGCAGCACCCCGGGCCCCGCTTGCCAAGTAGTCCCGAAAAGCCCACGCCAGAAAGAAAGAAGGAGGTTGATCGCATGACGGAGGAACGGTTCACTCGGCGCACCGTGACCGCGGTCATGGCGGTCATCGCGGCCCTGGCCTTCGTCTTCTCCTTCGGCAACGTCTGGGCGCTCGCCCTGCGACTCGGCGTCCCCCGTCCGATCGCGCCGCTGATCGCCCCCATGGTGGACCTGTCCGTCGTCGGCCTCCTCGTCGCGCTGCGGTTCCTTGCCCTGCACGGCGTGTCCAAGGCGGAGTTGCGGGCCGGTACCCGGCTGCTGCACCTGTGCGGCCTGCTCACCCTCGCCCTGAACACCGCCGAACCACTACTCGCCGGACGCTACGGACGGGCCTGCCTGGACACCGTCGCCCCGCTCCTGCTCCTCGGCTGGGGCCATGTCGGCCCCGCCTTCCTCGCCCAGTTCCACACCCTCACCCGTCCCACCCAGAACCTGGAGGCCACGCCCACCCCCATCTCCGAACCGGTGCCCGACGAAGCGCCCGCACCCGAAGCGGTACCTCCAACGCCCGTCCCGGCCGTCATCGCCTCCCCGGCCGAGGAACTGGAGCCCGTTCCGGCTCCGACCGCAGCTCCGCCCATCACCGTCACCAAGACGCCACGTCCCGCCTCCAGCCCGGCCTTGCCGGCCGCCCTACTGGACGCAGCCCGACGCATCGCGGACACCCACCGCGCCGAGAACGGAACACCGATCACCGCCGCCCACCTGGGCACGCGCATGGGCATCGCCCTGCCGGTGGCCACCGCCGCACTCGCTCAACTCTGAGCCCCGGCCCGCACCAGCCGCATCCCCCTCGCGCAACCCCACGCCCACCCGATGGGCCTGGTTCGTCATGCCCCGAGCAGCACCAACACGTCTTCCCACCTGGCTGGTTGCTGCTCGGGGACACCCACCCGACAGAAGGGACACGCCCCGAATGGTCACCCCGGACCTGCAACACGTGGCAAGCCCCGCCATACGGGACCTGCTCCACCTCGTCAACCACCCCGACTTCGACCGCGCACAGCAGCAGATCGAACACCTCGGTGGCTGCACCGAACCCGTCCGCCTGACCGGCCACACGACCACCGTCGACACCACGACCGGTGAAGTCCTGCGCTCCTACTCCACCGACACCGAGCCCACCGGCAGTCTGCTCACCGGGTGCGGCAACCGCCGCTCCTCGCGCTGCCCGGCCTGCTCCCGCCTCTACGCCGCCGACACCTACCACCTCATCCGCGCCGGCCTCTCCGGCGGCAAGAGCGTCCCCGACACCGTCCGCACCCACCCCCGCGTCTTCGCCACCCTCACCGCGCCGTCCTTCGGCCCGGTCCACAACCGCCCCGAGGCCCGGCCCTGTCGCTGCGGCACCCGCCACGAAGCCGCAGACCCCCTGCTGGGCACGCCGCTCAATCCGGCGACGTACGACTACGCGGGCGCGGTCCTCTTCAACGCCCACGCCGGAGCCCTGTGGGCCCGCTTCACCACCTACCTGCGCCGGGAGATCGCCGTCCGGCTCGGTATGACGCAGAAGGCTGCACGCGCGGTGTTGCGGATGTCCTTCGCGAAGGTCGCCGAGTACCAGAAGCGCGGCCTGGTCCACTTCCACGCCGTGATCCGCCTCGACGGACCCGACGGCAGCACCCAGCCCCCGCCCTCGTACGCCACGGTCGCCGTGCTCACCGACGCCATCAGGGCCGCCGCACCACGCGCCCGCATCTCAGTCACCTCGGACGCGATCGGGGAACGCGAACTCACCTGGGGCCAGCAACTCGACGTACGCGAGATCGCCGTCTTCGGCACCGACAGCGAACTCACCGACCAGGCCGTCGCCGCCTACGTGGCGAAGTACGCCACCAAGTCCGCCGACGCCTCCGGCACCCTCGACCGCTCCCTGTTCTGCCGCCCCTGCCAGGGCCGCGGCGCCACCCTGCTGCCCCACGGAACCCCGCTGCCGTGCACCGCCTGCGACGGGACCGGACAGGCCCGGCCGCTGCCCCGCCTCGCCGTCGCCCGCCATGTGCGGCAGATGATCCGTACCTGCTGGGAGCTGGGCAGGCTGCCTGAGTTCGACCACCTGAAGCTCTGGAAGTGGGCGCACATGCTCGGCTTCCGGGGCCACTTCTCCACCAAGTCCCGCCGCTACTCCGTCACGCTCGGCGCGCTACGCGATGCCCGCCTCGCCTGGCGCACCGAACAGGCCCGCGCCCACACCGGCCTGCCCGAGCCGGACCCGACGACCACGCTCGTCGTCGGTCGGTGGGAGTACCTGGGCGCGGGCTACAGCCCCGGCGCCGCACTCCTCGCCGCCGGCGTGTGGCACCGCAAGGAACTGGAACGACGGTTCATCGCGGAAGGTGGCAGTTGATGAACTCGCCCCCGCCGACCGTCCTCGGCACGGAAGCGGTCCCGGTGCTGGATCTGCTGACGGTGCCCCAGGTGATGGCCCGCCTCCAGCTCGGCCGCTCCGCCGTCTACGACCTCCTCCGCACCGGACAACTCGCCTCAATCACCCTCGGCCGCGCCCGCCGCATCCCCACCCACGCCCTCACCGACTTCATCCACACCCGCCTCGAACAGGAAGCCGCCTGATGACCACGCCCCGCGACACCCCCGCCTCCCGCCGTGTCCGCGCCAACGGCGATGGGACTGTCTACCAGCGCAAGGACAGCCGCTGGGAAGCCGCTGGATACGTCCTCGCTCCCGGCAACACCCGCAAGCGCGTCCGCGTCTACGGCACCACCAGGACGGAGGCCCTGGCGAAGCTCACGGAGAAGATCGCCGCCAGCAACCGTGGCGTCCCCGTCCCGTCTGCGCAGGGCACCGTGGCCGCGTACCTGACGTACTGGCTCGACACTGTCGCCGTCCACCAGCTCCGCGAGAACACGCACACCCGCTACACCGCCGTCACCCGGCTCTACCTCATCCCCGGCCTCGGACGGAAGAAGCTCGCCAAGCTCACCGCCAAGGACGTACGCACCTGGCTCAACCAGCTCCGCACCACCTGCCAGTGCTGCACCCGCGGCCTCGACACCGCCCGCGACGAGCCCCTCTGCTGCGCTGTCGGAAAGTGCTGCTCCAAGCGGCTCTCGCCGCTGACCTTGTCCTACGTGCACTCCGTCCTCAAGTCCGCCCTGGAGCACGCCGTGCGCGAGGAGGAAATCCCACGCAACGTCGCCCGCAACGTCCGCACCGGCACACCACGGCCCCGCCGCTTCGAACCCCTCACCGCCGAGGAAGCGCGCGAGTTTCTGGCCGCCGCAAGCGGTCACCGGTTGCAGCCGCTGTTCGAACTCGCCCTGCACACTGGGCTCCGCAAGGGCGAACTCCTCGGCCTGCGCTGGGAAGACCTCGACCTCACCGGTGGCACCGCCAGCATCCGCCGCACCCTCCAGCGCACCAACACCGCCGGCCTGACCGCCCTCCCGACCAAGACCCAGAGCTCCGAACGGCGCATCGCCCTGCCGACGCCATGCCTGCGCTCCCTCGAACAGCACCGCAACCTACAGCGTCAGGAACGCGAAGCGGCAGGCGCGGGCTGGAAGGACAGCGGCTACATCTTCACCCGGCCCAACGGTGCCCCGATCGAAGGGGCCACTCTCACCCGGCACTTCAACACCCTGCTCCACCGTGCCAGGCTCCGCCGCATCCGGTTCCATGATCTTCGACACTCAGCAGCCACCCTCCTTCTGGAACAGGGCGTCGAACTCGTCGTCATCAAGGAACTCCTCGGCCACGCCCACATCGGCGTCACCGCCACCGTCTACGCCCACGTCCGACTTCGGCTCCAGCGCGACGCCATCGACATCCTCAGCACCGCCCTCCGCCACGCCGCCAACAGCACTGCCAAGCCCGATGACGGCGACGATCCCCCGCTTTGCGCAGCACCCGTCCGCTGACGTTGCCGTCAACTACTGCCGTCAGACGCCCCAGAGGCCCCACCGGAAACAAAATCCGGTGGGCCTCTGGACTCCCCCAGCAAGTCAGCAGGAATTCTCCTCATGAGCCTGCGCGGACTTGGTTGACGAATTCCAACTATTGACCCGTTGCCCGCCTCAGCCGCTCAGCAAGCGGGATTTGGCTAGGTGGCCTCAAGATGAATTTGTCCTTCTGCTCGTCAAAGCAGTCCAGATAGCCGCTGACTCGATCGCCAACCTGGTAGTTATCCCCAGCGTCGATGTACAGGGCGTCAATGAGCCCAACGCGAGATAGCCCCAGATCCACGATGACTCCCCAGCGAAAGACCGCCTCAATCTCGCCATCGACCATCTGGCCGATGAGGTGTTGCTCGTATTCGCTGAGCTGGCCGTTTGTCACTGCCCTACCAAACTTCGCGGGTACTGGTTAAGTCGATCGAACACGGTATTCGGAATGGCAACCTCCACGCCAGGAACGCCGTTATGCGAGCCTACGTACTGACTGAAGTGCTGTTCAAAATCAGCTTTCGGGATTCTGATTTCGACGACACCGCCGTCATAGCCTCCACGACTGGCGTAATCGAGCGCAATAGTCTTCCCTTCGTCCGCCAGCCCGAAGTACGCCCGTCCATCCGGATACCCATTTCCAGATCCCGGGAAGTCACTCTCATGGAAGCCGTCCTTCAGCAGCCTATCCGTCATGCCAGTACCAGGCGCCTTGTAAATGGATACTTCCGGGCAGCCGTTACTGTTATGCACAAGAACCGGCGTCTTGCCTGCGAGCACATAGTACGTATGGAGTTCCTGGACGGTGAGGTTGTACATGTCCGCGGCGCCAGGGCGGGCGACGACCGCGTCAACGCGGACGTGGCGATTAGTCGCGGTGTTGAGGGCGTGACCGGGCTTGAGTTTCCCGGCGGGGACCCAGGTGTGGAGCGTGTCGTCCCAGAAGGGGTGACGCGAGGTGGTATGAAGCGTTTCGTCGCGGCCGTTGACGCCTCGTATCGTGACATCGACGAGGTCGTCGTCGTGATGGACCAAGCGAGCGGTGACCTTGCGGGGCCCGCGATGCTTACCACTCTCCGGATCGGCGCTCTCCACGCGGTCACCCGGTTTGATCTTGCCGATCGGTTTTGTTTTCCGGCTTGCCATCAGAACCGGTGTCTTCGGATCGAAGCTGCAGAAGGGAACGCCCTCCAGCATGGCTTCTTCTTCGAGAGCTGCCGCAGCGGAGATACCGACAGCGAGATCGCCGAGGGATTCGCACAGACTCACAGCCGTGCAAGGGTTGCTCGGCACGTCCTTGATGTTGGCCCAGTGGTGGTAGAACTGCTGAAATCCCTGGCAGGAGGAGGTCCAGAGCAGGGCTTCACCGGTGCACCGCTCCCGGTAGTACAGCTCGACGTTCCACGCCGGAGAGAGGTCCGCCCGGTAGGTTCCGTAGCCCATCATCTGTGTGATCGTGGGCGCGTGGCCGCCGAACTTCTTCATGTCCTTCAGCGGCGGCAGTGTCCTGCTGTCCGACGACTCATATTTTGACGACGCGGGATCGTCGTACGACTTGTAGGGCGCGTTGGTTCCGTTGTCTCCGGAGCAGTAGTGCGGGTAGCACGATTCGAGGCCGCTGGGGTCGGCGGAGGTGACGGGATTGTCAGCGGCATAGGTGTAGCCGCCGAGTTCCTGAGGGCTGGTGGCTTCCAGAATCGGGTCGACGCTGATGAAGAGGCCCAGACTCGGGTCGTACTTGCGGGCGCCGACGTCGGTGTAGCCGGTGGAGCTGTCCTGGGGTGCGCCGAGATAGGAGTGGGTCGGGTCGGGCCAGGCGGTGCTGTTGGCGTTGGCGCGTGGCTGACCGTAGGGCGTGTATTGCTGGCGTGCGACCTGCTGAGTGGTGGTGTCCATCGACAGGGTCGCGGTGCCGTGCGGGTCGCTGAACAGGTACTTCAGTCCGCCGCCGGAGAGGCTGGAACGGACGGCTACGGGGGTTCCGGCGCCGCCGTGGGTGTAGGTGCGGACGGCGCCGAGGAGCACGTTGGGGGTGACGCTGGTGTTGACGACGATTTCGGTGTCGCCGGCGAACAGGGTGGTCTTCCCGGGGTCGCGGCGGATGAGCTGGTTGCCGTCGGCGTCATACAGGTATTTGGTGGTTGTGGGGCTGCTGCCGCCCGCGTCCACCTGGGTCAGGTGGTTTTCGTCGTCCCACGTCAGGGTTTGGATGGGGCCGGTGGTGGGGGTGCGGGTGTGCAGGTTGCCGTCTTCGTCGTAGACGAAGCTGGTGGGGTTGATGCCGCCGGTGGTGGCGGTGAGGGTGTGGGGCTGGGCGCCGGTGGGCGTGCAGTTGGTGGTGCAGCCGTCGGTGTAGGTGGTGGTGGCGGTGGTGCCGGACCCGCCGATGGCGTGGTCGACACTCTGGTGGCGGTTGCCTATGGCGTCGTAACTGAAGGATTGCCAGTAGGAGCCGGGGGTGGTGGTGAGGGTGCTGCCGGTGGGCGGGTTGGCGGCGCAGTTGTCGTTGGCGGTCCAGGCGTCGGTGAGCCGGTCCAGCGCGTCGTAGCCGTAGCACTGCTGGTCGGTGACGGTGTTGCCGGTCTCCGACTGCTGGTCGCTGGTGGAGGTGGGGTTACCGGAGGCGTCGTAGGTGTACTTGGTGCCGTCGACCGTAGGGCCGGGCGCCTGGGTCCGCTCCACCAGGCGGTCGGTGGGGCGGCGGGTCTGGTCGTCGTAGCTGTAGGTGGCCCAGGCCGGGTTGGTGGAGGCGCCGAACGTCAGCCTCGACGGTTCACCGTAGTCGGTGTAGACGGTCGCTCCGACATAGATGTTGGCACTGCTGCTGGTGGTCGTCGGGTTGCCCAGCGCGTCGTGGCCATAGGTGATGACTTCGTTGTTCAGTCCCTGGGTGCGCGGGTCGCTCTGGGTGGCGAGCAGCTGGTCTCTGACCGTGTAGGTGTAGGTCGTCGTGTACGTAGAGGGCAGCGGCGCCTCGGATGCCGGCAGGGTGATCTTGGTGCCGGTCGGCTTACCGAGGGTGGTATAGCCGGTGGCGGCGACCGTGTAGCCGCCGGTGGTGCCCTGTATGTAGCGGGTGGATGAGGTAGGCAGACCGATGCGAAGGGTGTCGTAGGTCCAGGAGGCGAACTGGAAGTTGGACTTGGCCTTGTCGGTGCCGCTGAGCTTGCGTCCCAGCAGGTCGTAGGTGTAATCGAGTTCGACCTGCTTGGCGTCGGTGGTGGAGACGAGGTTGCCGGCGTCGTCGTACCCGTAACTGCTTTCGCCCGCGTCCGGGTCGGTCTGGGACTTCTTGCGGCCCAGCAGATCGTAGTCGAACGTCCACACCATCTCGTCGGGACCCGTGACCTGGTGCTGCTGGCCCGCGGCCGTGTAGCCGTAGGTGGTGGCCGAGGGGGTTCCGCCGGTGGCAGTGAAGCCGTTGGCCGCGGTACCGGACACGGTGGGCGGGGCGGTGTACTGGTCCAGTTCGGTGGTCTGGCCGCGTGCGTCGAGGACCTTGGCGGAGACCACCCCGCCCTTGGGAGGCAGGACGGTGGTCCGGTCTCCGGTGTAGGCGGTGGTCGTGGTCCAGGTCTTGACCCCGTCGTGTTCCTCGGTGACCAGGTCGGCCCGTCCCTGCCCGTCGTAGTCGGTGACAGTGGTGTCGGGTATGGAGACCTGGGAGACCGATATCAGGCTGTTGCCAGGGCTGCCGCCCACGGCGTAGGCGTTGTTGGTGGCCACCGTCCAGCCGTGCGAATCGTACTGGGTGTCCGAGACCGCGGTGCTTGAGTTCTCCGCCGTCGCCTGTACCTGTAGCGGCCGCAACATCGCCGGCGGGCGGCGACATCACCAGCGACGCGGTGACGCTACCCGTTCCGCAGCAGGCCACATTGCTGGTCAGCTTGCAGGTCCACGGCTCGGTGTCCGCCATGCCCGGCCATGCCGCGGCCCGGACCCCCGTATGGGTCAGCGACGCGGCCAACCGCACCGGTGACACCGTGGCCGGTAAGTTCACGCAGACGACATACACCGGTCTGCCGTACCTGGCCGCTATCGACGCCACCACGCCCACCTCCGCCCCCACCGGCTCGCTGGTCCTGTACGGCGACCAGAGCGTCAACGGGGACACCGCGAGCGGCGACGGCCAGCACCACCTCAGCGACGCCATCACCGGCGCCATCGTCGACGACCCCAACGGCGACGGCACCGTGGACTACGGCGTGCTCAACGCCGGCACCAACAGCCTCAACAACAACCTGCTGCCGCAGGGCACGTACAGCAGCACCCCGACCAACGCACTCAACCCGTTGGATCGCAATGTGCTGGCCCAAGGCAACGTGCGCACCGTCCTCGTCTCCACCGGCGCCGCCGACCTGCTCAACTGCCCCAGCGACGCCGACACCTGTGCCACCGATGTCGAGAACGGACTGGCCACGCTCAACAGCCAGTTGAGCTCGTACGGCACCGACGACGGGCAGACCTACATCAACCAGCAGCCGGTGACGCAGAACTCCAACATCACCGTCTACCTGGCCACCATCCCGCCGTTCACCGCCACCCACCCAGGCACGGCGACACAGGAAGCCGCACGCGAGCAGGTCAACAGCTACCTGCTCAACAGCTTCCAGACGCAGGTCATCGACTTCGCCGCGGCGGTCTCCACGGACGGCACGGCCACCTCATCGACCGTAAAGGCGGCCGACCTCTCGAGCGGCGCCCCGTCCGACGCGTACTACGCAGACCTCGCCGCCCAATACCTGAACGACACCAACACCCAGGTCGTCAGCATCGCACCAAACCTGATCGTGCCGCTCGCCACGGACAGCGACACCCCCGACAACGAATGGGAGCTGTCCGCCGACGGCACCGACGCCAACGGGGACAACCCGTTCACCGCGGTCGGCGAGGCTACGTTCGACTCGGCCGGTCCGGACGCGGCCAATGCCCCTGTCGGCGCAACCTCCTTCGACGGCAGCACCGGATTCCTGGAGAGCGACCACACTGCGGTCAACACCCTGACCGACTACACCGTCTCCGCGTGGGTGAAGCTCGACTCGACAGCCAACCCGGCTACCGCCATCTGTGAGGGAACCAGTCAGCACCAGGCGTTCTACATCGGCTACGACAGGGACAACCAGGGGTGGATGTTCCAGACCACCACCAGCAACGACCCGAGCGCCGACTTCCCCACAGCGGAAGGAGCCGCCGACACCGCCGCAGTCGGAACCTGGACCCACCTCCTCGTCACCTACACCGCTCCCGTCGACGGAGACGCCAGCACCGGTGCGATGTCGATCTACCAGAACGGCACCCTGATGGGGACCGCCACCAACCTCACCCCGCAGTACGACTCCTCCATGCCCCTGACCGTCGGCGGCTGCATCAACAGCCCAGACGCGACCACGCCGTACAACGCCTTCCCCGGCTCCATCTCCGACGTACAGGTCTACCCGTACGCGATGACGGCGAGCCAGGCCGGCGCGGCCAGCGTGACCGTGCCGAGCGGCTGGGACAACGGCATGCCGGAGGACGACTGGGAGCTCGCCACCGACGGCACCGACACGGCCTCCCTCAACCCGCTCACCCCGTCCGGCAGCGCCACCTTCGGCACCGACGCACCGAGCGGCCTGTCAGGCAGTGTCGCCTTCGACGGCAGCACCGGCTTCCTCAAGAGCAAGCAGAGCGCGGTGAACACCCTCGGCGACTACACCGTCTCCGCCTGGGTCAAGCTCAATTCAGCGGCCGGCAGCGCCGCCATCTGCCAGGGAACCACCACGCACCACGCCTTCTACCTCGCCTACGACGCCAGTAACAGGGGATGGATGTTCCAGACCACCACCAGCAACGACCCGAGCGCCAACTTCCCCACCGCGGAAGGCGACGCCAACACCGCCACGGTAGGTACCTGGACCCACCTCGTCGCCACCTACACCGCTCCCGTCGACGGAGACGCCAGCACTGGCACCATGGCCCTCTACCAGAACAGCACCCTGATGGGCACAGCCACCAACCTCAGCCCCCAGTACGACTCCTCCCTCCCCCTGGCCATCGGCGGCTGCGTCAACAGCGCCTCAGCCACAACCCCGTACCTGGCGTTCCCCGGCTCCGTGGCCGACGTCCACGTCTACCCGCGAACACTGACGGCGACCGAAGTCAGCACCCTGCACTGACCACACCATCCGCCCCGGGCCCCGCCACTCCCAACCAGGAGCGGCGGGGCCCGACCACGTCTGCAGACCGGACGCTCCAGGGGCACCAGGGCCACTCACCCGGGGCCTGACCCACCGCGACCGAGGCATCCAAGAGAGCCCGTCGATCAGCACCGAAGACATCTTCGACGCTGGCCGCCGGGCCGCCGCCTCGCCCGCACCCTGCCCGGGACACCCTCGACCGAGGACGTGCCGCAGCGGCTGGAAACGAATCCTGACCTGGTGGAGGCCCTGCGTGCACGGATGGAGAACTCCACAGCGGTCCAGGCGCACCCGGTCACGGCCGCCGCACTGGATCACCTGGCCTCCTTCGAGCCCCTGCCGAGCCGGCGGGTCGCGGGCGGCAACCCGCGCTGGCCGCCCCGCTCGGTGACACCATTCGACTCGGTGTGCCCGTATACGACGGGTCGGCCAGGACGAGCGCGGCGTGAGCGTCGCCACTGACTCCGGATGTGCGCTCTTCGACGCCGCTGTCGTCGCCCTGCCTCTGGCCCTCGTGCGCGACCCGGAAGGCCTCGAGCTCGGTCTGCCCGAGTGGAAACGTGCAGGTCTCCGCCATGTGGTTCAAAGCAAGGCCGCCGAGCTGCAACTCCCACTACGTACCGCGCCGACGACCAGCACTCTGGTGTCAGTGCGCGGGCCGCTTCTGGAACTGGATCGCCGTCGACGCCGGAGGCCGGGCCGCCCCGGTGCTCAACAGCTTCATGGGCTCACCGGCGGCCATCGACGCGGCAGCACTCATCGACGGACCGGACAACTCGGCCCGGGCCACGCGCAAGATCCGATCCGAGCTGGACTTCGACACGACGCGCCCCGCCACCATCACCGTGTCGCAGCAAGACCCCTTCGCACGCGGCGCATACCCGGCACACAGCCCGGAAACGCCGACGGACGACTCCGAGCTCCTCGAACGTCCGGTCGGCGCCGTCCACTTCGCGGGCGAGTACGCCGAACCCGACCACACCGGACTCATGGAGGGCGCCACCCGTAGCGGTGAACGCACCGCCGACCACGTCATCGGCCACGGTCACCCGGCACCACGTACGACCGGGACACTCCAAGCGACCGGATGGCCGACCTCTGGCAGGTCCAGCCACTGTCCGCCTCCGTCGTTTCACGAAGCAACGGAGGCGGACAAGTTCTGGCCGGGCGGACGGGCCACAGCGGTACCTCGCTCGTCGCTGACCTGCCCGTATCCGGCGTTGCAGAGGGCGTCCGCCTCCGCGGACATAAGGGCGTCGGCGAACGTCTTGACCATCGCGCGCAGCAGATCGGGACTCGCCGCAGCGAGGTTGTCCTCAGTAAGGGCGTGCAGAGGCAGACTGTCGGGTGCGGTCATCGTGCTGATCTCCTTCGGGCCTCGACACCTCGAAGATCAGCCGGTGGCCGTTCATCTATGCGGGCCTCACCCCGACGCCGGAGCAAAACCCCGGACCAGGTCGAACCCATACACCACTTCCTGGACGCAACCTCTCGCCGTCCCCCATCGGTTGCGGCCTGGCCCGGAGTTCTCGCCCTCACTGGCGGATGAGAGAAGCCAAGATCCGGACCACTGACGGGTCAATGAAGCCGCATCAGGAGTAACTTGCGTCATCGACACAGGTCAGATCCGCGCAAGTGCCGTACAACCAGCTGACGAAGAATCTGCTGGGCCGAACGCGTTCCACGCGCGGGCGCGACGCCTTGTCCTTGCCCGCAGAGCCGAGCGGCAAAGCCGGGTCGACCTCTCGTTCAGGTCGCCTACCACGTAACGGCCCTGAGTCGATCGACCCCAAGATGTCCGAGTTCAACGGAGCGTAGTCAGCACCAAGTCAGCACGGGAGGGGTGAGCACGGGTGATGACGTGGGCTTTTGGAACCGCTTACGGAATGGATCGAAGACGGGTAAGCCGAGTGGCGGCCATTCGGCGCCGTTGCCACGGTGGATGGCTGCCGCCCTCCGATCCGGCCAAAGGGAGGACTTGGCAGCCCACGTCCGCCTGGTCCCGGGCCTGCTGTGGCCCGGTGTGTTTAGGCTGTCACCGCTACGGAAGGGCGGTGCCATGGATGCTGACTCCCGGACCAGGGTCGCGATCGAGGAGCATTGGCGGGCCTCGGAACGCGGGAACACCGTAGCCGAGCACGCCATCTACGCCGCGGACGCGATCCTGGACTACCCGCAGTCAGGCGAGCGATTCCGGGGCCGAGCAGCGATTTCGGCGCAACGCGGCGGACACCCGGCCGACCGGCACTTCACCGTCCAGCGGATCACCGGCCACGCGAATCTGTGGGTGAGCGAATGCATCATCACCTACGACGGTGCGCCTTCGTACTCGGTGAGCATCATGGAATTCGCCGACCAGCACGTGGTGCACGAGACGCAGTATTTCGCCGACCCCTTCGGCGCGCCGGCCTGGCGGGCCGCGCTCGCGGAGCCGATGCCGGGCCGAACCATCGCCGGAACCTGATTCCTGGCCTCGCTCGGTTCAGCCAGCTGGCGAGCCTGTCACTTTGTTGGAGTCCCAAGACTCCTATCGCGATGACTTCAAGCGCCTCCGGCAGATGAGCGTGCATCCCAGCGTGAGGAAGGTTTCGTGGATGTCGTCGCGGATCTCCCCACGGATCCGCAGACGGCGGAACCAGTGCAGATGGGCGAATGCGCGCTCCACGACTCATCGTTGGGTGCCGAGTCCGGAGCCGTGCTCGGTTCCGCGCCGGGCGATCAGCGACTGCACACCGAGGTCCCAGACCAGTCGGCGGTACTTGTCGTGGTCGTATCCGCGGTCGGGTCTGCTGCAGGGTCTGCCGCACGATCGGGTGACATCTGAACTGGCTTGCTCTGTGGGGCGGGTGGGAAGGATGTCGCTGGTCTCGATGGTGACGTCGTGCTCGCGGCAGGTGGTCTCGCGCCGGACGATCTCGTAGCCGCCCTCGTCCAGGACCGCGACGGAGGCGAACCAGGCGGGATCGTCCTCGTCGGGCTGGATGACGACAAAGGTGTTGTCCGTGCCGTTCAAGTCGCTGATCAGCATGAACAGGGCGTCTTCGGACGGGTCCTCGACGTGGTCGCCGTTCTCGCTGTCCGCGCAGTAGTACTCGACGCCTTGTTGCGCGAGCCGCCGAGCGAACTCCAGGGCGACCGGAGGCGCCTCGAACTCCTCGTCGTCACGGCCTGTGCCGAGCACACGCAGAGCCGATACGACGTTGTCGAGCACCGCGCTCCGGAAGGCCTACTCGGTCCGCGCGTCCTGGACGAGCTCCGGAGGTTCCGCCGTGATCGACAGGGTGATCGAACCGGTCAGGGGGTCCATGTCCCGCTGCAGGGAGGAGGCAGCGCACCGAAGGGTGTCCGTCGTCAGCAAGGGCACAGCGCGGAGCGTACTGCCCAAGTGGCTGAGCCGTATCACCACGCAATCCCCCGGTCGGCGCATCTTCGATAGAGCGCGTGGTCCGCAGGTGTGACGCTGATGGCAAGAGGAGAACACCATGAACGCCGACCCGCCCTGGCTCGTGCCCCGACCATGAGGGAGATTTCATCATGGGTGCCCAACGAAACTCGCTGACTCCGCTCGCGGCGGTGGCGGCCGGCCTGCTGGCCGGGGCCGTAGGAACGGTGTGCCTGGATGCCGTCCACTACCTGCAGTACCGTCGCTCAGGCGGGAAGGAGAGCCCGCTCGCGTGGGAATTCGCTCCGATCGAGAACTGGGAGAAGGCCCCTGATCCGGGTCAGGTGGCGAAGCGCGTGATCGAGGGCTTCACGCAGCGCAAAATCCCCGACAGTTCGGCCTGGCTCACGAGCACCACGGCTCACTGGGCCTTCGGTTCAGCGCTGGGCGCGGCGTACGGCATCCTGGCCGGATCGCTGTCCGCACCGCATCCCGCATACGGCGTGCCTTACGGCGCTGCGGTCTTCGCCGGCGACTACATCTCCTTGCCGATCGCCGGACTTTACAAGCCGATCTGGGAGTACGACGCCAAGGTCGTGGCCTGGGATCTCGGCTCCCACCTCGCCTACGGTGTGGGCACCGGAGTCACGTTCTGGTTGCTGACCCAGGCGGTATCAGCGCCGGCCAGGGGCCGTAGGTGTCCTGTCTAGTGAGGCCGGTGCCTGGCCCGTCTGGTCAAAAGGCACGATGACGATGGGCACATCGCGGAACTTGCGCATCCTTCACGGGCCACCGCGCTGACCTTGTCCTGCCAGGGGCTTCACGCCTGCCCGCCTACGAAAGCACCTTGAGCATCTCCTCGGCGACGGGCCCGGAGGAGGCCGGATTCTGCCCCGTGTAGAGGTTACGGTCAACCACCGTGTACGGCTCCCAGACCGGGCCGCGCGAATAGTTCGTGGGGAGTGCCCTGACCTCGTCCTCCATGAGCCACTTGGCCTTGTCCGCGAAGCCGACGCCCTCCTCCTCCTCGTTCGAGAAGCCGGTGACGCGGTAATCGGCGAAGGGCGTGTCACCCTTCTCGTCCCGGGTAGCGAGCAAAGCCGCCGGGGCGTGGCACACGATGCCCAGCGGCTTGCCGGACGCGAGAGCTCTCCTCAACAGCAGCCCGGAGTCGGCGTCGGACGCGAGGTCTTCCATAGGGCCGTGGCCCCCTGGGTAGTAGACGGCGTCGTAGTCGTCGAGGTTGACCCTCTTGATGGAGACGGGGTGACGAAGTTGTTCCGCCTCCTCGATGATCCCCTCCAGCTTGACGGACGCCTCCTCTCCTCCCGTCATCCGGGGCCGGAGACTCATCGCGTCGACCACGGGTATGACACCGTCCGGGGTGGCTACGGTGACCTCGTGACCGGCCTCGGTGAACACACTGAACGGACTCGCAAACTCCTCAGCCCAGTATCCGGTGGGGTGCCGATGACCGTCCTTGAGCGTCCAGTAGCTTGCTCCGGTCAGCACAAACAAGACCCTGGCCATGGGAACACCTCTTTGGAGGGCGAAGAATCGGGTGCCGGCGAACACCGGTCAGCCGGGACCCGTCGAGGCTCGCGATCACATGACGGGCCCATCGACTGCATGGACGCGGCCATTCCCGACACCGGGACATACCCACGAGGCAGCCGTGAATCAACCGTAAGAGCAGCCACCGGGACCAGCAACAGGACAGCGCTCGTGGACCGTGCCCCGCGTGACACCGAGGGTGCCGTGAACACCACGACAGGGCCGCGCGCACCTCGCCTCAGCCCTGCTTCGGGCCTGATTCTTTGAAGTTGCCCTTTCGAAGCAGTCGCCTTCCGCCGGCAGAAGCGGCAGCCCGGGTAGGATCGGCGATATCGGCTTGGAGACGGCGAAGAGAATCCATGTACTTTGCCGTCCACACCATCCTGACAGCTGCAGCGGTGCCGGACACCGCATCCCCGGCCAGGTCGCAGCGCACCGCTTCCTGAAGTGCCTTGCCCGCCACCATTCGCTGCACCACCTCGCCAGGGGCAGGCTGGGCGCCCGAAATCGCTCGACCTGCTCTCTCGAACCACGCGATAACTGGTGCGCTCGCTACCAGGATCTCGGCGCGCGCCGCGGCACGATCCCCCCTGGGTACATGACTGGAGTGAGACCACAGATCGTCGATGGCATCGGCGGTGATACGCAGTGTCACGACTGCATTCACGAGTGCGGTCACATCAGCCAGCACCAGACGCTTGGTGCCACGCTCGGCAAGATAGCTGCGGAAGGCATCGTCGAGCCGACGGGCGGAGTCTGCGGCCCGTTGTCTGTCGCCGTCAGGGGCTGGAGACGGTACGGCAAGGCTGTCGCATCGCGTGAGTCCGAACGCCACGGCGCTCCGCACGTACTGGGCGCTGGCGCCTAGGGCTTCGCCCAGCACTTGCCCTAGAGCAGCGGTGGCGCCGCGCGGCCAGAACAGGACGCCCACGACCAGGCTCACCGCGCACCCGAGCGCCACATCCTCGATCCGGACCAGTCCAATCTTCCAGCCGGCAGGGGCGATGATGGTGAAGAGGATGAGCAGGACGACAGTGAAGCCGACCTGCCCTGCTGTGAGTGAAGTGACCGCTGACTCGAGCCCCATGATCGCGATTGCCACAGGGAGTAGTAGCCAAAGGCCGGTGGGGTGTGGGCTCAGCGCAAGAATGAGCGCTACGCCGACGACGAGACCAATGACGTTGCCCAGCAGGGCACGAGCGATGGTTTGACCGGTGTTCAGCGCGTTGGACCGAAGGACGGAAAGTACGCCGAAGGCGATCCAGAACGAATGTTGTAAACCGCTCGCATGGGCGAGAAGCACTGCGAGACTCAGCGCGACGGCCCCTCGCACGCTGTTGCGCAGCCAAACCGAGTTGCTGTTCAGATGAGCTCGAGAACGTTCTCGGGCTGAGGAGAGAACTGACTTCGATCCTGCAGGGCGATACCCGATCAGTCGTTGCCACCAGGTTCGCCGCTGCGCTGAAGCGCTGAGATGGATATTCGCGGCAATAGCAGATACGGCGAAGCTCATTTCCTGGGCACGGAAGCTGGGAGCCAATGCACGCAACAAATGATTCATGGGCTCAGGGGTGGAAAGGGAAGCAGACCGGGAGAGAGCCTGAGCTGGTTTAGGTGTGAGGCTTTCCGGAAGGACGGTGGTCATGGTCTCCTCCAGTGCTGCCCGGGCTCGTTCGAGTCGGTCGATGTGGACGACCAGGCTCTGAGGGGCGGTCGTACTGGATACCAGTAGCGCCGCCCCGCACTCCAAGAGTTCTGCCGCCGCCAGCTTGACCTCGCACACCACGCCCTCGCTGAGGGGACGCTGGTTTCTCGGAGGTACTTGCTCCAGAACTTCGTCGAGCCATATCACCTGATCCACAAGCCGGACCAAGGCACGCGATTCAGTGGACAGACCGGTGGGTCGATGCGGCGTACTGAAAAAGGAATTCCGTAGATCTGCCACGCCGGTCGTCGCATCCTGGATCGCCGCGTTGAGCGCATCAGTGTGTACAGGGGAGAACCAGGAGCCGATGCAATCGACCTCCACGCGTAGGCGTCGCGCGAGCAGGGTGCAGGCTCGCGTGACGGAGGTCCGCAGCGGCTCACTGTTGGGAGCCGGCCACAGGACGGCGGTGGCGACGACAGTAGCCGCGCCGCCCATCGACCAGCCGACGACACGGTCCGGGATGCTGCTCACCGAGCCTGTGAATGTCGCGGGGAGCACGAAACTGATAAGGAGCGAAGTTGTTGCTCCTGCCAGCATGGAACTGATGACGCCTAGGAACAGGATGAGAAAGGAAGCCAGAAAAGTCGCAGCGACGGCCAGCCACACGAATTGGTCGGTCAGGCTTCCCAGGCAGATCAAGATGGTGGAGACGACGACCAACGTTGACTGTGAGGTCATACGTTCGCGCATCCGGCCGCTGAAGTTCACGAACATCGTCAGAACTATCGGGCTGATGGCCGCGAAAATCGCCATCGTCGGCCTGCCGATCGTCAAGTCTGCCACGGCGAAGAGCGCTGGTGTGAGGACAGCGACCCGAAGTGCGCGGCGCAGTGCCGACAGTTCCGGATCACGCCTGCGAAGCCAATTTGGTATGCGTGTTGCAAGGTGAGCACGCTGCTTGGTCGAACAGTGAGGAGCTGATCCCATGGAATTCAGCCCTTTACTCTAGGATGCGAAAAAAGTTCGGCGATGATCCGGCTCAAGGTGGGCTCATGCAGGGCAACTGCGAATGAATGCGCAGTGGGCCTCCGGTGTGTGCTGGAGACCCACTGCCGCATGTGCTCGGGGTGCTGCCCGTTCGCCTACTGGTGACCGGAGTCGCGGGCCGCGCTCACGATGAGGTCCGTGACCGCCTGGGGTGGGAAACCAGTGACACGTGCGAGGAGTTGATCTCCACCGTCTTGCGCGCGTGTGCGCGCTTGGCCTCGTACCGCTCAAGGCTCGGGTTGATGGCCCGGTCCTGCCTGCCGACGAGCACGCAGACCGGCTTGTCCCGCCAGGCCGCTGCGGTGAGCTTGTCGGTGAACCCCGACTGCGCGATCGGGCGCTGCGTCGACGCCATGACGGACGCCTGCTGCTGCGGGAGGTCCTGAGCGAAGGTCGCGTGGAGCTTGTCGGCCTGGATGTGCACGTCCGTGCCCGTGGTGCCGTCGCCGTTGCGGAACGGCACCTGCTTGAGCGCCGTGGTGAGCGGGGCGGGCGGGAACTTGCCGGAGAGGCCGGCGAACGAGTTGGGCGGTGCGATGACCCGGTAGCCGTCGTGCTGCAGGCGCTGCACCACTCCGTTCCAGCTGGACCCGTCGGCGAATGCTCCGTGTACGAGCACCACGGTCGGCTTCTGGCCCCCTGTGGCCCTGCCGAGGTCGCCTGCGGCTGTGGCCCTGCCGAGGTCGCCTGCGGCGTGAGCCGGCACCACGGTCAGGGCGGAAAGCACCGCCACTCCCAGGGCCGGTCTGCCCTTGCCTGATTTCAAGATCCCAGAGGTCGTCATGTGCTTCCACATCCTCCGCGTACAAGGTGAACTCGGCCTTTTCGGCGACTGAGAAACACTAAGGATCGTGGGGAAGTGTCGGCCGTAGCCGCCGTAATTGCCGGATCCGGTCGGCGACGCGAACCCGGACGCGAGCCTCTGGTGCGGAAAGCGGAGAGCCGACGTTAGGTGCTAGATCAGCGTAGCCCTGAATCGACGGCGGGCAAGCCCAGACCTGTTACCCAGATATCGGCGAATTACACCTACTCGCATATCGAATGCCTGCGTCCAGGGAAGTGGTGTATGAGTTCGACCCGATCCGGGGGTTTGCTCCGGCGTCGGGATGAGGCCCGCATAGGTGAACGGCCACCGGCTGATCTTCGAGGTGTCGAAGCCCGAAGGAGAACAGCACGATGACCGCACCCGACAGTCTGCCTCTGCACGCCCTTACTGAGGACAACCTCGCTGCGGCGAGTCCCGATCTGCTGCGCGCGATGGTCAAGACGCTCGCCGACGCCCTTATGTCCGCGGAGGCGGACGCCCTCTGCAACGCCGAATACGGGCAGGTCAGCGACGAGCGAGTCAATCATCGCAACGGATATCGCCCGCGCGAGTGGGACACGCGCGCCGCTACCGTCGAACTCGCCATCCCCAAGCTGCGGCAAGGCAGTTATTTCCCGCACTGGCTGCTCGAACGACGCCGCCGGGCTGAGCAGGCCCTCATCTCGGTGGTCGCGACCGCCTACCTGCTGGGCGTCTCCACCCGCCGAGTGGAGAAGCTCGCCGAGTCCCTGGGCGTCACCCAGTTGTCGAAGTCCCAGGTCAGTGCGATGGCCAAGCATCTGGACGAGCAGGTCGCCGCGTTCCGCAACCGGCCCCTGGACCAGGGCCCTTACTCGTTCGTCCGGGTCGACGCGCTGACCCAGAAGGTCCGCGAAGGCGGCCGGATCATCAACGTCCACGCGCTGATCGCGGTCGGCGTCAACGCCGACGGGCACCGGGAGATCCTCGGCATCGACGTCGCCACCCGCGAGGACGGCGCCGGCTGGCTCGCCTTCCCGCGCTCGCTGATCGCCCGTGGCCTGTCCGGCGTCCAGCTCGTCATCTCCGATGCCCACGCGGGCCTCGTCGACGCGATCGGCGCCGCTCTGCCTGGAGCATCGTGGCAGCGCTGCCGCACGCACTGAAGCCGTAAGGATTCAACATGGTGTTTCGCCGCCTTCTGTGACGGATGCGAGTATGTCGGCGGCCGTTGCGAAGCGTCGTTCGGCGAGCGTCGGGACGTATGTGTCCTGTTCGAGGAGGGGACGGACATCCTCGATGGCGTTGCGTATGGTGCCGCGGCTGACACCGAACAAGGTGGCCAGGGCTTGCTGATCGCACAGATCTCGCTGGGAAAGGACCGTCGCCAAGATCCTGTCGGCGTCGGTGATCTTTTGACGGAAGACGCCACCACGGGTTCCCGGGCGCCGATCACCACCGCGCTTGCGATGACGGCGTTGTTCGAGAGCGGCTTGGTAGGGCACGGTGATCCGGTCGATCAGTGCTTGGAAGTCCGGGCGGGACATGCCGGTGAGAGCGGGGTGAGACAGGGTCTGGGAGAGTTCCATCCTGTTGGTGGTCGCGCCGTCCTGCGCCCAGTCGCGCAGCTCTTGGGCGGAGGAGAAGTAGTGCGCGGTCTGCGAGACGTTGACCTGCTGGGCGTCCATGAGTGTGCGGGTCTCGCTGATGACCTTGCCGATCGTGACCGCGTTGATGGCGAGCAGATCGACGAGAACCTTCTGGGAACAGACGCGGCGTAGGTAGATCACGGTGACGAGGATGCGGTCGGCGTTCGAGAGCAGGGGTCTGCCGTGTGCTCCGGGTGCTTTTAAGCGGCGGCCGCCGCGCTGCTGGAACTTGCGTTGTTCGGCCTGGGCGGCTTGCGCGGGGGCCAGTTGGGCGCACAGTGCCTTCAGCTCCGATGAGGTCATGCCGCTCAGACGCGGGTCGGAGAGCATCGCCAGAACCTGCGACCTTCTCTGGTCCCGATCGTTCGTGCTGGTCACGCAGTTGCCGGCGGCGCCGGCCGGGGCGATCGTGTAGTTCCAGGATCCGTGCTGGTCATGGGGTGTGATCGGCAGAGAGCGCAGGTGTTCGCGGCTGACGGAGATTCCCACCGGGTAGGTCCCGGTGTCCAGCTCGGCGTGAACGCGCAGGCCAGTGCGGGTGCGGGTCGCGGCGATGCTGTTGACCACGACTTCGTGGCTGGTCAGGGGCCTGCCACGCCAGTTCATGGTGATGTGGGAGAACAGCCGGTGCTCGACCTTGTTCCACTTCGAGGTGCCCGGCGGGAAGTGGCAGACGGTCACCGTGAGACCCATCTGGGCGGCGAAGGCGGCGAGTTCGGCCTTCCATAACCGGTAGCGGTAGCTGTTGGACCCTCCGCAGTCCGCGGTGATCAACAGTCTGTCGGCATCCGGGTAGTCCGCCCGCCCGCGGACCCGCCACCAGCGGCGGATCGACTCGACAGCGAACACCGAGGTGTCGTGATCGGTACCGACGTTCACCCAGCCGCTGTCGCGGGCCAGATCGTAGATGCCGAAGGGTATCGCCACGTCGACGTCGGGGCCGATGAAGTAGAAGCTGTGGTCCTCCACCTGCACCGGATCGCCGGCGGGGCGCCATTGCCGCCCGGGGTTCGGCAGCTGCCCCAACTGTTCCTTCTTCTTAGCATCGATGCTGATCACCGGCTGACCGCCGGACTGGTGCTCCTTGACCTGCTCGTTGATGTAGCGGAACTGTGCGTCCCGGTCGGGGTGTTGCTTACCCTCCAGCGTCTTGGCGCTGGCCTGCAGGCTGAAGCCCTGCCCTCTCAGAAGCCGTCCGACGGTCGGAGCGGAGACCGGGTGACCCTGCCGGGTCAGCTCCTCTGCGAGGTTGCGCAGGGACTTGGTGGTCCAGCGCAGCGGCGACATCGGATCACCCCGCTCATCCGGCTCCACCAGCTTCAGCAACGCAGGAACCAGGGAAGGATCTTGTTCCTCGGCGGGCTTGCGGCCACCCCCGGGGCGCCGGACGCAGCCATCCGGTAGCTGATCCCCACCGGCCTCCAACTCGAACACCCCGTTACGGACCGTGCTCTCGCTCACCCCGGCCACCCGCGCAACGGCCCGTACCCCACCGTGTCCGAGCAGTCGCGCCTCCTGGGCCAGCATCAGACGCCGCTGACGCTCGTTCAGATACGGCAAGACGACCTGGAACCGCAGCGCAAGCTGATCCAGAACGTCGGCGGCGAAGCTCATACCAGAGCAACGATCTTGTCCTATGGAAGCAACGGGTTGATTCTTTACGGCTTCACTACGCCCGCAACCTGCGGAGCCAGGTCCCGAAATCGGCCCAGCCCTGGGTGGCCACCTTGCTGCGGACCGTCTTCGAACAGCCCGACAGCGACGCCGTCCAGGCCCAGATGCGGCACGTCCTCGACGCACTGGAGGCCAAGTTCCCCCGGGCGGCCGAGCACCTCGATGCCGCCCAGCACGATCTGCTGGCGTTCACCACGTTCCCGCGCGAGATCTGGCGGCAGATCTGGTCGAACAATCCGCAGGAGAGGCTGCACAAGGAGATCCGCCGCCGCACCGACGTGGTCGGCATCTTCCCCGACCGCACCGCCCTGATCCGCCTGGTCGGCGCGGTCCTGGCCGAGCAGAACGACGAGTGGACCGAGGCCCGCCACTACATGGGCCGCGAACTCCTCGCCAAGACCCGCCTCCACCCGATCGAGTCAGAAACCGACAAGCCCGACCTGCCCACCGAACTCACCGCATAGCCTCAAAACGAGATCACCGAGTGGCCGTCGATACACCACTCCGGCGGACGCGACCCCTTGTACTTGCCCGCAGAGCCGAGCGGCAAAGCCGGGTCGACCTCTCGTTCAGGTCGCCTACCACGCAACGGCCCTGAGTCGATCAGCCCCAAGCTGTCCGAGTTCAACAGAGCGTAGTCAGTACCAAGTCAGCACGGGAGTCAGCACCGCACCGTCAAATCACTCCGAACTACGCGTCACGGACGGCACTCGTTTCGACCACCTTCGAGCCCCTGAATCGCCCTTCCGTGACCCGGCATGGCGGCCACACGCATAACCAACCCGTGAACTATGTGGCCCCACCACATGTGCCCTTGACCTGCATCTTCCTACCGTGTGCCGACACGTACCCGTCCCCACCGCACACGAGGAAGTGGCGCACATGGCCTCCATAGCATCCGCTCCCCCAACGCCCGCCAACCTGAAGCGCATCGTCGCCGCCAGCCTCATCGGCACCACCATCGAGTGGTACGACTTCTTCCTGTACGGGTCCGCCGCAGCCCTGGTGTTCAACAAGCTGTTCTTCCCCGACTCGGACCCGCTGGTCGGGACGCTGCTGTCCTTCCTCACGTACGCGGTCGGGTTCGCGGCCCGGCCGGTCGGGGCGCTGGTGTTCGGGCACTACGGTGACCGGCTGGGGCGCAAGAAGCTGCTGGTGCTGAGTCTGCTGCTGATGGGCGGGGCCACCTTCGCCATCGGTCTGCTGCCCACGCACGCGACCATCGGGAGCGCCGCGCCGGTGCTGCTGACCGTGCTGCGGCTCGTGCAGGGCTTCGCGCTCGGTGGCGAGTGGGGCGGTGCCGTCCTGCTGGTGTCCGAGCACGGGGACGCTCGGCGACGCGGCTTCTGGGCCATCAGCATGGCCGCAGACCGGAGCGCCTGCCGGGCAATTGCTCGCGACCGGTGTGCTGTCCCTGCTCACGGCCGTGCTGTCGGACGGCGCCTTCGGCTCCTGGGGCTGGCGGATCCCGTTCCTGCTCTCCGGTGTGCTGGTGATCATCGGTCTGTGGATCCGTCTCTCCGTCGATGAATCGCCGGTCTTCAAGGAGGCGCAGGCGCGGGCCGAGGCGCTGAGGGACGGCGGTGAGGAGAAGCTGCCGCTCGTCTCCGTGCTGCGCCACCACTGGCGTGACGTGCTGGTCGCGATGGGCGCCCGGATGGCGGAGAACATCAGCTACTACGTCATCACGGCCTTCATCCTCGTCTACGCCACCACGTCCGCCGGCGTCTCGAAGCAGACCGCGCTCAACGCCGTCCTCATCGGCTCCGCCGTGCACTTCGCGGTGATCCCCGCCTGGGGCGCGCTCTCCGACCGGGTCGGACGGCGTCCCGTGTACCTGTTCGGTGCGGTCGGGATCGGCCTGTGGATGTTCCCGTTCTTCTCGCTCGTCGACACGGGGTCGTTCGGGAACCTGATCCTGGCGGTGACCGTCGGACTGGTGCTGCACGGCGCGATGTACGCGCCCCAGGCCGCCTTCTTCGCCGAGATGTTCGCGACCCGGATGCGCTATTCCGGTGCCTCCATCGGCGCCCAGTTCGCCTCGGTGGCGGCCGGTGCGCCCGCCCCGCTCATCGCCACGGCCCTGCTCTCCGCGTACGGCAGTTCCACGCCCATCGCCCTGTACGTGATCGCGGCCTGCGTGCTGACCCTGGTCGCGGTGGGCGTGGCCCGGGAGACCAGGCACCGTGATCTCGCCCGGGTGGACGCGGTCGACGCGCAGAGCGCCGAGGCGAGCCCCGCGACCGAGGCCCGCACAGCCTGACGGGTCCACACGACCTGACCGTCCGCTCCTCCTGTGTACCGGCCGGCTCTCCGCTGCGGGGAGCCGGTCAGTGCCGTTGCGGTGTCGCCAACCAGTGCAGGCGCAGGGCCAGTTGGATCTCCAGGGCGCGGGACGGCGTCTGCCAGTCACCGCCGAGCAGCCGGCCCACGCGCTCCAGCCGCTGCGCGACGGTGTTCACGTGCACATGGAGGGCGTCCTTGGTGCGGGCCGGGCTCATCGCGCACGCGAAGTAGGCGTCCAGGGTGCGCAGCAGCTCCGTACCGCGTCGTTCGTCGTAGGCGACGACCGTGCCGATGGTGCACTCGACGAAGCCGCCGATGTCGCGTTCGCCGGCGAGCAGCAGGCCGAGGAAGCCGAAGTCCTCGGCCGCCGCGCCGTCTCCGCCGCGGCCCAGCAAGTGGAGGGCGTCCAGGCAGCGGCGGCCCTCGGTGTAGGCGGCGGCCACCGTGTCCGGGTGGGCGGCGAGGTCGGTGACGGGGGCGGAGGCGCCGACGGTGACGGGCTGGTGGACGGCCGTGCCCAGGTCGCGGGCGGTGCGGCGGGCGAGGCCGGTGGCGCTGTCGCCGGTGCCGAGGGGCAGCAGCAGGACCGTGCCGCCGTCGCGGGCGGCGGCCAGGCCCTGCCGCGTGGCGGCGAGGTGGGAGGCGGCGGACCACAGCCGGCGGCGGGCGTCGGCCTCCTCCTCGGCGTCGGCCGCGGGGCCGTCGAGACGGGCGGCGAGGACGACATGCGTGGCGTCCAGGTCGGCGTGCAGCCGTGCGGCGCGCTCGCGGAGCAGGCGCGGGTCGCGGTCGTGGGCGTGGGCGTCCAGGAGGTCGTCCAGCAGCTCGCCCCGTACGCGCTGTTCGGCCTCGGTGGCGGAGCGGCGGGCGAGCAGGAGCAGCGAGGTGACCATCGCCGCGCGCTCCAGGGTGCGCTGGTCGACGGGGTCCAGGTCCGGGTGGCCGCGCAGGGCGAGCGCGCCGAGGAGTTCCCCGCCCGCGGCGACCGCGGCGATCCAGTCGTCGCCGTGCGGTACGGCGTGCCCCTCGGTGCTGGACGTCTTCAGCGCGGCGGCCGGCGTGGTGCCGGTCTCGGTGAACTCGACCGTGCCGTCGAGGACTTGCGAGACGGCCGCCGCGACGTCGTGGACCCCGCCGCCGCGCAGGACGAGTTCGGCGAGCCGGTCGTGCACCTCGGAGGCGCGCTCGATGACCGAACTGCGGTCCCGGATGATCTCGTTGGCGCGCTCCAGCCCGGCCACGGCGGCACGTGTCTCGGTGAGCAGGTTGGCGGTGTCGATGGCGGTGGCGGCGAGGGCGGCGAAGGAGCCGAGCAGGGCGATCTGTTCGCGTTCGAAGACGCGGGCGCGCCGGTCCGCGGCGAACAGGACACCGATGACGTGCGGTCCGAGCATCAGCGGGACACCGAGGATGGCGACCAGGCCCTCGTCGCGCACACCGGCGTCGATGGCGAGGGTGTGCTGGAAGCGGCTGTCCTTGAAGTAGTCGTCGGTGACGTACGGCCGCGCGGTCTGGGCGACGAGGCCGCCGAGCCCCTCCCCCATGCCGAGGCGCAGTTGCTGGAAGCGTGCGGCGACGGAGCCCTCGGTGACCCGCATGTAGGTGTCGCCGCGCGCCGGGTCGTGGAGGCTGAGGTAGGCGATGTCCGTGCCGAGCAGGGAGCGGGCGCGCTGCACGATCGCCTGGAGGACGGCGTCCGCGTCCCTGAGTCCCGCCAGGTCGTGGGCGGTCTCGAAGAGCGCGGACAGCTCCGCCTCGCGTCGCCGGCGCCCCTCCAGTTCGGAACGGACGCGCAGGGCGAGGAGCTTGGCCTGTTCCAGCGCCGCTATCCGCTCGGCCGGCTGTCCCTCGGCGCGGGCGAGCAGCAGCGGCTGCTCGTAGGCCTCCACGGAGGCGTCGCGGGCCAGCAGTGCGAGGTACGAGGCCTGCGCACTGCCGTCGGACTCCCCGCGGGCGTTCCCGGTGGCGGGGCGCCCGGCGGGCTGCACGTGATCGAGAGACATGGTCACAGGATTCCGCATCGGCCGCCCGGCGCGGCAGGCCTGTGGACAACTTCGCCGCCGGACGCCCCGGGCCTGTTCAGTGGGCCGTCCAGCCGCCGTCCAGCACCAGCGAGGTGCCGGTGACGAAGGACGCCTGCGGGCCGCACAGGTAGGCGACGGCCTCGGCGACCTCCTCCGGCTCGATGAGGCGCCGGACCGCGCTGTCCTTGAGCAGGATCTCGGACAGCACGCGTTTCTCGGGGATGCCGTGGGCGCGTGCCTGGTCGGCGATCTGCTTCTCGACCAGTGGGGTGCGCACATAGGCCGGATTCACACAGTTCGAGGTCACACCATGGGGGGCGCCTTCCAGGGCGGCCGTCTTGGAGAGTCCTTCGAGACCGTGTTTGGCGGCCACATAGGCGGCCTTGAAGGCAGAGGCGCGCAGCCCATGGACGGAGGACACATTGACGATCCGGCCCCAGCTCTGCGCGTACATGTGCGGGAGGGCGCCGCGGATGAGCCGGAAGGGGGCCTCCAGCATCACGGTCAGTACGGTGTGGAAGACCTCGGGCGGGAACTCCTCCAGGGGGCGGACCAGCTGAAGGCCGGCGTTGTTGACCAGGACGTCGGTGCCGGCGGCCACCTCCTCGGCGGCGTCGAGGTCGGTGAGGTCGAGGACGTGCGGCTCGATCGTGCCCGTGAGACCGCCCGAGCCCTTGAGATCGCCCGTGCCCGTGAGATCCCCCGCGCCCTTGGCCACCTCGACCAGCTCGGCGAGGCCCGCGGAGTCCCGGTCGACGGCTCTGACCCGGGCCCCGGCTGCCGCGAGCCGCAGCGCGCAGGCGCGGCCGATGCCGCCGGCGGCGCCGGTGACGAGGGCGGTGCGACCGCCGAGGTCGAGCGAGGGGCTGTGGTGGCCGGACAGGGCGCTGGGCTGGGTCATGTGTCGACCCTAAGGAGCACCCTCTCCCGACCACATGTGGTCACACTCCATACTTCATTCAAAAGTCGTGGGGTCGAACCATGTGGGTTCATCAGACATGGCCTGTTTGATCCGGACGAGATGGCGCTCGTCCATGGGCGGCAGTGCGTCCACCTCGAACCAGCCGACGTCCACCGACTCGTCGTCGTTGACGCGGGCCTCGCCGCCGACGGCCCGGCAGCGGAAGGTGATGTCCATGAACTGGCAGATGTCGCCGTTGCCGAACGTCACGCGCTCGCTGGACTTCACCATGACGATCCGCTCGGGGACGCACCGTACCGCGGTCTCCTCGTAGACCTCGCGCACCGCGGCGGCGGCCGGCTGCTCCCCGGGTTCCGGGATTCCGGAGAGCACCGCCCACTGGTGGTTGTCCGAGCGCTGCCCCAGCAGGACTCGGCCCTGGTCGTCGAAGACGACCGCGCTGACGCCGGGGAGCCACAGCAACTGGTGGCCCGCGCTTGCCCTGATCGTGCGGATGAAGTCAGGAGTAGCCATGGGACCGACCCTAACGGGCCGCAGCCGGCACCTCGGGCGGCGCCGGCGGGCTGTCGACGCGCGTACGGCTACGCGTCACCCGAGCGCCTGGCCCGGATCCCGGACCCGATCGCCCAGCCGAGGCCGCCCGCGGCGACCAGCACCAGGGCCATCTCGGGCAGGATGCCCATCCGGGTCGCGGGTGTCTCGGAGGTCCGCAGCGGGACCTTCTGGACCAGGTAGGCGGGCACGAACATGCCGGTCTTCTGAGTGATCCGCCCGTCCGGCATGATCACCGCGCTGACCCCGCTGGTGACGGGCACCGTCACGGTCCGGCTGTGCTCGACGGCGCGGATGCGGGACATGGCGAGCTGCTGGTAGGTCATCTCGCTGCGGTCGAAGGTGGCGTTGTTGCTCGGTACGGAGATCATCTCCGCGCCGTGCGTGACGGTGTCGCGGACGGCCCAGTCGAAGGCGGCCTCGTAGCAGGTGGCCAGGCCGACCTTGGTCCCGTGGATGTCGAACACGCCCGGCTCGGTGCCCCGGCTGAAGTCCTGGCGGACCATGCCGGTCCAGTCCTTGTTGATCGCGCCGACGAGCCCGCGCAGCGGGAGGTACTCGCCGAAGGGCTGGATCTGCCGCTTGTCGTAGGTCTGGACCGGCCCTTTGGCCGGGTCCCACAGGATCTGCTCGTTGAGCAGCTTCCCGTCGCTCTCGACGACCGCGCCGACCGAGATGGGCACACCGACCGCCTTGGCCGCCCCCTCGATGACGGCAGCCGCGTCGGGGTAGCCGAAGGGGTCGATGTCCGAGGAGTTCTCGGGCCACAGCACGTAGTCGGGCTTCGGGACCTTGCCGGCCTTCACGTCGGCGGCCAGCTTGAGGGTCTCGCGCGCGTGGTAGTCGAGGACGGCGCGCCGCTGGGCGTTGAACTCCAGACCGGCGCGCGGCACGTTGCCCTGGACGACCGCGACCGTCGCCGTTCCGCCCTCGGCCTTGTCGCTGACCAGCGCTCGGGCGGCGACCGCGCCGGCGACCGGCACGGCGACGCTGAGCAGCGCGGCGGCAGCGGCCGCCTTGCGGACGGTCTGCGTACGGCGCCGCTCGACGATCAGCCGCCCGGCCTCGTACAGGCCGAAGCCGCACAGGACGACCGCGAAACCGAGCACCGGGGTGCCGCCCACCGCGGCGAGCGGCAGGAAGACGCCGTCCGCCTGCCCGAAGGCGATCTTGCCCCAGGGGAAACCGCGGAACGGCACCCGCGCGCGTACCGCTTCTCCGGCGATCCACACGGCGGCAGCCCACACCGGCCAGGCAGGCAGCCTGGACACCGCCGCGATGCCGACACCGACGAGGGCGACGAAGACCGCCTCGATGGCGACCAGCGCGAGCCAGGGACCGGGACCGACCTCCACGCCGGTCCACGCCAGCAACGGCAGCAGGAAGCCGAGCCCGAAGAGGTAGCCGAGGCCGAGCGCCGCCTTCCAGCCGCGACCGCGCAGCAGCCAGGCGAACCCGGCGAAGGCGGGCAGGGCCAGCCACCACAGGGTGCGCGGCGGGAAGCTGACGTAGAGGAGCACTCCGCACAGCGCGGAGGCGAGGGCCGGGACCAGGCGCAGGAGCCGACGGCCGCGCGCGCCCTGCACGGAGGGCGGCTGCAGATGGTCCGGCTGGTCCACGGAAGTTGCGGTGACGGTCACCCGGGGAGTGTACGGCGGCGCGCCTCGCCGCCGACAGCACGGTCGGCTCGTCACCGACGGCACGGACAGGGCGGCCGACCTGCGCGGAAGCACGAACCGTCCCCTGGCCGCACGGCAACGGGCACGGTCCACGCGCGGGGCGGCACCCTGCCCGACGCAGACCGTCGGCACGACCGGTGCAGACCGTCAGCACCCCGCCCGACGCCGACCGGAGCAGACCGTCAACAAGCCCCTCGCACGCCGCCGGCACGACCCGCGCGGACCGCCGGCACGACCCGCGCCCGTGCCGACGATCTGCGGGAATCACGACGATTCCCAGCGACTCGTCCACAAACCGGTCATCAGCCGTTACGGTGTGGCCAGCCTCGGCGGTGCGGCCGGTTCCGGTGTGTACGGCCGAGGTTCGCCGCGACACGGGGGACGGGTACGGGGGGCGACGGGTGGGGTCGAGGGGGATGACGTCCGCGACAGGCACGGCCACAGGCGCGGACGCGGATCGCATCAGGAGAAACGTTTCTGACGGGGCGGGCATGATCCTGCTGGGCGCCTGCGCCGCCTGGTCGCTGATCACGGCCGCCGTCCACGACGGACGGCCGGAGGGCGTCCTGCTCGCGGTGCTCGCCACGGCCGCCGGCTACGCCGTGGGAAGGATCTCCGGGGCGCTGCTGCCGGTGGCCGCGCCCGGCGCGGGGGCGGCGGCCGGGCTCGCACTGACCGTGCTGATGCCCGATGTCCTGCCCGGACACGGGTACCTCGCCCCGCTCGGACAGGCCGGTGCCAGCGCCGCCCTGCCGGCGCTGGCCACGGGTGCGGCGTGCTGCGCCGCCTGGTCGACCTCCGTACCGGCGCTGCGGCTCGGCCTGCGGGTGCTCGCGGTCGCCGTCGCCCTGACCGCGGCTGCCGTCGGCTCGGCCATCGGCTGCCTGGCCAGCGTCGCCGTACTGCTGTGCTCGCTCGCCGCGGGCTCGATGCGCCACCGCGGCGTGGGCATCGCCGGCCTGGCGCTGGTGGCGTTCGTGACGGCCGGAGCCGTGTGGGCGGTCGCGGCGGGCGCCCTGCCCGGTGATCCCGGCGCGGCGCTGGAGGGCCGGTTCGCCCCGCACCGGCTCGAACTGTGGCAGGACGCGCTGCGACTGGCCCGTAGCGCCCCGGGTCTCGGAGTGGGCCCCGGCCGCTTCGGCGAGCTGAGCACCACCGGGACGAGGGCTCTGCCCGACGGCAAGCCGCACTCGGCGCCGCTCCAGCAGGCCTCCGAACAGGGCGTGGTGGGCGTGCTCCTGCTCGCGGCCACCTTCTGCTGGGTCCTCCACGCGCTGTGGCGGACCCCACGCCCGACCCCGGTCGCCCTGACCGCGGGCGCGGCGCTGACGGCACTCGCGGTGATCGCCTCGGTCGGCAACGCGCTGAGCTTCACGACGGTGACGGCGGGTGCGGGACTGCTGGCCGGCTGGGCGACAGCACGACCGTGGGCCGGTGAGGAGGCCGACGGTCCGAGGCTCTGAGGCTCCGGGACTCTGGGACCCTGAGGCTCCGTTGCCCCAGAGACGCAGAAGGGTCGGAGGCGCAGAAGGGTCGGAGGCGGGGCGTGGGCCTGGGCCTGGGATCGTGGCGCGGTGTCAGGCCGCCGTACCGGGCGTGATCGTACTCAGCCGGTCCCTGATGACCCGTACCGCCGACTCCGCGTTGTCCACGGTGATCGTGAACGTGTGGCCGTCCCACAGGCTGAGCACGATGCCCTCGCCGCGGCGCACGACGACCGCGGTGCCCTTCTCGGGGCGCCAGCGGTAACCCCAGCCGCCCCATTGGCGCGGGGTGACGTGCGGGGTGAAGTCGGCGCCGGCGACCTGGGAGAGCGGGATGCGGCGGCGTGGGAGGCCGATGTGGCCGCAGCGCACTTCGAGGCACTCCTGGTCGAGCCTGAGGTCGACGTGCACGAAGGCGAGTGTGCCGAAGAGCACGAGGAGGCCGGCCGCGATACAGCCGACGACGGCCATCACCAGCGGGGCGGTGCCCGAGGTCCAGGGCGCGGCCACGGCCAGCTCGATACCGAGCGCCATGCAGGCCGCGCCGACCAGCGCCAGCAGCCACTGCACACGGTTGGTGGCGCGCCCGGTCCAGACGTCGGGGAGGGGAAGGTCCTCGGCGTCGCGGTGGTCCCTCATGCCTACGAGGTTACTCAGGTTTCGCTGCGCGGGTACCTGCTCGCGGACAGTCACTGGTGCGGCCGGGCCGCCGGGCCGCCCGGCGGGCGCGCGGCAGCCCATGGCGGCCCGGTGGCCCCGCGGCTTCCCGTCGTGGGTGTCAGCGCCGGTCGGCGAAGGGGCCGACGGCGGGCAGAAGGCGCCCCTCGGCGTAGTGCAGCGCGGGCGCGGGCAGCTCGCCCTCGCGGCCGCTCAGCAGCACGGTCAGGGTTCCCTCGGCCGGGGCGTCGGGGGCGGGCAGCTCACCGAGGCGGCGCAGGGCCTGGGCGGCCACGGCTCCGGCGGAGCCGTGCAGGACGAGCGGGGCGGCACCGGGGCGCCGCACGGCGGTGCGGATACGTTCCGCCACCAGCTCGTAGTGGGTACAGCCCAGGACGACGGTCGTCACGTCCTCGGGGGTGAGCGCGGCGGCGGCGGTGACGGCGGCGCCGATGGCCGCCTCGTCCGCGTGCTCCACGGCCTCGGCGAGCCCCCAGCAGGGCACCTCGCTGACCTGGACGCCGTCCGCGAAGTCCGCGATGAGCCCGCGCTGGTACGGGCTGCCGGTGGTGGCGGGGGTCGCCCAGATGGCGACGGGGCCGCCGCCCGCGGCGGCCGGCTTGATCGCCGGGACGGTGCCGATGACCGGGACGCCCGGTTCCAGGCGGGCGCGCAGGGCGGGCAGGGCGTGCACCGTGGCGGTGTTGCAGCCGACGATCAGGGCGTCGGGCCGGCGGGCCGCCGCGGCCTCCGCGACGGCCAGGGCCCGCCCGGTGAGGTCCTCGGGGGTGCGCGGCCCCCAGGGCATGCCGTCGGGGTCGAGGGAGAGGATGAGATCCGCGTCGGGCCGCAGGCGCCGTACCGCGGCGGTGGCCGCCAGAAGGCCGATTCCGGAGTCCATGAGCGCGATCTTCACCCGGCCACGATAGACGATCGCCCCCTGCGGGCCCGTCCGGTGGGGCAGACTTCGGGCCGTGAGCGCCCTCGCGTGGACGACCGTGGTATCACTCGCCTCCCTCGCCGCCTGGTGCTGGCTGCTGCTGTGCCAGGGCTTCTTCTGGCGGACGGACGTCCGGCTGCCGCGGCGCCGGGAACCGGAGGCGTGGCCGTCGGTGTGCGTGGTCGTCCCGGCCCGTGACGAGGCGGCCGTGCTGCCCGCGAGTCTGCCCTCGCTGCTGGCCCAGGAGTATCCCGGGCGGGCGGAGGTCGTCCTCGTGGACGACGGGAGCACCGACGGCACCGGGGAACTGGCCCGGGAGCTGTCCCGGCGGCACGGCGGGCTGCCGCTCACGGTGGCCTCGCCCGGGGAGCCGCCCGCGGGCTGGACGGGCAAGCTGTGGGCGGTGCGGCACGGCATCGGGCTGGCACGCGCGCGTGGCCCCGAATACCTGCTGCTGACGGACGCGGACATCGCGCACGCCCCGGACAGCCTGCGCGAGCTGGTGGCAGCGGCCCGTACCGGCGGCTTCGACGTGGTCTCGCAGATGGCGCGGCTGCGGGTGGAGAGCCTGTGGGAGCGACTGGTCGTCACGGCGTTCGTCTATTTCTTCGCGCAGCTGTACCCGTTCCGCCGGATCGGACGGAAGGGGTCGCGTACGGCGGCTGCGGCGGGCGGCTGTGTGCTGCTGCGCGCGGAGACGGCCGAGCGGGCACGGATCCCGGACGCCATCCGGCACGCCGTCATCGACGACGTGGCGCTCGCGCGCGCGGTGAAGGGCGTCGGCGGCCACGTCTGGCTGGGGCTGGCCGAGCGGGTGGACAGCGTGCGCCCCTACCCGCGGCTGCACGACCTGTGGCGGATGGTCTCACGCAGCGCGTACGCCCAGCTGCGGCACAACCCGCTGCTGCTCCTCGGGACGGTCGCCGGACTCGCCCTGGTGTACCTGGTGCCGCCCGCGGCGGTGGTGACGGGCGCCGTCACGGGCGACGCGGTGACGGCGGCCGTCGGCGCGGCGGCGTGGGCGGTGATGGCGGCGACGTACGTGCCGATGCTCCGCTACTACCGGCAGCCGCTGTGGCTCGCTCCCCTGCTGCCGTTCACCGCGTTCCTCTACCTCCTGATGACGGTCGACTCCGCGGTGCAGCACTACCGGGGCCGGGGCGCGGCCTGGAAGGGCCGTACCTACACGCGCCCCGGCGCCGTTCCCGACGAGGGCTGAGCGGAGTCACTTGCGGCCTGGCGTCCAGTTCATGCCCCATCCGTAGGCGCGGTCCATGGTGCGCTGCGGGCTCACCCCGCGCTCCGGCACCAGGTACCGCGCCTCGCGCTGTACGACGAGGTCTCCGCCCGTGTTGGTGATCAGCGCGAGCGCGCACACCGACGAGGGGACCGTGCACTCGTCCAGCGAGAACTCGACCGGGGCGCCGTTCTGCGGCTGGAAGGTGACGGTGGCGTGCAGGTCGGCGAAGGAACTGGCGCCTTCGTAGATGGTGACGAAGACGAGAATGCGCCGGAAATCCCGGGTGTGGTCGAGGTTGACGGTGAGGTTCTCACCGCTCGCCAGGCCACCGGTGCGGTCGTCGCCGTCGAGGTGGATGTACGGCGGCCGGCTCAGCGAACCGAAGGCGTTACCGAGAGCCTGTACGACGCCCTTCCGGCCGTCGGCGAGTTCGTACAGGGCGCCCAGGTCGAGGTCGACGTCTCCCCGGCGACGCCCCCGGCCCCGGAACTGCTCGCGCACCTGCCAGTTGAGGTTGACCCGCATGGCTCCGGAACTGCCGCCCTGCTTGGTCAGCGAGACGGACGGCGCGGCCTTCGTGAGCGTGACCTTGGAGAGCCGGACCGGCTGCGCCGAGGGAGGCGGGGGCAGAGGCGCGGGAGTCGAGCCCGGGGGCGGTGGGGGCAGGTGGGTCAGCGGGGTGCCCGAAGGCGGCGGGGACGGCGGGACGACCGGTGGTGATGGCGGTGATGGCGGTAGCGGTGGCGGTGGCGGTACGGCTGCCGGTGGGCGCGCGGTCACGGGAGGAGCCACCGGAGGCGCTGCGGGAGGTGCGGGCATCGGGGCGGGCGTGCGGCCGGACGCCTGGGCGGGCGTCTGGCCGGGCGGCACCGCGCCCTGCTGAGGCTCGTCGACGGTGATGCCGAAGTCCGTCGCCAGACCTTCCAGTCCGCTGCTGTACCCCTGGCCCACGGCGCGGAACTTCCAACCGCCCTGGCGGCGGTAGAACTCGCCGAGCACGAAAGCCGTCTCCACGCTCGCGCCGGGGCTGTCGAAGCGGGCGACCACGGCGCCCGTGCCCGCGTCGGTCACCTCGATGGCCAGGTCCGGGACCTGTCCGAAGGTCCCGCCGTCGGCGGAGGCCGCGAGGACGATCCGCTCGATCGCGCCCTCCACGCGCGCGAGGTCCACGAAAAAGGGTGTCGCTCACGTGGTCGCCGGCATCGCGCTTGCCCTCGTGGCGGACCGCGCCGGAGGGGTGCGAGGGCTGGTTGTAGAAGACGAAGTCCCGGTCGGAGCGAACCTTTCCGGCCACGAGCAACAGCGCCGAGGCGTCCGCGTCGGGCACACCGGGTCCCGGGCGCCAGCGCATTTCGACGCGCAGCGCGGCGGTCGGCACCGGCGCGTTCGATCCCTTCGGCATTGACATGTCGGCCCCCTCGGTTTCGGCGTCCCGGACGCTCCCGGCCGCCAGGGTCGTCCCTACCCGCTCAACGTATTCCAGCCACGCTGAACTCCCGGGACCGGCACAGGAAGATCGCCGGTCAACCGCCGGTAACCCTGTGGGAGCTTGGCCTTTACACGATTCAAACGGGGGCCGGAGTCCATTTTTGCCAAGTTCGCTCGTATTAGGGACACCAGGTCACTGCCGACACGGAAAACAACCCTCTTATCGGTCTCCCCAACCAGCACATCGTGGGCTTAACTTATGTGCCATGACCTCCCCCCGCTCCACTTATGGTGGCGGCTACTACTCCGCCTCCTTCCCGGACACTCCGATCTACGACTCGCTCGTGGCCGAGCGGGGCACCCCGCAGATCGCCCCGATCCGGGTCCCCGCCGCCTACGAATCGGCGAGCAACCTGCCCGCCCTGCCGTCGGCGCTGCCGGCCCTCCCGGCGGCCCCCTCCCCCCAGCCCCCCGCGTACGGCTACCCGCAGATGGCGCAGTCCGCGCCGCTGCAGCAGGCGCCCACGGCGTACATCCCGCAGCAGGCCGGTGCGCCGCGCGGCTACGCCGGGCAGCAGGCGCCGATGCAGCGTCCGATGACCAACGGCGGAGGCACGGGATACGAGGCCATGCGTCCGGCCGCGCCGCGCCCCCCGCAGGCTCCTTACCAGGACCCGTACAACAACCAGCAGTACCGCGGCTACTGATCCGCGCGCCCCGGCCGCCGTGTCGCCTGGCAGGGTGGCCTCATGGGGAACGCGACACTGCACTCGATCCACGTCCATCCGGTCAAGGCGCTCCGCGGCCTGTCGCCACGGCAGGCCGCGGTAGAGCCCTGGGGGCTGGCCGGTGACCGGCGCTGGGCTCTTGTCGACCTCGGGGGAAGGGTCGTCACGCAGCGCGAACAGCCACGTCTCGCGATGGCCGCCGCCGAGCTGCTGCCCGGCGGCGGCCTTCTGCTGTCCGCGCCCGGTCGTGCGCCGCTGACGGTGCCCGTCCCGGAGCCGGCAGCGGCGGCTCCGGCGGCGACGGTGCTCATCGACATCTTCGGCACCAAGGTGGAGGCGGTCGCCGCCTGCGCCGCCGCTCATGACTGGTGCAGTGCGTACGTGGGTGCCGACGTCCGCCTGGTCCACCTCGACGACCCGGCCACGCGCCGCCCCATCGACCCGGACCACGCGCTGCCCGGCGAGACGGTGAGCCTCGCCGACGGATACCCCCTCCTCGTCACCACGCTCGCCTCCCTCGACGCCCTCAACTCCCTGCTCGCACAGGGCGAGCACGCCGACGAGGGTCCGCTGCCCATGAACCGTTTCCGGCCGAACCTGGTCGTGGCGGGCACCGAGCCGTGGGCGGAGGACCACTGGTCGCGCATCTCGGTCGGCGAGGTCGTCTTCCGGGTCGCGAAGCCCTGCGGGCGCTGCGTCGTGACCACCACCGACCAGGACAGCGCCGTGCGCGGCCGTGAACCGCTGCACACGCTGGCCCGCCACCGCCGGCGCGACGGGCAACTGCAGTTCGGCCAGAACCTGGTACCCCTCGGGCCCGGCACGGTCCGGGTCGGGGATCCGGTGCGCGTGCTGACGTAGTGGCGGACGGCCGGGCGGTGGGCAATGGGCGGCCGGGCGATGAGCGGCCGGACGGCTGGCGGCTGGCGGCTGGCGGCTGGCGGCTGGCGGCGAGGCTCCCGATCGCCGTGGCCTGCGGCCGGGAACCACAGGGGACGCGCGGTCGTTGAGGTGATGTGAGAGATTCGTGAGAGGTGCCGGCCGGACGTGATGTCGCTCTCTCGGCCGGGCCTCGGGGTGAGCGGCTCCGCCGTGGGTTGTCACGGAGTCGAAGGGGGTGGGGATGTGCGGGCGTTGAGCGGTCTGTGGCGCTGGCGTGGCAATCCGCTGCGCCGGGGAACCGACGTGGCCGAGGCCTGGCTTGCCCTGGTGGCGCTGCTCTTGGTCGTCGCGGCGGCACCCGCGGTCGGCTCCCTGGTCGGTACCACCGCGCAGGACTCCCTGCAGCGGGCGGTGGTGGGCCAGCGTCACTCACACCATCTGGTCACGGCCACCGTGGTCCGCAAGCTGAGCGACGCGTTGCCGGAGACCGACCCCGACACCAGCGCCGCGCAGATCCGCAGCCGGGTCCTGGCCGACTGGACCGCACCTGACGGCACCCGGCAGCACGGCCCGGTCCTGGCGAGCCTCAAGTCCCCGCACCAGGGGGACCACTTCGGACTCTGGACGGATCCGCACGGCCGAATAACCACCCGCCCGCTGGATCCGGCGACGGCGACGACACACGCGGTGCTCGCCGGGATCGGCGCCGCCCTGGCGACCGCCGCACTGGTCGAGGCCGGCCGCCGGCTGGTCGTCTGGCGCATGGTCCGCCGCCGGTACGCGCGTTGGGACCAGGCCTGGGACCGCGCGGGTCCGGACTGGGGCAAGGCGGGCACGGGCAGCTGACGGCCTTCCGTCTCTGGTCAATCCATGGTCCGCGCGCACGCTACGGTGGACCGGCCGACTCGCTCTCGGCATCAACCCGCACGCGAGCGAGCCGAAGGGCGCGCCGGTGACCGGAGCGCGACGCGTCGAGGCCCCTGTGGGCCGGGCGCGCCCGTGTTCCCGCCTCCGGCGGCAGCGCCCAGCAGGTGAACGAGCGCACGTACCACGAGGTGGGGGCACGGCAACGCCATGGCACAGGGCACGGTCCAGGTGACGCACACCGGTACTTCGCGGTGGCGGCGCCGCACGGGTGAGTACGCGTCGCTCGCCGCCGCCCTGGAGGCCGCCTCCGACGGCGACGTCCTCACCATCGCCCCCGGCACCTACCGGGAGAACCTCGTCGTCCAGCGGCCGGTGACCCTGCGAGGTCCAGAGGGCTCGCCCGGCTCGGTGCGGATCGCTCCCTCGGACGGTGTGCCGTTGACCGTGCGGGCCTCGGCGGTCGTGCAGGGTCTGCACGTCGAGGGCCAGGACTCGGCCGCGCCCGCGCTGCTGGTCGAGGAGGGCGCGCCGGAGCTGACGGACGTGCGGATCGTGACGCGGTCCGCCGCGGGTATCGAGGTGCGGGGCTCGGCGCGGCCGACCGTGCGTCGCTGCACGGTCGACAATCCGGCCGGCATCGGTATCGCCGTGCTCGACGGTGGCAGCGGGGTGTTCGAGGAGTGCGAGGTCGTCGCGGCGGGACAGGCCGCGGTGGCGGTCCGGGGCGGCGCCCATCCGCGCCTGGAGCGCTGCCGGGTGCACCACGCCTCCGGCGTCGGTCTGAGCGCGACCGGTGAGAACTCCGCGCTGGAGGCGGTCGGCTGCGAGGTGTACGAGGTCCGGGGCTCCGGGGTCCAGGTCACCCAGCGGGCCACGGCGCATCTGACCGACTGCGATGTCCACCGCACCTCCGCCGACGGTGTCACGCTCGACACGGACGCGGTGCTCACCCTGGCCGACTGCCGGATCCACGACATCCCGGAGAACGCGATCGACCTGCGTTCCCGCTCGGTGCTCACGCTGACCCGTACGTCGGTGCGTCAGTTCGGGCGCAACGGCCTGTCGGTGTGGGACCCGGGCACCCGGGTCGACGCGAACCAGTGCGAGATCTTCGACAGCACCGGCGACTATCCGGCGGTGTGGGTGAGCGACGGCGCCACGGCGGTGCTGGACTCCTGCCGGGTGCACGACGTGCCGGACGCCCTGTTCGTGCTGGACCGCGGCTCGCGGGCCGACGTGGTGGACAGCGACCTGTCCCAGGTGCGCAACACGGCGGTGTCGGTGAGTGACGGGGCGACCGCCCAGCTCGACGACTGCCGGATCCGGGACGCGGCCACCGGTGCGTGGTTCCGCGACCACGGCAGCGGCGGCACGCTCAACAACTGCACCGTGGAGGGCACCCAGACCGGTGTGATCGTCACCAAGGGCGCCGACCCGACCATCGAGCGCTGCACGGTCGGCACCCCGTCCGAGGCCGGTTTCTACGTGTCCGCCGGCGGCCGGGGCACCTTCCAGAACTGCCGGGTCACCGGCAGTGGCGGCTACGGCTTCCATGTGCTCGACGGCTGCCGTACGACGCTGCGCAAGTGCCGTACGGAGCGGTGCGCGCGCGGGGGTTACGAGTTCGCGGACGCGGGGCCGGACGCGGGCTCGGGGACCGGACCGGTGGTGGAGGACTGCACCAGCGACGAGAGCGGCAGCCTGCGATCGCCCGCGCCCCGCGAGACGGCCGTGCAGACGGCGGCCCCCGCCTCCTCCGGCGGACTGCTCGGGGCGATTCCCGGGCAGCGCGCCACGGAGCAGGAGCCGCTCGTCACCCCGTCCGAGCCGGAGCAGCCGGTCCGGACGTCGAAGGCCGTGCTCGGTGAACTCGACGCACTGGTCGGCCTGGAGAGCGTCAAGCGCGAGGTGCGGGCCCTGACCGACATGATCGAGGTGGGCCGGCGCCGTCGGCAGGCGGGCCTGAAGGCGGCCTCGGTCAAGCGGCACCTGGTCTTCACCGGCTCCCCCGGCACCGGCAAGACGACCGTGGCCCGGCTGTACGGCGAGATCCTCGCCTCCCTCGGAGTGCTGGAGAAGGGGCACCTGGTCGAGGTGTCCCGGGTGGATCTGGTCGGCGAGCACATCGGCTCCACCGCGATCCGCACCCAGGAGGCCTTCCAACGGGCCCACGGCGGTGTGCTGTTCATCGACGAGGCGTACGCGCTGTCGCCGGAGGACGCCGGGCGTGACTTCGGCAAGGAGGCCATCGACACGCTGGTGAAGCTGATGGAGGACCACCGGGACGCGGTCGTGGTGATCGTCGCGGGCTACACGGCTGAGATGGAGCGCTTCCTGTCCGTCAACCCTGGTGTGGCGAGCCGCTTCTCACGGACGATCACCTTCGGTGACTACGGTCCCGGCGAACTGCTCAGGATCGTGGAGCAGCAGGCCGACGAGAACGAGTACCGGCTGGCGCCGGGCGCCCCGGACGCGCTGCTGACGTACTTCACGGCGCTCCCGAAGGGCCCCGCGTTCGGCAATGGCCGCACCGCGCGGCAGACCTTCGAGGCGATGGTGGAGCGTCACGCGAGCCGGGTCGCCCAGGTCGAGGACGCCAGCACCGACGATCTCACCCTGCTGTTCGCGGAGGATCTGCCGGAACTGTCCTGAGCCCGGTCGTCAGGCGCCCGTGGCCCTGAGGTCCGGCTCCGGGTCGGGGCGCGGACCGGGCACGTCCGGGGCGAGGCGGGACAGGAGCCGGGCGCGTACGCGGGCGAAGGCGGGGTCGGCCTGGTAGTCGGAGTGGCCGAGGATCGGTGCGGGGAGCGGGTGCTCGGGGGTGCGGCCGTAGGCGAGCGGGTCGCGCAGCGGCTCGTGGTCGACGTCCACGCCCGCGTCCGGTGCGGCGTGGACGGGGCCGCCGATGGGATCGGTGAGCCGGTAGAGGTTGCTCCAGGAGCGGACGTCGTGGTGCAGCGCGGCCAGTGCGGGCGGCCCGAAGTGGGCGGGGAACCAGCGGCCGTACAGCCTCTCCAGCGGGGAGCCGTACGTCAGCAGGGCGACCCGGCCCCGGACGGAGGGCGCGAGCTGCCAGGCCGCGGCGGCGGCGAGGACGCTGCCCTGGGAGTGGCCGGAGAGGACCAGTCGGCCGCCGGTGCGCTCGGTCCAGGTGGCCATCCGCCAGGTCAGGTCGGGCACCGCGCGCTCGGCGTAGCACGGCGGCGCGAAGGGGTGGGCGGCACGCGGCCAGAACGTGCCGACGTCCCACAGGATGCCGATGGTGCGCCGGGCGGAGGCGTCCTTGTAGGCGCGTCGGCCCCAGGTCACGAACAGCAGGAAGCCGACCCCGACCAGCCAGGAGCCCAGCGCCTGCGAGGTCTCGGCCACCGCGCGCAGCGCCTCGAACGTCCGCCGGGTCGCCCCGTCGGGGGACTCGCCGGTCGCCAGGGCACCGGCGAGCGCGGCCGCGCCCAGCACCAGGGTGGTGGCGGAGAGCACGGCGACGACGAGGGGCACGCGGTCGGTGAGCGTGGCCATGGCCCGGACCTGGGCGATGCTCCGGGTGCGGGAGGGGTCCTCGGGCTCGCCGGGGTGCTCGTGGCGTACGCGGTCGCGTTCGGCGCGGGCGAGCCGTGCGGTGCGCACGCCGAGGGCGGCGATCAGGACGAGCAGCACCGCGAGGATGGGCGGGATCGCCGACGCCTGCCAGGTCAGCAGCACCGGCGGGCCGTCGAGCAGGGCGCGGGTGCCGTCCAGCCAGTCGGCGATGCGCTGCGCGACCCCGCCGGACATCACCCCGCCCAGAGCGCAGGCGAGCAGCGCGACCGCCGGTCCGCCGAGGCCGCGCATACCGGCGCGCCGGTCGGGGTGCCGGCGGTGCAGGGCGGCGGCGACGAGCGCGAGGGCCACGACGAGCAGTCCCTGGGCCAGCATCAGGCCGGCGAAGGCCGGGTCCCCGGGCAGCCGTCCGGCGGACCGCCAGCCGGGCCGTGACCAGCCCGCGTACAGCACGGCGAGGAGCAGCAGGCCGAGCGCGCCGAGCGGCAGGCCCTGTACGAGACGGCGGTCGAGCCGCTGGTCGAGGCTGTTCTCGCTGCGGCCCCGCAGGCACACGGTGGAGACCACCGCGACCGTGCCCGCGAGCAGGGCCGCGGCGAGGAGCCGGCCGAGCGTGTCCAGTGCGGGGGCGCCGCCGGGACGGTGGTCGAAGCGCATCGCGGGTACGGCGACGGCCGCAGCGACGGTCAGCAGGCCGGCCGCGGTGTGGGCGCCGCGCAGCCGGGCCACGAGCCGGCGCCCGTACCAGAACCCGGGGCGCGCGAGGGCGCTGCCGTCGGTGTCCGGTTCGCGTCCGTGGGACATCGGCCGGTGGGACTCGTACGCCTGCCAGGTGCGGTGGGAGAGGTACCACAGCAGGACGACGAGCAGGGTGGGGACCAAGGCGGCGAGGGCGAGCCGGCGGCCGGGCAGGCTCCACCAGCCGCCGTCGGACGCGGTGGGCGAGAGGAAGCCCAGCCAGGAGTGCCGGCCGGCGCAGGCGGCGACGCCCGCGCACTGCCAGGCGACCAGGTCGAGGGCGACCTCGCAGGCCGCCGCCACCAGCAGCACCGTCAGCGTGAGCGCGATCAGCCGGACGAGCAGGCCGTAGAGCCGGATCGCGCGGGGGCGGCCGGGCGCGGCGGGGCGCATCCAGTGGGCGAGGTTGACCACCATGAACGGCAGCAGCAGGAGCCACAGGGCCCGGGATCCGTCGCCGGAGGTGAGGTTGCACCAGACGTAGGCCTCCTGCACGGGCCCCTTCCGGGGCACTCCCCCGGCGTCGGTGCCCACGGCGTGGCCGGTGCTCGCGGCGTCGGCGGTGCCCACGGCGTCGCTGGTGCCCACAGCGTCGGCGGTGCTCGCGGCTCCCGCCGTGCTCCGAGCGCTCCCAGTGGTACCCGCGGCCGTGCTCGCGCCAGCCGCCGCGTTCTCGACGTTCTCGACGTCCGCGGCCCGCCGGAAGACGGCGGCCGTGTCGTCGCCGGTGATCCGGACGGTCCGCGGGTCGCCGAGCATCTCCTCGGGCGTGGTGCCGCCGACTCCGTGCACCAGCAGTTCCAGGTCGGGCTCTGCTCCCGCGGGCCGCGTGAAGGCGGCGTCCGGCCGGGGCCCGGCGGTGCGTTCCTGCGCACGTTCCACTGCTCTCGCACTTCCCCCGTGACGCGTCCGACGGTCTGTGTCCGTGCGCGGTTCAGGTTCTCCGATTCCGGGGCCGCGTACACCTCTCGTCACGGAATCTCCCCGATCCGTGTGACCCGGCCCAAACACCCGGGGCCGGCGCGGGCCCCGGAGGGTGCCCGCACGGGGCTCGGGCGGCATGCACGCGTCGTGACAGGCAGTGGCGCAACCTGTACCGGCCCGTGCAAAGATGAGACGCCCACGCGACCCGAGGCATGGAACGTCCAGGTCGCGGGAGGCGTGCCAGGGGTGTCGGACGGGTTGCGGCGAAAGGACCGGAGCGTACGTGAGCGAGAATCAGAACCTCCTCGCCGAACAGCGCCGCGCCCTGATCGTGGACGAGGTCCGGCGCCGGGGCGGCGTCCGCGTCAACGAGCTGACGCGCAAGCTCGGCGTGTCGGACATGACCGTGCGCCGCGATCTGGACGCGCTCGCCCGCCAGGGGGTGCTGGAGAAGGTGCACGGCGGCGCGGTGCCGGTGGTCGAGCCGAGCACGCACGAACCCGGCTTCGAGGCCAAGTCGGGTCTGGAGCTGTCCGCCAAGGAGGACATCGCGCGCAGCGCCGCGCGGCTGGTCACGCCGGGAACGGCGATCGCGCTGTCCGGCGGTACGACGACCTACGCGCTCGCCCAGCATCTGCTGGAGGTGCCCGACCTGACCGTGGTGACGAACTCGGTGCGGGTCGCGGACGTCTTCCACGCGGCGCAGCGCACCTCGGGCGAGCGGCAGGGCGCGGCCACGGTGGTGCTGACGGGCGGGGTGCGGACCCCGTCCGACTCGCTCGTCGGACCGGTCGCCGACCAGGCGATCGCCGCGCTCCACTTCGATCTGCTCTTCCTCGGTGTGCACGGCATATCGGTGGAGGCCGGTCTGTCCACGCCGAACCTCGCCGAGGCGGAGACCAACCGCCGGCTGGTGCAGTCGGCGCGGCGGGTCGTGGTGGTCGCCGACCACACCAAGTGGGGGACGGTGGGCCTGAGTTCGTTCGCCACGCTGGGGCAGGTGGACACACTGGTCACGGACGCGGGGCTGCCCGCCGAGGCGCGGGCGGAGATCGCCGAGCACCTGCGGCGCCTGGTGGTGGCGGGTGAGCCGGACGACGACGAGGACTCCAAGGGCACGGAGGACTCCAGAGACACCGAGGACTCCGAGGGCGCCGAAGACACCTGATGACTCGTCAGTTAGTCTGACGGCTTGGTTCCCCTGGTTTCCCGGGGACTTCAGGAGGGGGTTCGTCGTCATGGCTCACCGTCTGCGCCCGGTGGGAATCGAGTTCACCGGAACCGCTCCCGTACGGCTCGTGTTCGCCCGCAACATCGCCGCCCCGCCGGACGCGGTCTTCCAGGCGCTCGCGAAGGACGTGGCCGACTGGCCCGCGTGGTTCTCCGCGGTGGCCTCGGTGCGGGCGACCGACGGCGGGCGTGAGGTGCGGCTGCGGGGCGGTGTCCGCTTCCGGGAGTCGGTGCTCGCCGCGCAGGAACCCGAGCTGTACGCCTACCGGGTCGACGTGACCAACACCCCCGGTGCCCGCGCCTGGATCGAGGAGTGGCAGCTCACTCCGGCCGGCCCGGGACCCGACGCCGGTACCTGTGTCCGGATGACCTTCGCGCTGGACGGCACGGCCGTCTTCCGCTTCGTGTGCCGGCTCGCCCGCGCGGGCGTGGGGCGCTCGTTCCGGCAGGCGGTCGACGCGCTGGACCGTCGCCTGGCCGGCTGACGGGCCACCGCGACCGGCCTTCGCCGCGTACGAACCCTTCAACGCGCGCGACCCCTTCAACGCGCACGACCCCTTCGCCGCGTACGGACCCTTCAGCGCGCACGGTCCCATCGCCGCGTACGGCCCCTTCAGCGCGCACGGTCCCATCGCCGCGTACGGCCCCTTCGGCTCAGTCCGTCCACACGCCCGTCGACAGCAGGGTCTCGATGGCCTCTGTGTAGGGGGCGATGTCCAGCCCCTGCTCCTCCAGCCAGCTGTCCGAGTAGTACTTGTCGAGGTAGCGGTCACCCGGGTCGCACAGCAGGGTGACCACGCTGCCCGTGCGCCCCTCGGCCACCATCTCGGCGACGATCTTCAGCGCGCTCCACAGGCCGGTTCCCGTCGAGCCGCCCGCCTTGCGGCCGATGGCCCGTTCCAGGGCGCGTACGGCGGCCACGCTGGCGGCGTCCGGGACCTTCATCATGCGGTCGATCGCGCCGGGCACGAAGCTCGGCTCCATGCGCGGCCTGCCGATCCCCTCGATGCGGGAGCCGCAGTCACAGGTGACGTCCGGATCGCCGGCCGTCCAGCCCTCGAAGAAACAGGAGTTGTCGGGGTCGGCGACGCAGATGCGGGTGTCGTACTGCATGTAGTGGACGTAGCGCGCGAGGGTCGCCGAGGTGCCGCCGGTGCCGGCCGTGGCGACGATCCAGGCGGGTTCCGGGAACCGCTCCAACTCCAGCTGGCGGAAGATGGATTCGGCGATGTTGTTGTTGCCGCGCCAGTCGGTGGCGCGCTCGGCGTAGGTGAACTGGTCCATGTAGTGGCCACCGGTCTCCACCGCGAGGCGCGCGGACTCCTCGTACATCTGCCGGGAGTCGTCCACGAAGTGGCACTGCCCGCCGTGGAATTCGATGAGCCGGCACTTCTCCGCGCTCGTCGTGCGCGGCATCACCGCGATGAAGGGAACCCCGATCAGCTTGGCGAAATACGCCTCGGAGACGGCCGTCGAACCGCTGGACGCCTCGATGACCGGGCGATCCGGGCGGATCCAGCCGTTGCAGAGGCCGTAGAGGAACAGGGAGCGCGCGAGGCGGTGTTTGAGGCTGCCCGTCGGGTGGGTCGACTCGTCCTTCAGGTACAGGTCGATGCCCCACTGTTCGGGCAGCGGGAAGCGCAGCAGGTGCGTGTCCGCGGAGCGGTTGGCGTCGGCCTGGACCTTGCGGACGGCCTCTTTCAGCCAGGCGCGGTAGACGGCGTCGCTGCGGTCGGCATCGAGCGTGGCGCCGGTGCGGGTCCGGGGTGTGGTGCTCACGGCGGGGCTCCTTACGGTGGGCGCCGACGGCTCCTCGCGCGGCCGGCAATTCGATAATAGGCACCTTCCAGACCGCTTCCCACCTGCATAAACGCATCTTTGAGCCACCCAAAGCGAGGCTGGGGCACGCCGTGCGAGGGACTCGGGCGCATTGGCGCGAGTGCTCCGGGCGCCGGACGCGCGCCCCCTGCGCGCACTGGTGCTCCGGGCCGCATCGGAGCAGACTGCACCGCAGGGGACGATCGTCCCGGACGGGGGCGAGCGACGCGCACGAGGGGGCGGCGAGGGATGGCGGAGCCGGAGTTCACGGCCACGGGCGTGCGGATCGGCAGGGGGCTGCGCTCGCTCACCCGGGCCGGCAAGGTCCGCATCAGCGACGGCAGGCTGGAGCTGCTGAACAGCTACGGCAGCGAGATCGACAGCGCGCCGGTGCAGGCGGTGCGCGCCTCCAAGCCCTGGTACGCCTCCGACGACCGCGCGTCGGCCGACCTCAACGGCAACCGCTATCAGCTGACCCTCGGTGAGCAGGACCCCGCGCCGGGCCGGGCGGGACCGCCCGCGGCACGGCGGTTCGTCGAAGCGGTGCGCCGGGCGGCCGGGCGCGGCACCTGACCTGCGCCCCGTCGCGGCGAGTTGCGGGAGTACGGCCACTGCGCCACGCTGGTCTCACGTCACTCTGGGTTTACCGGCGGCTACGCTGCGACCCAGCCCGCCGGCCACGACAGCAGTCGGACGTTTGGACGCAAGCACCATTCTGCTGGATCCGTTGTTCTCGTGTTCTCCGTGTTCCTCCGGTTTCTCCGGACCTCACATCGGGGAGTCGCAGCCGTGATCAGTCACCCAAGCAGACACTGCACGGTGGAGCTGCAAGCCCTGCCGTCGCGGATCGGACAGGTCCGCAGAATCGTATCTGCGCAGTTGCGCTATTGGCATATGGACCCATTGATCGACCGGGCCGCGCTCGGTGTGACGGAGCTGCTCAGCAACGTCCACCGGCACGCCCGGCCCGACAAGTCCTGCACCGTCGAGCTTGAACTGCTGTCCGACCGGCTCACCGTCTCGGTGCGCGACCACGATCCGCGGCTCCCGGTGGTGGCCGACACGGCGGAGGCGGCCGACGCCCTCCCGCTGGCCACCTGCGGGCGAGGCCTGGCGATGGTGGCCGCGGTGAGCGAGAGTTGGGGCGCGCGTCCGGAAGGGGACGACGGCAAGGTCGTGTGGTTCACGCTGCCCGCCTCCGTCGCCGCGCACGGGCAGCCGGCCCGGGTGCCGCACCGCACGGCCGAGCAGCAGCCGGTGCCCCGGCTCACGGAGGTGCGGCCCGCCCCGGCTCCCGTCGCCGCCGCGGCACCGGCACCGACCGCGACCCCCACCTCGGCCATGACACCGGCGCGCACTCCGGCCCCGGCCCCGGCCCCGGTCTCGGCACCCGCGCCCGCGCCTGCACCGGTCGCGGCCTCCGTCTCGGCACCAGCACCGGAACCGGTCGCGGCCTCCGTCTCCACACCCGCTCCCGCCCGGTCGGCCGTTCCCGGTTGACCGGGCGGTGACAACCCGGCACGGCGAGCGGGCGGTGGGTCGCCATGACCCACCGCCCGCGCCGTGCCGGGGCTGCGGCATCCAGGCGTAGACGCACGGCCTGGGCCGGGTGCCGACCGGACCCGCGCCGTCGCCGTCGCCGTCGCCGTCGTCATCACCGTCGCCGTCGATATGGCCGCGGCCTTCGCTGTCGTTGCCGCCGCCGTACGACGTCGTACCGGTCGCTCCCGGCGTCGTACGGCGCGGCCTCACTCGGTGGCGATGGCCCGCAGGACGTCCAGGCGGGCGGCTCGGCGGGCCGGGCGCAGGCCCGCGAGGGCGCCTGCCGCGAGGCCGACCAGGGCCACGACGGCGAGCCGGGCCGGCGGGAGCGAGAAGGCGAACGCGGTGTCGCTCGCGCCGTCGGAGGCCTTCACCAGGACCCAGCCGAGGTAGGCGCCGAGTCCGAGCCCGCCCGCCGTGCCGAACGCGGCGACCAGGACCGACTCCCAGCGGACCATGGCCCGTAGTTGGGCGCGGGTCTGGCCGACGGCCCGGAGCAGACCCAGTTCCCGGGTGCGTTCGTGCAGGGCGAGGGTCAGCGTGTTGGCGATGCCGAGCAGGGCGATGACCACCGCGAGGGCGAGGAGCGCGTAGACCAGGGTCAGCATCATGTCGATGCCGGCGGCCGAGGAACGCGCGTACTCGTCGCGGGTCTGCACCTCGGGGTTGCCGTAGCGGGCGGCCGTCTCGCGCACCGCGGCCTTCCCGGCGTCGGCGCTCACCCCGTGCCTGAAGGTGACGGCGATCAGGGTGTCGGAGTCCTGGGTGCGATGGGGCTGCCAGGCGGCGCGCGTGATGACGTAGTCGCCGGCGAGTTCGGACCGACCGTAGACGGCCCGGACGGTGAAGTCCTGGGTCCTGCCGTCGGTGAACGTGAGCCGTGCCGTGTCTCCGGTGCGCAGGCCCTGCCGGTCGGCCTCGGTGCGGGTGAGCGCGATGCCGTCGGTGCCGAGGCCGTTCAGGTCACCGGTGACGGTGCCCAGGTCGAAGGTGCGGGCGAGCGCGGCCGGGTCGGTGACGGTCAGTGCCCGCCCCTTGCCGTCGACTTCGGCGACTCCGCGGCCGAGTCCGACGGCGGTGTCCACCTCGGGCAGTCGCTGCAGGGCCGGGGCGAGCCGGGGGCTGAGCCCGCTGCCGCCCGCGCCGAAGGAGGGTGCGCTGACGGCGAGGTCGCCCGCGAAGGACCGGGAGACCGTCTGGTCCATGGTGGCCTTCAGCGAGGCGCCGAACACGGTGAACAGCGAGACGACGGCGACGCCGATCATCAGGGCGCTCGCGGTCGCGGCCGTCCGCCTGGGGCTGCGCAGGGCATTGCGCCGGGCGAGGGCCCCGGTGACGCCGCGCAGCCGGTCCAGGGGAGCGCCGAGGACGCGTACGGCGGTGGTGGCGGCGACCGGGCCGAGGACCACGAAGGACGCGGGCGCGAGCAGCGCGCCGAGTCCCGCGAGCCAGACGGACGGCCGGACCAGGACACCCGTGAGGGTGGCGGCCAGTGCCGCGGCGCCGAGGACGGTACCGGCGATCACGCGTGGACGGGAGGCGCCGGAGGTGTCGACGGCCGTCTCGCGCAGGGCGGCCAGCGGGGCGGTGCGTCCGGCGCGTACGGCGGGCAGCAGCGCGGAGCCCAGGCAGACGAGGATGCCGACGGCGAGCGGCAGCACCATCGACAGTGTCTTGATCACCAAGTCGCCGTCGGGGAAGGGGAATCCGATCGCCGGGAAGAGCGCCTGGAGCCCGGCGGCGATGCCGACGCCGCCCGCGAGTCCGGCGAGGGAGGCGGTGACGGCGACCACGCTCGCCTCGGCGAGGGCGGAGGCGGTCACCTGGCGGCGCGCGGCACCGAGGGCGCGCAACAGGGCGTTCTCGCGGGTGCGTTGGGCGACGACGATGGCGAACGTGTTGTGGATGGAGAAGGTGGCGACCAGCAGGGCGACACCGGAGAAGACGAGCAGGAAGGTGGTGAAGAGGGTCAGGAACTGGCTGGAGATCATGTCGGTGTTCTCCTGCGCCGACTGCCGGCCGGTGATCACCTCAACACCCTTGGGCAGTACGGGAGTCAGCCGCCGCGCCAGTTCCTGCTGGCTCACCCCCGGGCCGGCCCGCACCTGGATGCTGGCCGCCTGGCCGGGGCGTGCGGTGAGGTACTTCTCGGCGTCGGCGCGGGTCATGCCGGTGAAGGTCACCTGGGCCATGCCGTCCTGGCCGCCGAAGGTGGCGAGGCCGACGACGGTCACGTGGACCGGGTCGGGGGTGCGCAGGACGGTGGTGTCACCGATCTTCAGGCCGCCCTTCTTCGCGGCGCCCCGGTTCACCACGACCTCGCCCGAGCGGGCGGGCACGCGGCCTTCGGCGAGCCGGTACGGGTTGAGTTCCGGGTCGGCGATCCAGTTGCCGGCGAGGGTGGGCGGACCCTGGCCGCCGATCGGTTTGCCGTCGCTGCCGACGAGTTGGCCGGCGCCCTGGATGTCCGGGGCGGCGGCGGCCACGCCGGGGACGCGTTCGATCGCGGTCAGCAGGGAGGTGTCGACGGGCCGCCGTACGCCCTGGGCCTCGCCGGGCGCGGTGATGGCGTCGGCGCCGCGTACGACGGCGTCCGTGCCGCTGGTGGCCTCGCCGAACATGGTGTCGAAGCCGGCGCGCAGGGTGTCGCCCATGACGAGCGTGCCGGCGAGGAAGGCGACGCCGAGGAGCACGGCGAGGAACGTGCCGGCGAAGCGACGCCGGTGCGTGCGCAGGGAGTTGAGGCTGAGCCGCCAAGAGGCGTTCACGACCTCACCTCCAAGGCCTTCATGCGGTCCAGGACCTTGTCGGCGGTCGGGGACGGCATCCGGTCGACGAGCCGTCCGTCGGCGAGGAAGACCACCTCGTCGGCGTGGGCGGCGGCGACCGGGTCGTGGGTGACCATGACGACCGTGCGCTCCATCTGCCGTACGGCGCGGCCGAGGAGCCCGAGGACCTCTTCACCGGAGCGGGAGTCGAGGTTGCCGGTCGGTTCGTCGGCGAAGACGACGTCCGGGCGCCCGGCGAACGCCCGTGCCACGGCGACGCGTTGCTGCTGTCCGCCGGACAGCTCGGAGGGCCGGTGGCGCAGCCGGTCGCGCAGTCCGACGATGTCCACGAGCGCGTCGATCCACTCGCGGTCGCCGCGCCGTCCGGCGAGGTCGAGGGGCAGGGTGATGTTCTCGGCGACGGTCAGGGTCGGCACCAGGTTGAACGCCTGGAAGACGAAGCCGATCCGGTCGCGGCGCAGCAGGGTCAGCCGGCGGTCGTCGAGGGTGCCCAGTTCGGTGTCGCCGATGTAGGCGGCGCCCGAGGTGAGCGTGTCGAGTCCGGCCGCGCAGTGCATCAGGGTGGACTTGCCGGAGCCGGAGGGGCCCATGATCGCGGTGAAGCGTCCGGCCGGGAAGTCGACGTCCACGCCGTCCAGGGCGCGCACGGCGGTGTCGCCACCGCCATACACCTTGACCGCGCCCGCCACGCGGGCCGCCGTGCGCAGTGCGGTCGTCGTGGTCATGCCGCACCGCCCTTGCCGGCGCGGCCGAACTGCTCCTCCAGGACGGACAGCCGGCGCCAGTACTCGTCCTCGTCGATCTCTCCGGAGGCGAAACGGCGGCCGAGGACCGCGAGCGGCGAGTCGCCCGCCGGGCGGGCGCCGTCCAGGGCGCGCCAGGGACCACCGCGGCCCCACCGGGCGGTGCGGCGCAGGAACGTGACGACGGCGACCACGACGGCCGCCCAGATCAGGGGGAAGAAAAGGATCCACGGGCCGGGTCCGCCGTCCCAGTTCGCCAGGGTCTGCATCTCGGGTCATCTCCGTTGTCGGAAGGCTCTTCGGGTGATGCCACGAGGCTCCCTCCGACAGGGGGTCCGGGTCGTCGTGCGACCGGCGGCAGTGTGCGTACCTCCGCGGGAGTACACGGGCCCGGCGAGGCTGCTCCCCCGGTACGTCCTGGTGCCCTGATCCGCCCGGTGGCCTGATCCAGGAGTTGAGACAGCGATGACTCTGAAGATGCGCGAGCGCAGGGGGGACGGGTGAGGCGGGAGGTCGGCGGCTGCGCCGGTCAGTTGGAGCCGGTCGGGCCCGGCGACCGCGTGGTCACTGCAGTGCGTCCAGTGGGTCGTCGAGGACCGGTTGCCAGGCCAGTTCGGCGGCGCCGACCAGGCTGTTGTGGTCGAGGGTGCAGGGGAGGATGGGGACGCCGCCGCTCTGGCCCCAGAGGCTGCGGTCGGCGACGACGGCGCGCAGGCGCTCGGGGTCGGCGTCGAGGAGGGTGCGGTGCAGGCCGCCGAGGATGATGCGGTCGGGGTTGAGGATGTTGACCAGGCCTGCGAGGCCGAGGCCGAGGCGGTCGATCAGGACCTCGGCCGCGGTGCGGACGGACGGGTCCGCGTACTGCGTGCGCAGCAGGTCGTTGGCCTGCTGGAGCAGGGAGACCTCGGGGCCCGGGTCGCGGCCGGCCTCCACGAGCAGGGCCATCGGGTCGGCCTCGACGTCCAGGCAGCCGCGGCTGCCGCAGTGGCAGGGGCGGCCCTCGGGGTTGACGGTGAGGTGCCCGACCTCCAGGGCGAGGCCCGAACTGCCGGTGTGCAGGCGGCCGTCGAGGACCAGGGCACCGCCGACGCCCCGGTGCCCGGTGGCCACGCACAGCAGGTCCCGGGCGCCCCGGCCGGCGCCGTGCCGGTGTTCGGCGAGGGCGGCGAGGTTGACGTCGTTGCCCGTGAACGCGCGGCCGGTGATGCCCGCGGCGCGCACGCACTCCGCGAAGATCCGGCGCACCGGCGCCCCCACCGGCCAGGCCAGGTGCAGGGGGTTGAGGGCCAGCCCGTCGGGTTCGGCGACGGCCGAGGGGACGGCGAGCCCGGCGCCCACGCAGCGCAGGCCCGTCTCGCGCAGGAGTGCGGCGCCCGCCTCGACGACGGAGCCCAGCACCTTCGCCGGGTCGGCGTCGACGGTCTCGCAGCCGGGCGCGGTCGCCACGATCCGGCCGCCCAGGCCCACCAGCGCGGCCCGGAAGCCGTCGGCGTGGATCTGTGCCGCGAGGGCCACGGGGCCGTCCTCGGCGACCTCCAGCCGGTGCGAGGGACGCCCCTGGGAACCGGCTGCCGCGCCCGGCCGGGCGTCCACCCGGATCAGGCCCAGCGCCTCCAGCTCGGCGGCGACCGCCCCGGCCGTCGCCCGGGTGACCCCGAGTTCGGCGGTGAGCACGGCCCGGGTGGGAGCCCGCCCGGTGTGCACCAGCTCCAGGGCGGGTCCGAGCGCACCGCGCCCCCGGTCCAGCCGCGCCCTTGAGATGGCCCCTTCCCCCGCCTTCCGGGGGTCCGCCTTGCCGCTCATGAGGGTGAGTCTCCCATGATCCGGACCCGCCGTGGCCGCCGCCCGGATCCGGCAGCCGCCCGTCCACCCCTCACCCCGACCGGATCCGACAGCCGTCACCCCGCCCCGCCCGTCCCCGGCAGCCCGCTCACCCGCAGGGTGATGTTCAGCCGCCCGGCCAGCCCCAGTTCGGGCGGTGCCGTGCCCGGGTGCACGCGCGGCACTCCGTGGAAGGCGAAGCGGGACTCTCCGCCGAAGACGAACAGGTCGCCGCTGCGCAGTTCCACGTCCGTGTAAGGCTTCGTCCGCGTCTCGGTGTTGCCGAAACGGAACACGCAGGTGTCGCCGAGGCTGAGCGAGACCACCGGCGCGTCCGTCTTCTCGTCGCTGTCGCGGTGCATGCCCATGCGGGCGTCGCCGTCGTAGTAGTTGATCAGCGCGATGTCGTACGGCTCGGCCGGGACCGATGACGGGCCGAGCGCGTCGGCCACCGCGGCGCGGGCCAGCGTGTCCAGCCAGGGCGGAAACGGCTTCACGGGGGCGTGGTCGCCGTCGACGACGGTGAGGGCGTAGCCGTAGGGGTACCAGTGCCGGCCCAGGCAGACCTGGCGGGCGGTCATCGTGCCGCCGCCCGGGGTGCGGACCGTGCGCAGCCCGGCGGGGGGCCGCGCCCAGTCCCGGCAGGCGGTGAGCAGCGCGCGCTGTCGCTCGGTGTCCAGCCAGTGCGGGACGTGCACGGCGCACGGCGCGACCTCGGACGGCTCGCGCGCGAACAGTTCCACGTCCATGTGCTCCATCCTGCCCGAATCCCGCCCGACCGGTGCTGAGCTGGGGCTCGGCTAGCCTGGAGCACGATGAACGACCGTATGACGACTCCGTGGGGCGAGATCGATCTGTCCCGCTTCCCCGAGGATCCCCGCGACCGGCTGCGCGCCTGGGACGCCTCCGACTCCTACCTGCTGCGGCACCTGGCCGAGGAAGGGGTGGCGCTCACGGGCTCGGTCGTCGTGGTCGGCGACCGCTGGGGCGCCCTGGCGACGGCCCTCGCGGCGCACCGGCCGACGCAGATCACCGACTCCTTCCTGAGCCAGGAGGCGACCCGCCTGAATCTGGCGCGGGCCGGTGTCGAACCGGGTGCCGTGTCCCTGCTCACCACCCAGGATCCGCCGCCGGAACGCGTGGACGTGCTCCTCGTACGGGTGCCGAAGAGCCTGGCGCTGCTGGAGGACCAGTTGCTGCGGCTCGCGCCCGCCGTGCACGAGGAAACGGTGGTCATCGGCACCGGAATGGTGAAGGAGATCCACACGTCCACGCTTCAGCTGTTCGAGCGGATTCTGGGGCCGACCCGGACGTCGCTGGCGCGGCAGAAGGCCCGGCTGATCTTCTGCACCCCCGACCCGTCCCTGGTGCGGCCGGCGAACCCGTGGCCGTACCGCTACGCCCTGCCGGACGGGATCGGCGCGGCGTCCGGGGGCACGGTCGTCAACCACGCGGGCGTGTTCTGCGCCGACCGGCTGGACATCGGCACCCGGTTCCTTCTGCGGCACCTGCCGGACGGGCCGCGCGGGGGCCGGGTGGTGGACCTCGGCTGCGGCAACGGAGTCGTCGGTACGGCGGTGGCGCTGGCCGACCCGGACGCCGAAGTGCTGTTCGTGGACGAGTCGTTCCAGGCCATCGCCTCGGCCGAGGCGACGTACCGGGCCAACGGGGTGCCGGGGCACGCCGAGTTCCGGGTCGGGGACGGGCTGGCCGGGGTGGCGCCCGGGAGTGCGGACCTCGTCCTGAACAACCCGCCGTTCCACTCCCATCAGGCGACGACCGACGCGACGGCGTGGCGGATGTTCACCGGGGCGAAGCGCGCGCTGCGGCCCGGCGGTGAGCTGTGGGTGATCGGGAACCGGCACCTGGGGTACCACGTCAAGCTCAAGCGGCTGTTCGGGAACAGCGAACTCGTCGCGAGCGACCGGAAGTTCGTGCTGCTGAAGGCCGTCAAGCAGGGGTAGGAACGGACGTCGGACGTCCGACATCCGGCATCGGTGCGGCGCGCGAGGCCGTGTGCGCGCCGCACCGACGCCGGTCATGTGAGGTGCGCCGATGCCGGCCATGTGCGCCGCACCGATGCCGTCCATGTGAGCCCACCGACGTCGGCCATGTGAGGTGCTTCGCCCGGGTGCCGGGCCCTCCGCCGCGCGGTCAGTCCGCGTTGCGGCTGAGGACGCCGATGATCCGGGTCACCTCCCGGGCCATGGCCTCCCGGCCCACGCTGAGGTACTTCCGGGAGTCGACGGCCTCCGGATGGGTGGCGAGGAACTCCCGGATCGCTGCGGTCATCGCGGCGTTGAGGGCGGTGCCGACGTTGACCTTGCCGATGCCGCCCGCGACGGCGGCGACCAGGGCGTCGTCCGGTACGCCCGAGGAGCCGTGCAGGACGAGCGGGACGGTGAGCGCGGCGGACAGCCGTTTGAGCAGGCCCTGGTCGAGGGTGGCGGTGCGGGTGGTCATGGCGTGCACGCTGCCGATGGCCACGGCCAGGGCGTCGACCTCGGTGCGGGCCACGAAGTCACGGGCCTGGTCGGGGTCGGTGCGGGCGCCGGGCGCGTGGGCGTCCAGCGGCGGCCGGCCGTCCTTGCCGCCGACCTGCCCGAGTTCGGCCTCGATCCACAGGCCCTGGCCGTGCGCCCAGTCGGCCGCGGCCCGGGTGGCGTCCAGGTTCGCGGCGTAGGGCAGCCGGGCGGCGTCGTACATCACGGAGCTGAAGCCGACTCCGGGTGCCTGGCGCAGCAGGTCGTCGCTCTGCACGTGGTCGAGGTGCAACGCGACGGGCACGTCGGCGCGTTCGGCGGCGGCGACGGCCGCGCGGGCCAGCGGCAGAAGCCGTCCGTAACGGAACTTGACGGCGTTCTCGCTGACTTGCAGGACCACGGGGGCGTCCGCGGACTCGGCACCGGCGATGACGGCCTCGACGTGTTCGAGGGTGATGACGTTGAACGCGGCGACGGCCGAGCCGGTCAGGGCGGCTCGGGTGACCAGTTCGCCGGTGGTCACGAGGGGCACGGCTTGTCTCCCTTCCGGGACACGGGTCAGGGGGCGAGGATCACCGAGCGGGTGAGGTGACGCGGCTGGTCGGGGTCGAGGCCGCGCGCGTCGGCGACGGCGACCGCGAGGCGCTGGGCGCGGACGAGTTCGGCGAGCGGGTCGAGGCCGCCCTCGATCCACAACCCGCCGGTGGAGCGGACCTGTTCGGCCAGGCCCTCGGGCGCCTCGCCGAGCATCCAGGTGGCGGTGCCCTTGGTGGTGATGCTGATCGGACCGTGCCGGTACTCCATCGCGGGGTAGGCCTCGGTCCAGGACAGGGACGCCTCCCGCATCTTCAGACCGGCCTCGTTGGCGAGTCCGACGGTCCAGCCCCGGCCCAGGAAGGTGAACTGGGTGCATGCCACGAGCGCCGCGGGCAGAGGGGTGGTGAGGGCCGTGCGGGCGTCCGCGACGGCCGCGTCGGTGTCCAGTCCGAGGTGGGCGCGCAGGAGGGTGAGGGCGGTGGTCGCGAACCGGGTCTGCACGACGGAGCGTTCGTCGGCGAAGTCCAGGACGACGAGGTCGTCGGCCGCGCTCATCACGGGCGTGTCGGGGTCGGCGGTGATCGCCGTGGTCCGGGTACCGCCCTTCAACTGCCCCAGCAGGTCCAGTACTTCGGTGGTGGTGCCGGAGCGGGTGAGGGCGACGACACGGTCGTACGAGCGGCCTCGCGGGAACTCGGACGCGGCGAACGCGTCCGTCTCGCCCTGCCCGGCCGACTCGCGCAGGACGGCCACCGCCTGCGCCATGAAGTACGAGGTCCCGCACCCGACGATCGCGACCCGCTCCCCCGGCGCCGGCAGCGCCTCGCGGTGCCGGCCCGCCTCCTCGGCCGCCCGGGTCCAGCACTCGGGCTGGCTGTTCAGTTCGCCTTCGACATGGCTCATGCCACACCCTCCACCCTCTGATTGTTCCTGCAAGATATAGCGAGCTTTCGAACACAATCAAGCATCCGAGCTCAGAGTGGGGTGCGCTAGGGTCGCCGGTACACAAGGAACGGAGGCTGTGGATGTCCCGGGACGCCCGCTGGAAGGCGCTGCTGGAACTGCTCGTCGAGCGCGGCCGGCTGGATGTCGAGGAAGCGGCGACCGAGCTGGAGGTGTCGGCGGCGACGATCCGCCGGGACTTCGACCAGCTCGCCGAGCAGCAGATGCTGGTGCGCACCCGGGGCGGGGCGGTCGTGCACGGGGTGTCGTACGAACTGCCGTTGCGCTACAAGACGGCCCGCCGCGCCTCCGAGAAGCAGCGGATCGCCAAGGCGGTGGCCGAGCTGGTGGCGCCGGGCGAGGCGGTGGGGCTGACCGGTGGCACCACCACCACGGAAGTGGCCCGCGCCCTGGCCGTACGCCCCGACCTCGGCACCGGGACACCCGCGCTGACCATCGTCACCAACGCGCTCAACATCGCCAACGAGCTTGCGGTACGGCCCCAGTTCAAGATCGTGGTGACGGGCGGGGTGGCACGCGCGCAGTCGTACGAGCTCATCGGTCCGCTCGCGGACGGGGTGCTCGGTCAGATCACGCTCGACATGGCGGTCCTCGGTGTCGTCGCCTTCGACGTCACGCACGGCGCGGCGGCTCACGACGAGGCCGAGGCCGCGATCAACCGGCTGCTGTGCGAGCGCGCCGAACGAGTGGTGGTGGCCGCCGACTCCAGCAAGCTGGGCCAGCGGGCGTTCGCCCGGATCTGCGCGGCGGAGCTGGTGGACACGCTCGTCACGGACGCGGCCGCCGACGAGGGAACCGTGCGGCGCTTCGAGGAGGCGGGGATCCGGGTCCTCGCGGTGTGAGGTCGCGCGGTGCGCGGTGCTCGGTTCGTGGCCCGCGGTGCATGGTGCGCGGTTCCGGCGGAGAAGGACCCGGCGCGAAAGGCAGGCGCGAAAAGACCACGAGAGGACCGGCGGGCCGGGGCATCGTCCGTCAGGGGCGAGCGGTGTCAGACGCCGCTGAGGTCGGCCTTCACGAACCCCGCGCCCCGCTGGTCGTTGCAGCCGACCAGGAGCCGGCCGACCGGGTCGGGCCAGGTCTGCTGGGCCTGCAGGGCCACGCTCGCCAGGGTGAGCAGCAGGTCGACGTCGCTGGCGGCGTCGAGCCTGAGGGTCACCCACTGCGAACCCGGCACGATCCGGACGGCTCCGGTGTGCCGCATGTCCTTGGCGAAGCGCCGGATGGCCCGGTCGGTCAGCCGCAGGTCGACGTCCCGGGACGAGTGGAAGTGGGCGATCTCGCCGTGTATCGAACTCACCGCCCGCCCAAGGCCGCAGCTCGGGACGGTCCGTCTCAGGTCCGGCCAGGTCGCCAGTTGCGCGAACGCGCGGGAGGCCAACGTCATGGTTACATCATGGACCGCTCACCCGTCCGCAACCATCGCGTGAGCAACCATTAACCGACCTGTTCCCATGAGGGAACCTGCCGCCGGCCGGCAGGCCGCGCCGCGAACAGGTCCCGCGCCGGGTGCCGTTGCCGACGTCGGACCCTGTGGGCGCCCCGAATCCGATACCGGCACAAGGCCCGTCGTCGGCGCACTCCCCCCACCGGGCTCCGGTAGGACAAAGACCCTCACGTGTGACGAACTCGCGCGCCAGTTCTCATCCTTCCGCCTGGTCCTCGGTGGCTCGCCGGGTGATGGCCAGCCACTCGGGCGCCGTCTCGGCGTCGCTGTACGCGTCGTGCCAGTTCCACCATTCGTACGGCGGGCTCTGGGGATAGCCCTCGGGCGAGTCCTCCCAGGTCTCCTGTCGCCCGAGCGCGGTCAGGTCGAGGTAGGTCCATGTGTTCCCCATCACCTCGTCACCACGGTTGTTGACGAAGTAGGTGCGGAACACCCGGTCGCCCTCGCGGATGAACGCGTTCGTGCCGTGCCACTCGTTCACCCCGAAGTCGGTGTCGAAGTCGTCGGTGATGGTGTACCAGGGCATCGTCCAGCCCATCCGCGCCTTCACCCGCTCGATGTCCGGCTGCGGCGCGCGTGAGGCGAACACGAGCGTGGTGTCGCGGGCGTGGAGATGCGCGAGGTCGGCGACGTGGTCGGCCACCATGGAGCAGCCGCGGCAGGCGTGTTCCGGCCAGCCGAAGACGCCGGGCTCGAAGAAGGCGCGGTAGACGATCAGTTGACGACGGCCGTCGAACAGGTCGAGCAGTCCGGCCTGCTCCTTCGGGCCGTCGAACACGTACCGCTTCTCCACCGCCAGCCAGGGCATCCTCCGCCGCTTGGCGGCCAGCGCGTCCCGGGCACGGGTCAACCGCTTCTCCTCCACCAGGAGTTCCTGGCGCGCTTCCTCCCACTCCTGCGGCGAGACGATCGGGGGTGTCTTCATGACGACGTTCACCTTCCTGACGTGTCGGAGATCGCGGGGACAGGAGCGGAACGCGGCTAGGCGGCCCCGGCGTCCGGGGCAACAGCGGCGTCCGGGGCAACAGCGCCCTGCAGCGGGCACGTACGGCCCTCGGCGGCGCGAGCCCCGCGCACGAGATGCAGAGTCGACTCGATCACCACGGATTCCTCGCCTCTCCTCTCCAGTGTTCCGCAGATACCGACACCGTCCAGGCCCGAAAGTCATCGGTGAGTCCCTCGGGCGGGCCGTGTCTCGACAAGCGACCGCGCTTGCGCGGGCCTACGCCTGGGCCTGCACCTGCGCCTGCGGAACACGGACCCCGGGCCGGGCGCGCACCCGCCGCGGCGCCCCCCTTGCCCCGCCCCCGCACCCCACCTAGCCTGAGTTTGTGCCGCTAATAAACAAATCCCGATCGCACAGTGTCGTGCCGGGTCCCGACCTCACCCGACTCCGGATCGCGATCACCACGTTCTTCGCCCTGGACGGCTTCATCTTCGCGGGCTGGGTGGTACGCATCCCGGCCATCAAGGAGCAGACCCACGCCTCGGCGAGCGGCCTCGGGCTCGCGCTGCTCGGAGTCTCCGCGGGGGCGGTCGTGACGATGACGCTGACGGGACGGCTGTGTCGCCGTTTCGGCAGTCACCGGGTGACCGTGGTCTGCGCGGTGCTTCTCTGCCTCAGCGTCGCCCTGCCCCCGCTCACGCACTCGGCCATGGCCCTCGGCGCCGTACTGCTCCTGTTCGGGGCGGCCTACGGGGGTATCAACGTGGCCTTCAACAGCGCCGCGGTCGATCTGGTGGCCGCTCTGGGCAGACCCGCCATGCCCAGTTTCCACGCGGCGTTCAGCCTGGGCGGAATGATCGGTGCCGGGGTGGGCGGGCTCGCCGCCGGCGCCCTCACCCCCGCCCGGCACCTGCTCGGCCTGACGCTCGTCGGTCTGCTGGTCACCGCTGTCGCGGGACGCCACCTCCTGCGGCACGACCCGCCGCTTCCACCGGATCGCCCCCGCCCGGAACCGGGCGGTCCGCACCGGCCGGACGCCAGGTCCCGTGGGCTCGTCGTCGTCTTCGGCCTGATCGCCCTGTGCACCGCCTACGGCGAGGGCGCCATGGCCGACTGGGGCGCCCTCCACCTCCAGCAGGACCTGACGGCCTCGTCCGGGACGGCAGCGGCCGGGTACTCGTGTTTCGCGCTCTCGATGACCGCCGGCCGGCTGTCCGGGACAACGCTGCTGGAACGTTACGGACGCGCCCCGACCGTGATCGCCGGAGGCACCACCGCGACGGCCGGCATGCTCCTCGGCGCCCTGGCACCCTCCGTCTGGGCGGCACTGATCGGCTTCGCCGTCACCGGTCTCGGACTGGCCAACCTCTTCCCGATCGCCGTGGACCGGGCCGGCGCGCTGACGGGTCCGTCCGGTGTCGCCCTGGCCTCCACTTTCGGGTACGGCGGCATGCTCCTGGGGCCACCCGCGATCGGCTTCATGGCGGACTGGTTCTCCCTGGCCACGGCGCTCACCAGCGTCGCCGCGCTGGCCGCCGTGGCCGCGCTCATCGGCGTGACGACACACCGGGCGATGAGCGACTGACCCCACCACCCCCGCCCACGCCCCTGCCCACGACCCCCGCCGCCGCACCGCACCGCGACCGACCTCCTGCGTGTGCACCCCCTCCTGCCACCTACGCGCGGGCGCCGTCCGGCAGACTCCCCCCATGGAGACTGCCGATTTCCTCAAGACCCTGGACCGGGAGGGCCTGTCGCTGGCCGCAGCCGCCGAAGCGGCGGGCACGGACGCCAAGGTGCCGACCTGCCCGGGATGGCAGGTCAGGGACCTGCTGCGGCACACCGGCGCCGTGCACCGTTGGGCCACCGCCTTCGTCGCCGAGGGGCACACCGCACCGCGGCCCTTCGACGACGCGCCGGACCTGGACGGCCCCGAGCTGATCGCCTGGTACCGGGACAGCCACCGCCTGCTGGTCGACACCCTGGCCGCCGCGCCGGCCGATCTGGCGTGCTGGACCTTCCACCCCGCGCCGAATCCCTCACCGCTGGCCTTCTGGACCCGGCGGCAGGCGCACGAGACGACGGTGCACCGGTACGACGCCGAGGTGGCGCGGGGCGGCGCGGTGTCATCGATCGCGAGCGGATACGCGGTGGACGGCATCGACGAGTTGCTGCGCGGGTTCCACGCCCGCTCGCGCAGCCGTCTGCGCTCCGAGGAGCCGCGCGTGCTGCGCATCCGCGCCGTCGCCCCGGATGCGCACGCAGATCCGCACGCGGACGCCGACACCCACACCAACGCCGCTGCCGACGCCGTGTGGACCGTGCGCCTTTCGGCCGAGCCGCCCGTGACCTCGCGGGACGCGGCCGGAGAGGCGGACGCCGAACTGTCCGGGCCCGCCGACCGGTTGTACCTCGCACTGTGGAACCGGGTGCCCGTGCCGGACGTCGCGGGCGACCGCTCACTGCTGGACCTGTGGCGGGAGAAGTCCCCGATCACCTGACGGCGCCGGACCGGCCGACGGCGTGTCAGTCGGTCAGCATCCGGGCAAGTACCGCGCGCTGTGCGGGTCGTACCTCACCGTGCAGCGCGCGCCCCTTCGGTGTGAGGGCCACGCTCACCCCGCGCCGGTCCTCCGGGCACATGGCCCGCTCCACGAGGCCGTCCTTCTCGAGGCGGCCGATCAGCCGGGACAGCGCGCTCTGGCTGAGGTGGACACGCTCGGAGATCTCCTGCACGCGGTAGGCGCGGTGGCCGTCCGGCGACGGGTCACCGGCGAGCACGTCGAGGACCTCGAAGTCGCTGGCGCACAGGCCGTGTCCGTGGAGGGCCCGGTCCAGCTCGCACTGGGTGCGGGCGTGCAGGGTCAGGATGCCCCGCCACTGCTCGACGAGCGTCCGCTCGCTGTCTTTCGCCGACATGAACGCACGGTAGCAGAGAAACGGAATTATTGCATCGTCATTAAATGCGTTTGCATTTGATGTGTGTGCATGTAGCCTCCTCGCCATGACCTCTCCGCTCACCCCTTCCGCCTCCCCGGAGTCGACGGTCCGCTGGACTCCTCGGCTGTGGGGCACCCTGCTGGTGCTGTGCGCCGCGATGTTCCTGGACGCGCTCGACGTGTCGATGGTCGGCGTCGCGCTGCCGTCCATCGGTTCCGACCTGCACCTGTCCACGTCGACCCTGCAATGGATCGTCAGCGGCTACATCCTGGGCTACGGCGGACTGCTCCTCCTCGGCGGACGCACCGCCGACCTGCTCGGCCGGCGCCAGGTGTTCCTGGTCGCCCTGGGCGTCTTCGCCCTCGCCTCGGTGCTCGGCGGGCTCGTCGACTCGGGTCCGCTGCTGATCGCCAGCCGCTTCATCAAGGGACTGAGCGCGGCCTTCACCGCACCGGCGGGCCTGTCGATCATCACCACCACGTTCCCGGAGGGCCCGCTGCGCAACCGCGCCCTCTCCATCTACACCACCTGCGCGGCCACCGGCTTCTCCATGGGCCTGGTCCTCTCCGGCCTGCTCACCGAGGCCAGTTGGCGCTTCACCATGCTGCTGCCCGCCCCGGTCGCGCTGATCGCCCTCGCCGCCGGCCTCAAGCTGCTGCCGCGCAGCAGCCGCGAGGAGAACCACGACGGCTACGACATCCCGGGCGCCGTCCTCGGCACGGCGTCGATGCTGCTGCTGGTGTTCACCGTCGTCCAGGCGCCCCAGGCCGGATGGGTCTCCGCCCGCACCCTGCTGTCCTTCCTGGCCGTCGCCGTCCTGCTGACCGCGTTCGTCCTGGTGGAGCGGCGCTCGCCCAGCCCGCTGGTCCGGCTCGGCGTACTGCGCTCGGGCAGCCAGGTCCGGGCCCAGCTCGGCGCGGTGGCGTTCTTCGGCTCCTACGTCGGCTTCCAGTTCCTGACGACCCTGTACATGCAGTCGCTGCTCGGCTGGTCGGCGCTGCACACGGCACTCGCCTTCCTGCCGGCGGGCGCGCTGGTGGCGGTGTCGTCGACGAAGGTCGGCGCGATCGTCGACCGGTTCGGCACCCCGCGGCTGATCGCGACCGGCTTCGCGCTGATGGTCGCCGGGTACGCGCTGTTCCTGCGCATCGACCTCGACCCGGTGTACGCGGCCGTCGTCCTGCCGTCGATGCTGCTGATCGGCGCGGCCTGCGCCCTGGTCTTCCCCTCGCTCAACATCCAGGCCACCAACGGGGTCGAGGACCACGAGCAGGGCATGGTCTCCGGGCTGCTGAACACCTCGGTGCAGGTGGGCGGCGCGATCTTCCTGGCCGTCGTGACGGCCGTGGTGACCGCGGCGGCTCCCGCGCACACCACCCCGCAGGCCGTCCTCGACAGTTACCGGCCCGGTTTCACGGTCGTCACCGGTATCGCGCTCGCCGGGCTGCTGATCAGCCTCACCGGTGTGCGCGGCCGTCGTACGCGGCCGTCGATCGTGGTCGCCCGGTCCACCCTGAAGGAGGCGGAGGCGGAGCGCGTGGCGGTCCGCGACTGAGAAGGGGGAACGCCTCCCCGTGTGCGCCCGGCGGCCGGCTGATCGCCCCGCCGGGCGCACACCTGTGAGGCTCACCAGATGCCGCGTTCGCGGCGACGGTCTCAGCCGAGCCAGCCCGGCCGTACGAGCCCCGACTCGTAGGCGAGGACGACGAGTTGGGCGCGGTCGCGGGCGCCTAGCTTCACCATCGTGCGGCTGACATGGGTCTTCGCCGTGAGCGGGCTGACCACCAGGCGGCGGGCGATCTCCTCGTTGGACAGGCCGATCCCGACCAGTGCCATCACCTCGCGCTCCCGTTCGGTGAGCAGGGCCAGCGCGTGCGCCGCGGCGGGTTCCTTGGAGCGGGCGGCGAACTCGGCGATCAGGCGCCGGGTGACACCGGGTGAGAGCAGCGCGTCACCGCCGACCACCGCCCGTACCGCGCGCAGGAGTTCGTCCGGCTCGGTGTCCTTGACCAGGAACCCGGAGGCGCCCGCGCGGATCGCCTCGAAGACGTACTCGTCGAGTTCGAAGGTGGTGAGCATGACCACCTTCACGTCCGTCAGTCCGGCGTCCTCGGTGATGCGCCGGGTGGCGGCGAGCCCGTCGAGCAGCGGCATGCGGATGTCCATCAGGACGACGTCGGGCCGCAGTTCGCGCACCCGGCGCAGTGCCTCCTCGCCGTCCGCGGCCTCGCCGGACACCTCGATGTCCGGCTGCGCGTCGAGCAGCGCCCTGAAGCCGGCCCGCACGAGCGACTGGTCGTCGGCGAGCAGTACCCGGATCACTGGTCCTCCCTGGTGTGCAAGGGCAGTACGGCGAGCACCCGGAAGCCGCCGTCGGGGCGCGGACCCGCCTCGATCGTGCCCCCCAGGGCGGCGGCACGCTCCCGCATCCCGGCCAGTCCGTTGCCGCTGCCGCCCGCGTCGGCTCCGGTCGCGGGGCCGTCGTCGTCGACGCGCAGCCGCAGTTGGTCCCCGTCGCGTTCGAGGCGCACGCGCGCGTGCCGGGACCCGGAGTGCCGTACGACGTTGGTGAGGGCCTCCTGCACGATGCGGAAGGCCGCCAGGTCGGCGCCCGGTGTCAGGCGCGGCGGCTCACCCTCGACCTCGACCGTCAGGCCGGCGGCCGCCGCCTGCTCGACGAGTTCCGGGAGCCGGTCCAGGCCGGGCGCGGGGGCTCGCGGCGCGGCGCCCGGTGCGCGCAGGGTGTCGAGGACCTGACGCACCTCCCCCAACGCCTCCTTGCTCGCGGCCCTGATGGTGGTGAGCGCGCTGCGCGCCTGCTCGGGGTCGCTGTCCAGCAGGGCGAGACCCATGCTCGCCTGGACGTTGATGACGGAGATGCTGTGCGCGAGCACATCGTGCAACTCCCGGGCGATCCGCAGCCGTTCCTCGTCCGCGCGCCGCTGGGCGGCCTGCGCGCGGTCCGCCCGCTCCCGCGCCCACTGCTCGCGCCGCACCCGCGCCAGTTCGGCCACCGCGACGACGACCAACACCCAGGTGGCGACGACGATCTCCTGGCCGATGCTCGCGCCCCTGTCCCCCGCCGGCGGCAGCCGGCGGTACAGCCAGAGCGCGATCAGCGCGTGCCCCGCCCAGAGCAGGCCGAGAGCCGTCCAGGCGGCGCGCCGGTGCCCGGCGACGGCGGCGCTGAAGCAGGCGACGGCGACGGTCAGGAACACCGGCCCGTACGGGTAGCCCGCACCCGTGTAGACCAGTACCGCCGCCGCCGTGCCGAAGGCGACGGCCGCCGGGTGGCGGTGCCGCCACAGCAGCAGGAGCGAGGCCACGAGCAGCAGCACGCGCCCAGTGGTGTCGAGGGCCTCCCGGTGGGGCTGCCCGTGCGCGGCGAAGTGCGAGCCGACGAGCACGAACACGGTGATCAGCGCGGTGGACCGCCAGGGCATCCGGGCGGTGCGGGTCTCCGGGGCGCCGGCGGGGCGGTTCCACCACGGCGGCCCGTACCGCCACCAGTGCGTGGGCCCGGGGCCGCGCTGCTCGTCCATGCCCGCAACGCTAGACGCCGACGGGCCGCGAGGACGTCAGCCGGGCGAGGTGATCACGGATACTCCCCGGGGAGTACGACCGGCCGCACTACGACCACCCGCGCTACGGCCACACGCAGTACGGCCGCCCGCGCGGTCAGCGTCCTGCGGTGAGCGACTCCAGCTCAGCGGTGAACTGCAGGTCCGGTTCGAAGCCCATGCCGGTGAAGTGGCCGGCGAGTTCCAGGGAGAGCACTCCGTGCAGCCGGGTCCAGAAGGACAGGGCGCGTCGCAGGACGCGGAGCGGGGCGGGGTGGTCGCCGGCCCAGCGGCGGTGGTCCGCGAGGTGCGCCTCGAAGGCGTCGGGCGCGCCGGGGCTGTCAGGCGTGCCGGGGGCGTCGGGCGTGCCGGAGTCGCCGACCATGCACACGTCCAGCAGCGCGGCCATGATCTCCTGCGCGATGGCGGTGATGTCGTCCGGTGCCCGGTAGCCGGGAACGGGAGTGCCGTAGACCAGGAAGTACCGCTGCGGATCCGCCAGTGCCCAGCGGCGCAGCGCCTGCGCGAGGCCGGACAGTCCCGTACCGGAGTCGGCGGTTGACCGGAAGGTGTCGGCGAGGCTGCGGTAGGCGTCCCGGACCAGTTCGGTGATCAGGTCGTCCCGGCCGGCGAAGTACCGGTAGAGCGCCGGGCCGCTCATGCCGAGGTCCTTCGCGATGGCGTTGAGGGACAGCCCCGAGGCACCTGCGGTGGCGATCTGCTCCCACGCCCGCGCCTTGATCTCCGCACGCACCTGACTGCGGTACCGCTCACGGGGACTTGCCGTGCCTGCCGCCATCGCCTTCCCCCTCCTCCTCGCCGCGTGGTTTCAACCTATCACCGTCGAGAGAGGTCGTAACAGATCTGAAGGTGAGAGCTTGACACTCTCGATGGAGAGCATCATTTTAGTTATAGGCTCTAACTCAACCGAGGGGCTCTAGCCGTGAAGGCCCGGCAGCCCTCACCTACACGGAGGTCGTCATGGGAAGCAGGGAACTCGTCGAGGTCGTCCTGCCGGGCACGGTGGAACCGGAGGGTCTGCAACTGCGGCACCGGGAGATACCTGCGCCGGGGGCAGGGCAGGTCGTGGTGCGGACCGAGGCCACGGGGGTGTCGTTCGCCGAGCAGCAGATGCGCCGGGGGCGGTACTACGACCAGCCGCCGTTCCCCTTCGTACCCGGATACGACCTGGTCGGCACCGTCCTGACGGCGGGCGCCGGGGTCAGCCCGGACCTCGTCGGCAGGCGCGTGGCGGCGCTGGTCAAGGTCGGCGGCTGGGCCAGTCACGTGGTGCTCGACGCGGCGGACGCGGTGGAGGTTCCGGCCGGGGTCGGAGCCGCGGAGGCGGAGACGCTGGTGGTCAACGGCATCACGGCCTGGCAGATGCTGCACCGCAGGGCGCGGGTGCGCGACGGCGGGACGGTCCTCGTGCACGGCGCGGGCGGCGGCGTCGGCACCGTCCTGGTCCAGCTCGCGCGGGCGGCCGGCCTGACCGTGATCGGCACCGCCTCGGCACGCCACCACGACACTCTGCGCACGATGGGCGTGACCCCGGTGGACTACCGCACCGAGGACGTCCCGGCGCGGGTCAGGGAGCTCGCCCCCGGCGGTGTCGACGCGGTCTTCGACCACCTCGGCGGGCGCAGCGTCGTCGACTCCTGGCGGCTGCTCGCCCCCGGCGGCACCCTGGTCTCCTACGGCAGCGCCACGACCCGGGACGACACGGGCTCCAAGCAGTGGCCCGTGCTGAAGATCCTGGGCCGGGTGTGGCTGTGGAACGCCCTGCCGAACGGCCGCCACGCGTACTTCTTCAACGTCTGGGCGGGGCGCGCCCTGAACAAGGACCGCTTCCGGGCCCGGCTGCGCGCCGACCTCACCGAGGTGTTCCGGGCCCTGGAGCGCGGCGAGGTCACCGCACACATCGCCGCCCGGCTGCCGCTCACTCAGGCCGCGCGGGCGATGCGGCTGGCCGAGTCCGGAAGGGTGACCGGGAAAGTCGTCCTGGTGCCGGAGGCGTAGAGCCGGAAGGGGTGGGGCCGGAAGGGGTGGAGCCCGAAGAGGTGGGCTGGAAAAGGTGGGGCCGGAACCTCAGGAGCCGCCCAGTCCCACCGACTCCGCGAGCCGGGCGGCCGCGTGCCGGAAGAACGGCTCAGGGTCCTCCACCAGCCGGTTGAACTGCCCGAACACCTCGAAACCGACCAGCCCGAACAGCTGGGCCCAGGCCGCCGTCATGGCGATCACCGTCCCGGGCGGCAGATCAGGGGCGAGGTCCGCCGCCATGCGCTCGGCCTCGGGGCGCAGGCCGGCGGGGACGGACAGGCCGGCGAGGCCGGGGCCCCGGTGGGCGTCGCGGACGATGCCGATGAGGAGCAGGCCCACGCGGGAGGCGGCGGCGACGGTGGTGACGGGCGCGGAGTAGCCCGGCACGGGAGAGCCGTAGATCAGCGCGTACTCGTGCGGATGAGCGAGCGCCCAGGCCCGTGCCGCCTCACACGTGGTCGTCCAGCGCGCCATGAGGTCCGCGTCGGGGATCTTCTCGTGCGCCGCCTCGGCCGCCGCGCCGAGGGAGTCGTACGCATCGATGATGAGAGCGGTCAGCAGGTCGTCGCGGCTGGGGAAGTACCGGTAGAGCGCGGAGGACACCATGCCCAGTTCGCGGGCGACGGCACGCAGGGAGAGCTTGGCCGCGCCTTCGGCCGCCAGCTGTCTGCGCGCCTCGTCCTTGATGGCTGCGGTGACTGCCGTCCTGGCTCGTGCGCGGGCGCCCTGTGCGGTACTCATCCCAGCAGTGTGCCACGAGTCAAGAGCACTGCACACAAAAGGAAGCGGCGCGCACAAAAGGAAGCGGTGCACAAAAAAGAGAGCACTGCTCTTGCATTGGAGCGGCCGTCACCCCCACACTGGCTGAAGCCGATCGAGAGCACCGCTCTCGCAATCCGTGGGGGTCACCATGTCGTCGTCTTCAGCCTCTTCCGCTTCTTCACCGTCCTCGCCGTACTACGTCAAGAGCGGCACGCTCGCCGTCCGTCTCAACGGCATCGTCGGCTGGCTCGCCCGGCACGGGCTCAGCATGGCGGGAAGCGCCGAGCTGTCCGTGCCCGGCCGCAAGAGCGGCAAGATGCAGCGTGTCCCGGTCAACCCGCACACCTACGAGGGCGGCCAGTACCTGGTCTCGGCGCGGGGCCACTCGCAGTGGGTGCTCAACATGCGCGCGGCGGGCGGCGGGGAGCTGCGGGTCGGCCGGAAGGTGCGCGCGTTCACCGTGGTGGAGCTCCCCGACGACGAGAAGCTCCCGATCCTGCGGGCCTACCTGGAGAAGTGGGGCTGGGAGGTCAAGCAGTACTTCCCGGGGGTGACCGCCGCGTCCTCGGACGCGGAGATCCTCGCGGCGGCCCCCGACCACCCGGTGTTCCGGTACACCGTCACGAACTGACGGTGTACGTCACGAACCGACGGTTGGCGTACGTGACGAACTGACCGACGGTGTACGTCACGAACTGACGGTGTCCTGCGGTGCTTCCTCCGGCACGGCGGCGGGCGCCCGGTCCAGCATCGCCAGGGCCCGCTGGGCGATCGGGCGGGACCGGACGAGCTCGCCCAGGGACGTCGAGCCCTGGGTGATCTCCCGGAACGCCCGCCAGGCGGGCCTGAAGCCGGTGAGGGCCGCGTGGAAGACGCCGGGACGGCGCTCGAACGCGGCCAGCATCCGCTTGCCGACACTCATCTCCACGCCGAGCCCCGCCTTGATCGCGAACGCGTAGTTCAGGGCCTGGCGGCGGGCGTCGACCGCGTCGTGCGCCTCCGCGATCCGCACCGCCCACTCCCCCGCGAGCCGGCCCGAGCGCAGCGCGAAGGAGATGCCCTCGCGGGTCCACGGCTCCAGCAGCCCCGCCGCGTCACCGCAGACCAACACCCGGCCGCGGGACAGCGGCGAGTCGTCGGCCCGGCAGCGGGTCAGGTGCCCTGAGGAGATGTGCGGTTCGAAGCCGGCGAGACCGAGCCGGGCGACGAAGTCCTCCAAGTACCGCTTGGTGGCCGCGCCTTCGCCCCGCGCCGAGATGACGCCGACGGTCAGCGTGTCGCCCTTCGGGAAGACCCAGCCGTAACTGCCCGGCAGCGGGCCCCAGTCGATGAGCACCCGGCCCTTCCAGTCCTCGGCGACCGTGTCCGGCACCGGGATCTCCGCCTCCAGACCGAGGTCGACCTGATCCAGCTTCACCCCGACGTGCGCGCCTATGCGGCTGGCGCTGCCGTCGGCGCCGACGACCGCGCGGGCCAGCACCGTCTCGCCGCCCTGGAGCACCACCGCGACCGTGCGCCGGTCCGGCACCGCCGAGCCGTGCTGCTCGACGCGCTGCACCGTGACGCCCGTACGCAGCTCGGCGCCCGCCTTCTGCGCGTGCTCCACCAGCTGCTGGTCGAACTCGGGCCGGTTGATCAGCCCGAACAGCATCTGCTTGGAGCGGCGGGTGCGGGTGAAGCGGCCGTTGTTCGAGAAGGTGACCGCGTGCACCCGGTCCCGGAAGGGCAGCTCGAAGCCGGGCGGCAGCGCGTCGCGCGAGGGACCGATGATGCCGCCGCCGCACGTCTTGTAGCGGGGCAGTTCCGCCTTCTCCAGCAACAGCACGCGCCGTCCGGCGACCGCAGCCGCGTAGGCCGCCGAGGCCCCCGCGGGCCCCGCGCCCACCACGACGACGTCCCACACCCGCTGCACGTCGTCCGCCGAAGAGTTCTCGCCGCTCACGATGGTGTACCGCTCCGATCCGTGCCGTTGCCGCTCCCCTGTCCGCCCGGTGCCGCCGGGTGCGGGGAACCCCATGTCCACCGCATCCTACGGCGGTCGTGATCGCGGACCGCTGTGGGAGGATCGCTCTATCTCAGCAGTTCAACGTCGCACCTACGAGGAGCGTGCCCATGTCGTCGAATCCGGTCGCCGAGACCGTCGCCTCGCTGCTGCCCCGCGCGAAGGCAGAGCTGACCGAACTGGTCGCCTTCAAATCGGTGGCGGACTTCGCGCAGTTCCCGAAGAGCGAGAGCGAGGGCGCCGCGAACTGGGTCGCCGACGCTCTGCGCGCCGAGGGCTTCACCGATGTGGCACTCCTGGACACCCCGGACGGCACGCAGTCGGTCTACGGCCTCCTGCCGGGCCCGGATGGCGCAAAAACGGTTCTGCTCTACGCGCACTACGATGTGCAGCCGCCGCTCGACGAGGCCGCCTGGACCACACCGCCCTTCGAGCTGACCGAGCGGGACGGCCGCTGGTACGGACGCGGGAGCGCCGACTGCAAGGGCGGCTTCCTCATGCACCTGCTGGCGCTGCGCGCGCTCAAGGCGAACGGCGGCGTGCCGGTGCATGTGAAGGTCATCGTCGAGGGCTCCGAGGAGCAGGGCACGGGCGGCCTGGAGCGGTACGCCGAGCAGCACCCCGAGCTGCTGGCGGCGGACTCGATCGTCATCGGCGACGCGGGCAACTTCCGGGTCGGCCTGCCGACCGTGACCACCACCCTGCGCGGCATGACGCTGGTCCGGGTCCAGGTCGACACCCTCGCCGGGAACCTGCACTCGGGCCAGTTCGGCGGTGCCGCCCCGGACGCGCTGGCCGCGCTGATCCGGGTGCTGGACTCGCTGCGCGCCGAGGACGGCTCGACCACCGTGGACGGGCTCGACGCCACGCCGGGCTGGGACGGTCTGGAGTACACCGAGGAGCAGTTCCGCAAGGACGCCAAGGTGCTGGACGGGGTCGGGCTGATCGGTGACGGCTCGGTGGCCGACCGTATCTGGGCCCGTCCGGCGGTCACGGTCCTCGGTATCGACTGCCCGCCGGTCGTGGGTGCCACGCCGTCCGTGCAGTCGAGCGCCCGCGCGCTGATCAGCCTGCGGGTGCCGCCGGGCGTGGACGCGGCCGACGCCGCCAAGCTGCTCCAGGCCCACGTCGAGGGCCACACCCCGTGGGGCGCGCGGGTCACCACCGAGCAGATCGGCCAGGGCCAGGCCTTCCGCGCCGACCCGAGCAGCCCGGCGTACCAGGCGATGGCCGACGCGATGGCGGTCGCCTACCCGGGCGAGACGATGCAGTACGCCGGGCAGGGCGGCTCGATCCCGCTGTGCAACACCCTCGCCGGGCTGTACCCGCGGGCGGAGATCCTGCTCATCGGCCTGAGCGAGCCGGAGGCGCAGATCCACGCGGTCGACGAGAGCGTGTCGCCGCAGGAGCTGGAGCGGCTGTCGGTCGCCGAGGCGCTGTTCCTGCGCAACTACGCGGCGAGCTGAACCCCTCTGCCCCTGGCAGAGCGCCCTCGCCCCCGGGCGGGGGCGCTCCCTACGGTCGGCGCATGGACGTCATCGAACTCCTCCCTCGCCTCCACCTCCTCCGCTTCCCGGTCGGCCAGGCCTATCTCTGGCACGACGACGAGGAGTTGACGCTGATCGACGCGGGCCTGACCGGCTCCGGCCCGGCGATCGCCGACACGGTCACCCGGCTGGGCCGCACGCCCGGGGACGTACGACGGATCGTGCTGACCCATTTCCACGAGGACCATGTGGGCGCGGCCGGTGAGTTCGCCGAGCTGAGCGGAGCGGACGTACTGGCCCACCCCTTGGACGTTCCGTTCATCGCTGGTGAACGGCCGGGCCCGGAGCCGGTGTTCGAGGACTGGGAGCTGCCGATCCACGCGGAGACGTCCAGCCTGCTGCCCGAGGGCGAACCGGTTCGGCCCCGGCACATCACCCCCGTCCGCGACGGCGACGTGCTGGACTTCGGCGGCGGCGCCCAGGTCATCCACGTCCCCGGGCACACCGACGGCAGCATCGCCCTGTTCCTCCCCGACGAGGCCGTGCTGTTCACCGGCGACACGGTGGCGGCCTCGCCCGTCGACGGCACGGTGATCCCCGGTGTGTTCAACCTGAACGGGCCTCAACTCCGCGATCCCTTCCGCCGGTTGGCAGAACTCGACGTGGAGGTGGCGTGCTTCGGCCACGGCGCCCCCGTCATGGGGCGGGCTTCCCGCGCCCTGCGGGCCGCCGCTGCCCGCGTCCCGACGGGCGGCTGACTCCTCTGCCGCACCCGGCGGCCGGGGTTTGTCACTGCCGGGGCCGTGGTGCGGAGCGCACGATGCGAAATCCCACGTCGTCGATCCGGAAGGTCGGGTGGCTGCGCCGCCGCACCGACGCCCGGCAGCTCCAATGCTCGTCGGCCCATCCACCACCACGGAGCACTCGGTAGGCCCCGTACACCTCGGCGTCGTAGAGGTCCCAGCACCAGTCCCACACATTGCCCAGCATGTCGTACAGGCCCCACGCGTTGGGCTGCTTGCCGCCGACAGGGTGGATCCGCCCATCGGAATTCCCCTGGTACCAGGCGACCTCGTCGAGCCGGCCGTACCGCGGGCCCGTAGTGCCCGCACGGCAGGCGTGCTCCCATTCGGCTTCGGTCGGCAACCGGTATCCGTCTGCGGAGGTGTCCCACTCGGCCGTCTCGGCGTCGGCGCACAGTTGATACGCCGGCGTCAGCCCCTCATGCCGGGACAAGGCGTTACAGAACTGGACCGCGTCCCACCATGAAACGCCCTCGACCGGCAGCCGCTCACCCTGGGCACTGCTCGGCCGTCGGCCCGTGACTCGTGCGTACCAGGACTGCGTGACCGGGACCGGCGACATCTGGAACGGTGCGACCTCGACCCGCCAACTCCTCTGCGTCCGCCGGTCCGACAGCGTCACCTGCCCAGACGGGACCGCAACCAGCTCGTCTCCTGCCCCCGCGTCCACAACAGGCCACCCTACCGGCGCCTGCCCGCCGCTCTACCGACCCATAGCCAGACACCCCGCCGGCCGGACACCCGGCTCAGCAAGCGACTCCCCGTCCCCGTCCCCCGATCCGGCACCGGGATCAGCCGACCGGCACCCCCGCCTCCAGGTACATCGCGGCTCCGCGCTCCCGCGCCCGGAGGGCCCAGCGCAGTCGCTCGTAGCGCACGGGGGGCAGCATGCCGGCGGCCTCCTGTTCGCCGGCGAAGCGCCAGGCGCGCAACTCCGGGCCCGGCAGCAGCACTTGGGAGGCCTCGGCGGAGTCCAGGCGGCCACCGTCGAAGAGCAGGCGCAGTCCGCCGTAGCCGGGAGGTGCGGGCCGCTCCCAGTCGACGACGAGCAGCCGGGGCACCTCGCGCAGCCGTATCCCGGTCTCCTCGGCGACCTCGCGCATGCCGGCACGGGCCGGGGCCTCGCCGCGCTCGACCACTCCGCCGGGGAACTCCCAACCGGGCTTGTAGGTGGGGTCCACGAGCAGCACCCGGTCCTGCTCGTCGAAGAGGAGCACACCGGCGGCGACGGTCTCGGCGGTGGGTTCGGGGGTCTGCACGATGTCGCAGGGCGCGACCGCACCGCTGCCGACGGCGTCGGCGACGCGGACGGCGGTCTCGTACGGCGTGAGAGCGCTGGTGTCGACGAGATGGGCATCGGCGGTGAGCCAGGCGGCGAGGGCGGCCCGGTAGGGCTCGATCCGGTCGTACGCCCACTGCCGCTGCCGTATCTCGCCGTCGGGCAGATCCGACAAGTCCGACAGGTTCTCCCGCCCGGCTATTCGTGCGCGCAGGATCGTTTCAGCCGGGGCCAACAACAGGTGGCGCACGGGGATCCTGCGGGCGGCGAGGCCGCCGAAGATCTCGTCCCGGTACTCCTGGCGCAGCAGGGTCATGGGGACCACGAGGGTGCCGCCGAGGTCGGCGAGCATCGCGGCCACCGTGTCGATCACGAGCCGGCGCCAGATCGGCAGGTCCTGGACGTCACCGACCTCGGCGAGGCGCTTGGGCGGCAGCAGGTGCGAGAGCGTTCCCCCGATGATCTCGGGGTCGAAGAGCGTGCTGTTCGGGATCAGCTCGATCAGTTCCCGTGCGGCACTGGTCTTGCCCGCACCGAACGCGCCGTTGATCCAGACGACGGTCACGGTTCCCCCTCTTCTCTTGGCCCCCTGGGGCTTGCCCGTTCCACCCTGCCACGGAAACCACACGCAGTTGAGGGCAGGCACGCGGAAGGGCCGGCACCTCTCTCGCGGAAGTACCGGCCCTCCGTCTCCCGTCTACTCCTGGCCGAGCGCGCCCTCGTCCAGGGACAGGCTGTCCTGGCTGACCAGGTGGTCGACCGTGCCGACGGTGTCGGTGACCTTCAGATCCTCGAGGGCCCCCTTCTCCGCCGCGTGGGACGGGGTGATGGCGGCCACGACGAACCCGGTGGCGAGGGAGGCGATGGCGAGCATGCTGCGCTTCTTCATGCCGTGATCAACTGCACAGACCGCCCGAAGTCACGCGGATCACGGATCACGGATCACGGATCACGGATCACGGATCGCGACGAAACCTCGTGGCGGTGGTGTTCTCGCGGCCGGTATCGTCCGGATCTCCGTCCGCCGGGAACCGGCGGGCCATGACCGGGAGTACGACGACCATGACCAGCCCCCGCCCGACCACCACCCTGTGGCGCCCCACCGGCCCCGAGGAACTGGCCCTGGTCCGGCGGCTGGACTGGAAGGCGTGGCCGCCCCGACTGCCCGAGCAGCCGATCTTCTACCCGGTCCTCAACGAGGACTACGCGATCAGGATCGCCCGCGACTGGAACGTCAAGCACGACGGAGCCGGTTTCGTGACGCGGTTCCAGGTGGACTCCGCGTTCCTCGCCCGGTACCCGGTCCAGCAGGCCGGCGGCCGGACCATCCTCGAACTGTGGGTTCCGGCCGAGGAGTTGGACGAGTTCAACGCGCACATCGTCGGCCCCATCGAGGTCGTGCACGAGTTCCGGTGAGAACCACGCGCGGCCGGGCGGACGCCACGCTCACCTGCCGAGCGGCCCTCGCCGAGCATCTCTCGCCAACCTCCCCTCGCCGACCCCCCCTTCTCACACGGACGTCGGCGCCGCCACATGCAGGGCCGCCGCCGCTGCCCCCACCAGCCCCGCGTCCGTGCCCATCTGAGCGGGCGTCACCGTCAGGCGCTGGACGAAGGAGAGGGTGGCGTAGTCGGCGAGAGCCTTGCGCAGCGGGGTGAAGAGGATGTCGCCGGCCTTGCCGACGCCCCCGCCGATCACCGCGACGTCGATCTCGACCAGGGTCGCGGTGGCGGCGATCCCGGCCGCCAGAGCCTTGGCGGCGCGCGCGAAGGAGGCGACGGCGACCGGGTCGCCCGCGCGGGCGGCGGCGGCCACCGCGGCGGCGGAGGTGTCGCCGTCGGGGCCGGGCCGCCAGCCGTGGTCCAGGGCGCGGCGGGCGATGTTGGGGCCGCTGGCGATGCGCTCGACGCAGCCGCGCGAGCCGCAGGGGCAGAGGTCGCCGTCGAGGTCGACGCTGATGTGACCGATGTGTCCGGCGTTGCCGGTGGGACCGGGGTGCAGTTGGCCGCCCAGGACCAGACCGCCGCCGACACCGGTCGAGACCACCATGCACAGCGCGTTGTCGTGGCCGCGTGCGGCTCCCTGCCAGTGCTCGGCCGCGGTGATCGCCACGCCGTCGCCGATCAGCTCGACCGGCAGGCCTCCCGTGGCCGCGCGCACCCGCTCCACCAGCGGGAAGTCGCGCCAGCCGGGCACGTTGACGGGGCTGACGGTGCCGGCCGAGGCGTCGACCGGGCCCGCGCTGCCGATACCGAGGGAACCCGCGCGTCCCCACAGCGGCGACCCGGCGAGATCGCCGAGCACCTCCTCCACGGCCCGCATGACCGTCTCGCCGTCCTGCTGCGCGGGGGTGGCCCGCTGGGCGCGGGTCCGGATCCGTCCATGGCCGTCCACGAGCGCGCCGGCGATCTTGGTCCCGCCGATGTCCAGGGCCGCCACGAGGTCGGTGTGCATCAGAGTCAGGTCTCCCCGTCGATCATGAGAAGGTGCGAAGCGAAGGTGCGAAGCGAAGGTGCGAAGCGCACGTACGCAGGAGCCGGCCGGAGCGTCACCGCAGGCCGACCGCGGCGGTGGCCGCAGGCCGGAGGCGGCGGTGGACAGTCTCTCGCGCATCTGACAACGTTGTCCAGGCTCTATGCTCGACGCCACATCCTCATGCGTCCGCCGGACCGACGACGCACCACCCCGGTGGACACCCCGGACGACAGGACAGGACGCAGCACCGTGCCCGAGACCACCCGCCGCACCGACCACTTCTCCGGGACTCGCTACGGCAATCGTCCCACGATGAAGGACGTGGCCGCGCGGGCGGGGGTCGGTCTGAAGACGGTGTCCCGTGTGGTCAACGGCGAGCCCGGGGTCACCCCGGACACCGAGCGCCGGGTGCAGGAGGCGATCGACGCGCTCGGCTTCCGCCGCAACGACAGCGCGCGGGTGCTGCGCAAGGGCCGTACGTCGAGCATCGGCCTGGTCCTTGAGGACCTCGCGGACCCGTTCTACGGCCCCCTCAGCCGCGCGGTCGAGGAGGTGGCCCGCGCGCACGGCGCCCTGCTGATCAACGGTTCCAGCGCCGAGGACCCGGAGCGGGAGCAGGAGTTGGCGCTGGCGCTGTGCGCGCGACGGGTCGACGGCCTGGTGGTGATCCCGGCCGGGGACGACCACCGTTACCTGGAGCCGGAGATCAGGGCGGGCGTGGCGACGGTGTTCGTGGACCGGCCGGCCGGGCGCATCGACGCCGATGTCGTCCTGTCGGACAACTACGGAGGAGCCCGCGACGGAGTCGCCCACCTGATCGCGCACGGCCACCGGCGGATCGGCTTCATCGGCGACATGCCCCGCATCCACACCGCGGCCGAGCGACTGCGCGGTTACCGGGCCGCGATGGAGGACGCGGGGATACCGGTGGACGAACGGTGGATCTCCCTCGGGGTGACCGACCCCGAGCGGGTGCGCCGGGCGGCCGAGGAGATGCTGTCCGGGCCCTCCCCGGTCACCGCCGTGTTCACGGGCAACAACCGGGTCACGGTCACCGTGATCCGCGTGCTCGCCGAGCAGACCCGCCCCGTCGCCCTCGTCGGCTTCGACGACTTCGAACTGGCCGACCTCCTGCGGCCCGCGGTGACGGTCGTCGCCCAGAACTCGGCCGCCCTGGGCCGTACCGCCGCCGAGCGGCTCTTCCGCCAGCTGGACGGCGTCCTGGTCGCCCCGGAACGCGTCGAGCTGCCGACCCGGCTGATCGCCCGCGGTTCCGGCGAACTGCCGCCCGCGGACTGAGCCTTCCATGGCCGGCCGCACCCTGGACGAACTCGGCCTCGCCGAGGCACCCCACGACCATCCGCTGAGCTACCCGGGCGCCTGGCCCACCGAGTCCGGTCTGCTGCACGGCGACCGGATGCTGCCGCTGGAGCGCCTGGTGCACGAGGACCGGGTACCGGTCCTGGCCGTGGGCTCCAACGCCTGCCCCGGTCAACTCCGCCGCAAGATGGACGATTTCGGGATCGACTCCCCCATTCCCATGGTCCGGGTCCGGGTGACCGGGATCGACGTGGGCGTCTCCGCTCACGTCAGCCGCATGGGCTATGTCTCGGCCTCGCCGGTCAAGTCCCCGCATGCTGTACGGGAGTTGTTCCTCATCTGGCTGGATCCGCGGCAACTGGCCGTGATGGACGCGAGCGAGCTGAACTTCTGGCGGGCCCGGCTGCCCGCGCCGGACGTGCGGATCGAGCTGCCGGACGGCTCGACGCTCCCCGGCGCGCACGCGTACGTCAACTGGCACGGGGTGCTGCACGACGGCGCCGGGATGCCGCGCCCGCATCCCGGCCAGCACGCCCTGCTGTCCGAACTTCTCATGAGATCCACTCCGTTGAGGATGCTGTTCGGCGAGACTCCCGAGGAGTTCTGCGCGCGGGCGCGGGCGGATGCCGGGCTGTGCGATCGGGGCACACGGCTGTTCGCGGATCAGGCGTGGGTGACGGAATCGGGGCTGGAGCCGTACGCACACGGCCGGCCGCCTGCCCCGCCCGGCGCCGGGGGCAGTCGTCGGCGCCCCCGGCCCGGGGTGTGACGGTCGGCTCCCGCCGCAGCCGTCGCGACCGGGGTGGGGCGGGCGCAGGCTCAAGGAGCCGACCGGCTCCGAGTCCCCTCCGGGAAGCCGCCGGCGTCCCGTCCCCGCGCCCGCGCCCGCGCCCGGGAATCCACAAGGCGCCGCCGGGGCGGCAGACACGGACAGACACGGACAGGCACGGGCAGGCACCGGACACGAGTCGCCCCCGTCGCCCTTTCACGGGGCGGCGGGGGCGGTCGGCGGCCAGGCCGGCCGGGGCTGTACGAGCGCGGTGGGTCTACTGCGCCGAGGCCGTCAGGTCGCCGCGGCGGGGGGCGGCGAAGCCCTCCAGGTCGGGGCGGGTCAGGCCGGTGAGCCCGGCGACCTCGGCGTCGTCGAGGGCGCCACAGTCCAGGCCGCGCAGCAGGTAGCCGCTGAGGGCCTTGGCGGTGGCGGGCTCGTCCATGACGTCGCCGCCGGCGCGGTTGGCGTAGCGGGCGAGCCGGGCCGCCGCCCGCTCGAAGCCCTCGCGGTAGAAGGCGAAGACGGCCGCGTAGCGGGTCGGGATGTGGCCGGGGTGCATGTCCCAGCCCTGGTAGTAGGCGCGGGCCAGGGCGCGGCGGGTGAGGCCGTAGTGCAGCCGCCAGGCGTCGTGGACCTTCTCGGTCGGGCCGATGGGCAGGACGTTGGTCGAGCCGTCGCAGACGCGTACGCCGGTGCCCGCAGCGGCGACCTGCATGATCGCCTTGGCGTGGTCGGCGGCCGGGTGGTCGCTGGCCTGGTAGGCGGCGGAGACACCGAGGCAGGCGCTGTAGTCGAAGGTGCCGTAGTGCAGTCCGGTGGCGCGGCCCTCGGCGGCCTGGATCATGCGGGCGACTGTCGCGGTGCCGTCGGTGGCGAGGATGGACTGGCTGGTCTCGATCTGGATCTCGAAGCCGAGGCGGCCGGAGTCGAGTCCATGGGCCTTCTCGAAGGCCTCCAGGAGGCGCACGAAGGCGCTGACCTGCTCGGCGTAGGTCACCTTCGGCAGGGTCAGCACGAGCCCCTCGGGCAAGCCGCCGGCCTCCATCAGGCCGGTGAGGAAGACGTCGAGGGTGCGGATGCCCCGGTCGCGTACCGCGGCCTCCATGCACTTCATGCGGATGCCCATGTACGGGGCCGCCGTGCCGTTCTTGTACGCCTCCGCGACGATCCGGGCGGCGCGGGCGGCCGTCTCGTCCTCCTCGGCGTCGGGGCGGGGGCCGTAGCCGTCCTCGAAGTCCACGCGCAGGTCTTCGATCGGCTCGCGCCGCAGCTTGGCGCGGACGCGGGTGTAGACGGGCTCGGCGAGGTCGTCCGTCAGGCCGAGGGCGGCAGCGAACGAGGCGGCGTCGGGCGCGTGTTCGTCGAGGGCGGCGAGGGCCTGGTCGCCCCAGGAGCGGATGGTGCCGGCGGCGAAGACGTCGCCGGGGACGTACACGGTGTGGACGGGCTGCCGGGTGCCGGGGTCTCCGGGGTAGCGGCGCTCCAGCTCCGCGTCGACCGGCGCGAGGGAAGCGCTGATCTCCTCGCTGACCGCGCCCGCGAGGCTCGTCGCCACCGTCTCCTGCTGACCCATCCCACACCCTCCAATTTTCCGCTGTACGGAATCAACAATCCGTAGAATGAAGTTATCCGGGGTGGTTCCCCTGGTCAACACCCTCCGGACGGACGGTCCACATCCGGCGGACAGGACGGTCCTCATCCGGCAGACAAGAGGTTCCACATCCGGCGGGACGCCTCCAGCATGCACCGAGGCCCCCGTGACCGCGCGGGTCACGGGGGCCTCGTGGAGTGCCCGGGAGAGGCTCAGCCCTTGCGGGCCTTGACCTCCTCGGTCAGCTGCGGGACGACGTCGAACAGGTCGCCGACGACGCCGTAGTCGACCAGCTCGAAGATCGGGGCCTCGGGGTCCTTGTTGACCGCGACGATGGTCTTCGAGGTCTGCATGCCGGCACGGTGCTGGATCGCGCCCGAGATGCCGTTCGCGATGTACAGCTGCGGCGAGACCGACTTACCGGTCTGGCCGACCTGGTTGGTGTGCGGGTACCAGCCGGCATCCACCGCGGCGCGCGAGGCGCCGACGGCCGCGCCGAGGGAGTCGGCGAGGGCCTCGATGATCGAGAAGTTCTCGGCGCCGTTGACACCGCGGCCACCGGAGACCACGATCGCCGCCTCGGTCAGCTCGGGGCGGCCCGTCGACTCACGCGGGGTGCGGGCGGTGACCTTGGTGCCGGTGGCCTTGTCAGAGAAGGTGACGGCCAGCGCCTCGACGGCACCGGCGGCCGGGGCGGCCTCGACGGCGGCGCTGTTCGGCTTGACCGTGATGACCGGGGTGCCCTTGATGACGCGGGACTTGGTGGTGAAGGACGCGGCGAACACCGACTGGGTGGCCACCGGGCCCTCGTCGCCGGCCTCGACGTCGATGGCGTCGGTGATGATGCCGGAGCCGATGCGCAGCGCCAGGCGGGCGGCGACCTCCTTGCCCTCGGCGGAGGACGGGACCAGCACGGCGGCCGGGGAGACGGCCTCGACCGCGGCCTGCAGGGCGTCCACCTTCGGGACGACCAGGTAGTCGGCGTACTCGGACGCCTCGTGGGTGAGGACCTTCACCGCGCCGTGCTCGGCGAGCGTGGCGGCGGTGGTGGCGGCGCCGTTGCCCAGCGCGACGGCGACGGGCTCGCCGATGCGGCGGGCCAGGGTCAGCAGCTCAAGGGTGGGCTTGCGGACGGCGCCGTCCACGTGGTCGACGTAGACGAGGACTTCAGCCATGGGATTTGCTCTCCTGCGTAACGAAGTTGAGGGGCGGTCAGCGGGGCGAGCCCTTAGATGAACTTCTGGCTCGCGAGGAACTCAGCGAGCTGCTTGCCACCCTCGCCCTCGTCCTTGACGATCGTGCCGGCCGTGCGCTCCGGGCGCTTGGCCGCGTCCTCGACCTTGGTGAACGCACCGTCGAGACCGACCTCCTCGGCCTCGATGTCGAGGTCGGACAGGTCCCAGGACTGCACCGGCTTCTTCTTGGCCGCCATGATGCCCTTGAAGGACGGGTAGCGCGCCTCGCCCGACTGGTCGGTCACGGAGATCAGGGCGGGGAGCTGCGCCTCGAGCTGCTCGGAGGCGGCGTCGCCGTCGCGGCGGCCCTTGACCGTGCCGCCCTCGACGGAGACCTCGGAGAGCAGGGTCACCTGCGGGACGCCCAGGCGCTCGGCGACCAGCGCGGGGACGACGCCCATGGTGCCGTCGGTGGAGGCCATGCCGGAGACGACCAGGTCGAAGCCGGCCTTCTCGATCGCCTTGGCCAGCACCAGGGAGGTGCCGATGGCGTCGGTGCCGTGCAGGTCGTCGTCCTCGACGTGGATGGCCTTGTCGGCACCCATCGAGAGGGCCTTGCGGAGCGCGTCCTTGGCGTCCTCGGGGCCCACGGTCAGGACGGTGACCTCGGCGTCGTCCGCGTCCTCCGCGATCTGGAGGGCCTGCTCGACGGCGTACTCGTCCAGCTCGGAGAGCAGACCGTCCACGTCGTCGCGGTCGACAGTCAGGTCATCGGCGAAGTGCCGGTCGCCAGTGGCGTCGGGCACGTACTTCACAGTGACAACGATCCTCAAGCTCACGCCGGCTCTCCTACTGCAATCGTCATTTCCGGGCTGCCTCTTGGAGGCAGCATAGGTGCCTCGATCAATCGGCCGATCCCCACGACCGGGCGTCCATCCGCCCGGTCGAATATTACTCACCAGTACACCCAGTTCGTGCCCACTAAGCAAGCGCTTTGAACTGTGACCTCTGCAACGCAGCGTAACCGTAACCGGGCGGCTCCGCAGGACGACGGGGCGTGATCAATCCCGCAGTCCGCCGAAGCGTCCCTGGTGGTAGAGGAGCGGCCGGCCCACGCCGGTCGGGTCACCGAGGACCACCTCGGCGAGCACGATCCGGTGGTCCCCGGCCGGGACGCGGCCGACCACGCGGCAGACCAGCCAGGCGAGCACGCCGTCCAGGACGGGTACGCCTTCCGGGCCCTCGCGCCAGGCGGTGGGCGCGCCGAACCGGTCGGCCCCGCTGCGGGCGAAGGTGGCGGCCAGATCGCTCTGGTGCTCGCCGAGTATGTGGACGCCGACGTGCTCCGTCTCCGCGATGGCGGGCCAACTGGAGGCGCCGGTGCCGACGCCGAAGGAGACGAGCGGCGGGTCGGCGCAGACGGAGGTGAGGGAGGTGGCGGTGAAACCGACTGGACCGCAGGCGCCGCGCGCGGTGATCACCGCGACACCGGCGGCGTGCCGGCGGAAGGTGGAGCGCAGCAGGCCGGGCGAGGCGGGCTGGAAGGTGCCGAGGTCGGGCATGGCCGTCATGGAGTTGTCCTTCTTCTGGTGAGGGCGACCGGATCCGTGACTGTTCAACAGCCCGGACAGCACGCGCTCGCGGTGCGCACCAGGTCGACGTGGACCCGGCCGAAGAGAAGGAGTTCGATCGGCATACGGTCAGGCTGACGATAGGTGGCGGGTGCAGTCAAGTTCGGTCCGGGATCCGGAAGATGCCTCACCAGGCGCCGGACGACCGCGCACGGCACTCACGCGGCCCCCGCGCGGCCCTCACACGGCCGCCCCGAGCGCCGCGATGACGTCCGCCCTGCGGGGCTGTCCGACGGCGCGCCGCACCACCCGGCCGTCGGCGTCGAGAACCAGCACGGTGGGGGTCTTGACGACGGCCAGTTCGCGTACGAGGTCCAGGTGGGCCTCGGCGTCGATCTCGATGTGGGCGACTCCCGGCACCATCGCGGCGACCTCGTCGAGGACGCGCCGGGTGGCCCGGCAGGGCGCGCAGAAGGCGCTGGAGAACTGCACGAGCGTGGCCCGCTCCCCCAGTTCACCGCCCAGCTCGGCCACTCCGAGCCGCCTGCCCTCGTCGCCGCTCACCCGCGCCCTCCCGCTCACCGCGTCCTCCCGCTCCGCCGCACCACCTGTGCGGTCGTCGTCCGGACAGTAAAGGAACCCTCAGGATCCGGGATCCGAGGCCGGGATGTGGGCCGACGTGACGAGGATCTCGCCGCCACGGGGCACCAGGACTGGCCACCTGTCCGTTCTTCGGGCACCATCTGCGAGACGCCGAAAACCTACGGCCGCGTAACTTCCCGCCGGGAGCCCCCTTTCCCGAGCAGAGCAGAAAGGGTCCGACCCCCCTATGGCAGAGCTGGTCTATCGTCCCGTCGTCGGTTTCGCCAAGACCCTGTTCAAGGTGTGGGACCTCAAGATCGACTGCCAGGGTTCGCAGAACATCCCGCGCGAGGGCGGCGCCGTGCTGGTGAGCAATCACATCAGCTACCTGGACTTCATCTTCGACGGTCTGGCCGCTCTGCCGCAGAAGCGCCTGGTGCGCTTCATGGCCAAGGAGTCCGTCTTCCGGCACAAGGTGTCGGGGCCGCTGATGCGCGGGATGAAGCACATCCCGGTCGACCGCAATCAGGGCGAGGCCGCCTACGCGCACGCGCTGGACTCGCTGCGCTCCGGCGAGGTCATCGGGGTGTTCCCGGAGGCCACGATCTCGCAGTCCTTCACCCTGAAGAGCTTCAAGTCCGGTGCGGCACGCCTCGCCCAGGAAGCCGGCGTCCCGCTGATCCCGGTGGCGCTGTGGGGCACGCAGCGGCTGTGGACCAAGGGACACCCGCGCAACTTCAAGCGCAGCCACACCCCCATCACCGTCCGCGTCGGCGAGGCCGTCGAGGCCCCGCGCGACCAGTACGCGGGAGCGATCACCCGCCGGCTGCGCGAGCGCGTCCAGGAGCTGCTGGACGCCGCCCAGCGCGCCTACCCCGCCCGCCCCAGGAACACCGAGGACTCCTGGTGGCTCCCGGCCCACCTCGGTGGTACGGCACCGACGGTCGAGCAACTGCGCGCGGCCGAGGCCCACTGACACCGGCGAAGGCGCCCTGACACCCGGCGGAAGCACGCCGGGAAGGGGCGCTGTCGCGTTTCAGAGGGTGGTGGGGAGGGTCTCCCAGAGGTGCGGGCGGTCCGGGGCCGCCTTCAGGGCGTCGAGGACGAGCGGATGCGGCGCGGCGTAGAGCGTCGGAAAGTCCAGCTCGCCGGACGCGGGGTCGGGGACCCAGGCCAGCCGCTCCCCGTCGAGGGAGAAGCGGGCGTCGACGCCCGGTTTGTTGCCGCGCGGATCCTGCCGGTGCCAGGCGCCGTTGAAGCGCACGGCGACCAGGCCGTGGACGACGAGGCCGCCCGCGTCGTCGGACAGGCGCTGGTAGCACAGGGCGGTGGGAATGTCCTCGGCGCGCAGCAGTGCGGCGAGGGCGTGGGACTTGGCGTAGCAGATGCCGGTGCGCAGCGCGAGGACGTCGGAGGCGCGCCAGGTCACGCGGAGATCGCCGGAGTCCTGGGAGTGCGGGACAGTGTCGCGCACGAACTCGTACGCGGCACGCGCATACTCATACGAGTCGGCCGCTCCCTTCACCAGGCGGGCGGCCGTTTCGCGGACGATCGGACGATGGTGGTCGATGACCTCGTCAGCGGCCAAGTAGGCGGACAGGTCGGCGTTTTTCTGAATCAGCTCCATGGTCGGCTCCATGGTCGCAGAGCATAGGAATGCGGCCACCCGAGCGTCAATGATTTTTCGGGAGACCGCATACCTATGCACGCCCAGGGGTGCCGGCCGGGTCGGCCGGGCTAGCGGGCCATCTCCTCCTTCACCGCCGCGACGAACGCGTCGACGTCGTCCTCGGTGGTGTCGAAGGAGCACATCCAGCGCACGACGCCGGCCGCCTCGTCCCAGAAGTAGAACCGGAACTTCTTCTGCAGCCGCTCGCTCACCTCGTGGGGGAGCTTGGCGAAAACGCCGTTCGCCTGCACCGGGTAGAGGATCTCCACGCCGTGCACCGCGCGGACGCCCTCGGCCAGCCGCTGCGCCATCTCGTTGGCGTGCCGGGCGTTGCGCAGCCACAGGTCCTTGGCGAGCAACGCCTCCAACTGCACGGAGACGAAACGCATCTTGGAGGCCAGCTGCATGGACATCTTGCGCAGGTGCTTCATCCGGCGCACCGCGTCCTGGTTGATGACCACGACGGCCTCGCCGAACACCGCGCCGTTCTTCGTCCCGCCCAGCGAGAGGATGTCGACGCCGACCGCGTTGGTGAACGTCCGCATGGGGACGTTCAGGGAGGCGGCGGCGTTGGCGATCCGGGAGCCGTCCAGGTGCACCCTCATGCCGTGCGCGTGGGCGTGCTCGCAGATCGCGCGGATCTCCTCGGGCGTGTAGAGCGTGCCCAGCTCCGTGGACTGGGTGATCGACACGACCTGGGGCATGGCACGGTGCTCGTCCTCGAAGCCCCAGGCCTGCCGGTCGATCAGCTCGGGAGTGAGCTTGCCGTCGGGCGTGGGCACGGTGAGCAGCTTGAGGCCGCCCATCCGCTCGGGGGCGCCGCCCTCGTCCACGTTGATGTGGGCGCTCTCGGCGCAGATCACCGCGCCCCAGCGGTCGGTGACCGCCTGGAGCGCGACGACGTTCGCGCCGGTGCCGTTGAAGACCGGGAAGGCCTGCGCGGTCGACCCGAAGTGACTGCGGATGATCCCCTGGAGGTTCTCGGTGTAGTCGTCCTCGCCGTACGCCACCTGATGGCCGCCGTTGGCCAGGGCCAGGGCGGCCATCACCTCCGGATGCGCCCCGGCGTAGTTGTCGCTGGCGAAACCGCGGACCTTCGGGTCGTGATGGCGACGCGCGTCGGTCTTGGCAGGGTTCACGGCTTCTCGGTCAGCCACAGACGGTTTCCGTTCACTTCGGCCGCGGACTCGCTCCAGACACCCACGACGGCCTCGGCCAGGTCCTTGACGTCCGTGAAGCCCGCGAACTTCGCGTTGGGGCGTTCGGCGCGCATCGCGTCGTGGACCAGCGCCTTCACCACCAGAACGGCGGCGGCCGCGCGCGGCCCCTCCTCGCCGCCCTCCTTGCGCAGGCCGTCGGCCATGGCCAGCGTCCAGGCCTCGGCGGCGGCCTTGGCCGCGGAGTACGCGGCGTTGCCCGCGGTGGGCTTGCTCGCACCGGCGGCGCTGATCAGCAGGAAGCGGCCGTTTCCGCTGCGCTGCAGGCCGTCGTAGAAGGCGAGCGAGGTGTTCTGGACGGTGCGGATGAGGAGTTTCTCCAGCAGGTCCCAGTCGGCGAGGTCGGTCTCGCCGAAGTTCGCGCTGCCGCGCCAGCCGCCGACCAGGTGGACCAGGCCGTCGACGCGGCCGTGCTCCTTCTCGATGTGCTCGGCCCAGGCGCGGGTCGAACCGAGGTCGAGCAGGTCCACCGTCTCGCCCGTGACCGTGGCGCCGCCGTTGGCGTAGCGGGCGGCGTCCACGGCCTCCGCGAGGCGGCCCGGGTCGTTGTCCGCGCCGACGACGGTCGCGCCCGCCTCGGCGAGCCGGATCAGGGTCGCGCGCCCGGCGGGTCCGCCCGCTCCGGCGACCGCGACGACGGCGCCACTCAGAACCCCGTTCCCCATGTTGTTCCCCTCTTGATCAGCTTGTTCAGCAGTGCTCTGGACGCTGTCGCTCACGCGGCGAGCCGCTCGGCGCTGTCCGCGGTGATGCCCTTCGTCGATGCGATCACATTCTTCAGCTTCTTGGACAGGGCCTCAAAGAACATGCTGAGCGGAAACTCGTCCGGAAGCACGTCGTCCACGAGCTTGCGCGGCGGCTGGGTCAGGTCCAGGGCGTCCGGGCCCTTGGCCCACTTGGAGCCGGGGTGCGGGGCGAGGTAGCTGGAGACCAGTTCGTAGCCCGCGAACCAGTGCACGAGCTTCGGGCGGTCGATGCCGTCCCGGTACAGCTTCTCGATCTCGGCGCACAGCTGGTTGGTGACCTGCGGGGCGCGCTCCCAGTCGATGGTGAGCTTGTTGTCCGTCCAGCGGATGACGTCGTGCTTGTGCAGGTAGGCGAAGAGCAGCTGGCCGCCGACGCCGTCGTAGTTGCGCACGCGGTCACCGGTGAGCGGGAAGCGGAACATGCGGTCGAAGAGCACCGCGTACTGCACGTCGCGGGCCTGCGGGACGCCGTCCGCCTGGAGCTTCACGGCCTCCTTGAAGGCGGTGAGGTCGCAGCGCAGCTCCTCCAGGCCGTACATCCAGAACGGCTGGCGCTGCTTGATCATGAACGGGTCGAACGGCAGGTCGCCGTGGCTGTGGGTGCGGTCGTGGACCATGTCCCAGAGCACGAAGGCCTCTTCGCAGCGCTTCTGGTCGTGGACCATCGCGGCGATGTCCTCGGGCAGCTCAAGGCCCAGGATCTCGACGGCCGCGCCGGTGACCCGGCGGAAGCGGGCGGCCTCGCGGTCACAGAAGATGCCACCCCAGGAGAAACGTTCCGGCGCCTCGCGCACGGCGATGGTCTCCGGGAAGAGGACGGCCGAGTTGGTGTCGTAGCCGGCCGTGAAGTCCTCGAAGGTGATGCCGCAGAACAGCGGGTTGTCGTAGCGGGTGCGCTCCAGCTCGGCGAGCCACTCGGGCCACACCATGCGCAGCACGACCGCCTCCAGGTTGCGGTCCGGGTTGCCGTTCTGCGTGTACATGGGGAAGACCACCAGGTGCTGCAGGCCGTCCGCGCGGCCCGCCGCGGGCTGGAAGGCCAGCAGGGAGTCCAGGAAGTCCGGCACCTCGAAGCCGCCCTCGGCCCAGCGGCGCAGGTCCCGCACCAGAGCCTCGTGGTAGGCGGCGTCGTGCGGCAGCAGCGGGGAGATCCGCTCGACCGACTCGACGACACGGCGCACCGTGTCCTCGGCCTCGGCCCGCTCCGGGGCACCCTCGGCCGCGAAGTCGATCGACCCGTCCGGGGACTGCCATGGCCGGATCTGTTCCACGGCACTCTTGAGCACCGGCCAGGCCGGGTGCTCGACCACCCTGGTCAGCGAAGGAACCTGCTCCTCCATAGCCGCCTGCACAAGAATTTCCGTCATGCCCCATCCTCCACGGGAGAACCTCACGTAAGGACACCGTATGCATACCCCCTTTCGCACAGCAAGAGGGGGATCGGGAAATTATTCTGTCGGATCGCATGGTCACCGACATTTTTCCTGCGCGATACCCGGACGGCGCTCACTTACCTCCCGGACATGGGGGTCATGGCGACAGATGACGCGGCGATCAGATCCAGCCGGTCAATGACGGCAGGACTCGCCCACGCCCGGGTGACGGCGGGACGGGCAGGAGCCAGGCACGGGGCGGGCCGTACCGGGATCCCCCGGCGCAGGTGCGGGTCCATCCCCGGACCCGGCCATTAGGCTGCGACCCTGCCGTGCGGACGACGACGCCCGTCGGGTCCGCGGGGCGCCGAGCCGCCGTCGACGGAAGCGAGTTGAACCTTGAACTTCCTTACCATCGGTCACCGCGGGGTCATGGGTGTCGAGCCCGAGAACACCCTTCGTTCCTTCGTCGCCGCGCAGCAGGCCGGCCTCGACCTGATCGAACTCGATCTGCATCTGAGCAAGGACGGCGCCCTGGTCGTCATGCACGACGCGGAGGTGGACCGCACGACCGACGGCACCGGGCCGATCGCCGAGAAGACCCTCTCCGAACTGCGTGCCCTGGACGCGGGCCGCGGGGAGCGGGTGCCGGTGTTCGAGGAGGTCCTGGACGCGGTGCGCTCCCCGCTGCAGGCGGAGATCAAGGACGTGGCGGCGGCCCGCGCGCTGGCCGAGGTCATGCACCGCCGGGACCTGGTCTCGCGGGTGGAGGTGTCCTCGTTCCACGACGAGGCGATCGCCGAGATCGCCCGGCTGGTGCCGGGCGTCCGCACCGCCCTGATCGCGAGCCGGTACGGCACCGACGTGGTGGAGCGCGCGACCGAGGTGGGCGCCTCGGCCCTCTGCCTCAACATCCGCCGGGTGACCCTGGAGGTCGTCGAGCACGCGCGCGCGGCCGACCTCAGGATCCTCGGCTGGGTGGTCAACACGCAGGACGATCTGCGACTGGTGCGCGCCCTGCAGCTGGACGGCGCGACGACCGACTACCCGGAGATCAAACGCACCGGCCGCTTCACCGCGTGAAGCGCACAGCAGTTCGCCGCGCGAGGCTCACACCGGTGCACCGCGTGAAGCTCGTACCAGCTCACGGCGTGTAGCTCCTACCAGTTCACCGTGTGAAGCTCACACCAGTGGCTTGACCAGCAGCTCGAACTGCAGGTCGTCGCGCTGCGGGACACCGGCGCGCTCGTCGCCGTACGGGAACGGCGTCATCTTGCCCGTACGGCCGTAGCCGCGGCGCTCGTACCAGGCGATCAGGTCGTCGCGGACCGAGATCACCGTCATGTGCATCTCGGTGACGCCCCAGGTCTGACCGGCCTGCCGCTCCGCCTCCGCCAGCACCGTCTTGCCGAGGCCCGCGCCCTGGAGAGCGGGGCTGACCGCGAACATGCCGAAGTAGGCGTGGTCGCCGCGGTGTTCGAGCTGGCAGCAGGCGACGATCCGCCCGTCCTGCTCGACGGTCAGCAGCCTGCTGTCCGGCGACTTGACGACCTCGAGCACGCCCTCGCGATCGGTGCGCTGCCCCTCGATGATGTCCGCCTCGGTGGTCCATCCGGCCCGGCTGGAGTCGCCCCGGTACGCGGACTCGACCAGCGCGACGAGGGCGTCCACGTCGGCGTCGGTGGCGTCCCGGAAGGCCGGTGCGGCGGCGGTGCTGTCCATGGGGATGATCTCCGATCTCGGGCGCGGCTGAACCAGGGTCGAGGGTATCTGTGCCATTAGGCTCCGGACGCATGGTGCACGTACTCGGCAGCCGGACACTGGTCCGCCCCACGGACCCCGAACGTTCCCGCGCCTTCTACGGGGAGCGGCTGGGCCTCGCCGTCTACCGCGACTTCGGTGCCGGCAAGGAGCGCGGGACGGTCTACTTCCTCGGCGGCGGCTTCCTGGAGATCTCCGGCCGCTCCGACGCCCCGCCGTCGCCCAGGGTGCGGCTGTGGCTCCAGGTCGAGGACGTCACCGCCGCGCAGGAGGAACTGCGGGCGAAGGGCGTCGAGATCGTACGGCCGCCGGTCAAGGAGCCGTGGGGGCTCGTCGAGATGTGGATCTCCGACCCGGACGGCATCCCGATCGTGCTGGTGGAGGTCCCGGCGGACCATCCGCTGCGGTACCGGCCCGCCTTCTGACGGGCTTCCGGATGGCCGCTGTCAGTGGGCGGGACTAGCGTGCCAAGAGGGTTTCCGCCGGTGCGCGGAGTCCTCTGCCCGCGTCGCCGCATCCGGAGGGAACCGAGATGAAGTTCGACAAGCCCGTGCTCGGCGGACCGTGCTGGACCGAGCTGGGCACCTCCGACCTGGAGGGTGCCAAGCGGTTCTACACCGACCTGTTCGGCTGGCGGCCGGAGACGGATCCGCGGCCGGAAGCGGGCGGATACACGACGGCGCACGTCGGGGACGCGGCGGTCGCCGCCCTCAGCCCGCTGTACCAGGAGTCCCAACCGGTCGCCTGGAACGTGTCGTTCGCGGTGGCGGACGCCGACGACGCGGCACGGCGGGTGACGGAGGCCGGGGGCAGCGTGCTCCTCGGCCCGATGGACATCTTCGACGTCGGCCGCTTCGCGGTGGCCCTGGACCCGGCCGGCGCCGCCTTCCAGCTGTGGCAGGCCCGCGCCTTCCCGGGCGCCGGGCTGTTCAACGCGCCCGGCACGCTCGGCTGGGTGGAGCTGGCGACCCGTGACACCGACCGGGCCCGGGACTTCTACACCACGGTCTTCGGCTGGAGCGTCAACGCCTCGCAGTGGTACACGCAGTGGGGCCTGGACGGGGAGGACTTCGGCGGGATGGCCGCCATGGGCGAGCGGTTCCCGCCCGAGGTGCCGCCGCACTGGATGCCGTACTTCGCGGTGGAGGACGTGGACGCGGCGGCGGAGGTCGCCGTGCGGGCGGGGGGCGCCGTCGTCCTGGCCCCCACGGCGGTGGGGGACGTCCGGCGCATCGCCGTGCTGCGCGACCCGCAGGGGGCGGCGTTCGGCGTCTACGCGGGCCCGGAGGACTGACCTCACGCGCGCAGAGCGCTCATGCGGCCTTCCAGCCCGCCGAGCAGGGCCCCGAGCAGGGCGGCCAGCTCACCCTGGCCGCCGGGGTCGAGGATGGACAGCACCGCCGTCTCGTAGGCGAGCTGCTCGGGGAGGATGCCGTCCACGAGGTCGCGGCCGGCGTCGGTCAGGCGCAGGTGGGCGACGCGGCGGTCCCGGGTGTCCCCGCGTCGCTCGACCAGTCCGCGTTCGCTCAGGTGCTTGAGCCGCTTGGTGACGGCGGCTCCGGAGGAGAAGGTCTCCCGGGCCAGGTCCCCGGGGGTCAGCTCGTGGCCGGTCCGGCGCAGCGCGCCGAGCAGGTCGAACTCCGGGCGGCTGAGACCGGCCCGGCGCAGCGGGGCGTCCTCGGCCTGCTGGAGGAGGGCGGCGCAGCGGTTGATGCGCCCGATGACCTCCATCGGCCCGGTGTCGAGACCTGGGTGCACGGCCCGCCACTGCCCGACCACGGCGGCGACGGTGTCACCGTGCGCGCCGGACTGCCCGGCCGGCGCCGGTGCCGTGCGCTCCGCGGGGTCGGCGTTGTCGGCGTTGTCGGCGGGCCCGGAGTTCTCAGGGTGCCCGGCGGGCCTGGCGTTCTCCGGGTGCCCGGCGGACCTGGTGTGCTTGGCGTTCTCGGCGTCGTCTTCGGCGTGCTCGGCAGGCCCCGCGTTTTCAGCGTGCTCGGCGGGCCCCGCGTTTTCAGCGTGCCCTGCGTGCCCCGCGTTTTCAGCGTGCTCGGCGGGCCCCGCGTTTTCAGCGTGCCCTGCGTGCCTGGCGTTGTCGGCGTGCCCGGCGGGCTCGGCGATGTCGGCAGGCTCGGCGTTCTCAGCGTGCCCTGCGTGCCCGGCAGGCTCGGCGTCGTCGGAGGGCCCGGGGTTCCCAGCGAGCCCAGCAGGCTCGGCGTCGGTGTCGCCGCTCGGCCCTGCCGTCTGCGCGTCGGCGGGCTCGGCGTTCTCGGCGCCCGCACCCCCCGGCCGCTCCCCCGCCCCGCCCTTCGCCGCGTCGCCCCCGGCCCCGGCTCCCGGCCGCCCGTTCGTCGCCGTCATGGCCGTGTGCCCTCCGTCGTCCTGCCCGTGTCCTGCGCCAGGGGTACGAGGCCCTGGCGTCGTACCGTCGCGGCGAGCGTACGGTGTCCGGCCTGCTCGGCGAGGACGACCCGCTCCGTGGGCAGGGCGCGCTGCCACCACTCGCCGGACGCGGCGTCGGTCGTGTCCCGCAGCTCGACCAGGGCGGCGGCGAGGGCACGGCGGGCGGTGTCCAGGGCGCCGGGCGCGGGACGGGGCTCGGCGAGGAGCCGCGCGGCGTGTTCGCGGGCACGGCCGACGGCGGTCAGCGCGTGCTCGATACGGCCGCCCGCGCGCCGGTTGGTGACGACGACGGCCGCGACGAAGCCGACCAGCGCGCCGATCAGGGTGTCCGCGACCCGCTCCGTGATCAGCCGGCCGGGATCCTGGGTGCGGGCGAACTCGGTGATGAGCAGGGCCATCGGCGTGACGCAGACGCTGCCCAGCCAGTAGTTGCGGCCGATCAGCGCCTCGGCGCCGAAGTTGAGGGCGAGACAGCACAGCACCACGGCGGCCGGGTGGAGATGGGCGAGCGGGACGACCGCGGCGAAGACGAGGACACCGACAAGGTTGCCGACGACGCGCTGGACGCCCCGGCTCCAGGTGAGGGTGACGTTGGCCTGGTACAGGGAGGCCGCGGTGACGAGGGCCCAGTAGGGGCGGCCGGCACCGAGGGCCAGGGAGACGTACCCGGCGAGGGCGCAGCCGATCGCCGTACGGACGGCGATGGGGGCCAGTGGGGCGAGACGGCTGCGCAACGGGCGGCGCGGGAGGGCGAGCTCCACGTCCACGCCGAGCAGTTCCTCGGACGTGCCCCGGAGGGAGCCCGCCTCCGGGACGGGGCCGGTGCCGCGCAGTGCGCGGGCCCAGGCCCTCAGCCGCCCAGGATCGGTGTCGGCGGGGGCGGCGAGGGCGACCTCGGCGCGGACGAGGAGCCGTTCAAGGGCGCGGCGGGTGTGATCGGGGCGGGCGCCGGCGGCGAGCAGGGACTGCCAGGCGGTGTGCACGGCGGCGGCCGTGGCGGCGCGGGCGCGGACATGGCCGTCGCCGGTGCCGCGCGTCTGCGCGTACGCGGCGGCAGCGTTCAGGGCCTGGGCGGTGGCGCGGCGCTCGGGGCCGTGCGGCCGCAGCAGTGCGGGCGCCATCCCGACGAGCCAGGCCCAGGCGCCCGCCGCCAGGGCCAGACCCACGTGGCCGGGCACCTGGCCCAGGGTCTGCGGCGCGAACAGCGAGGCGGAACTGATGAACGCGAGCACCACGTGCGCGGGCGGTCCGAGGCGGGTGGCGTCGCACACCGCCTTCTGCACCGCCGCCATGAGGGCGCCGACGGTGACCAGCACGACGGCGTCGGACGTGAGCGACGCGGCGACCAGGGCGACGGCCAGGCCGCCGACCATGCCGAGCACCACCCAGGCGAGGGCGCGGGCCCGTGCGGCGTAGGGCCGGTTGTGGGCGTACATCGCGCACAGGGACCCGGCCATCGTGTACATGGCCAGATCGAGGCGTCCGAGGGCCAGCAGGATCAGGTTGGGCGGGGCGGCCGAGGCGACCGCGCTGAGCGCGGGCTTGAACCAGATGTCCGAGGGCCGGCCGAGGCGGAGCACCCCGGCGAGGGGAAGCCGATGGGGGGTCGCACTGCTCATACCCATCAATTTAGCATGTGTTTTACTCGTAAAACACCCTCACCGACACCGGCACCCTCCCTGCTCACGGCCTGTGCTCCGGCAAATGCTCCCCGTGTACATCCTTGCGCTCGCGTGCGCGCCGCGTGCCGTGGGCATCGCACCTTCAGGCGACCGACCGTCGAGCGGGGGGGGTGGTGTGCGTGCACGGACCGGTTGCGGCGGCGTGGCTGTTGGTCGCGCTGTGCGCGGCGACCGGCGCCTACTGCCTGCTGCGCATGCGCAGCGGTGTCGAGGAGCAGCGCCGCGCCGCGGGCGGCGAGGCGCTCATGGGCTTCGGCATGGCCGCGATGGCCGTACCCGCCGCGGTGTTCGCACCGCCGCGCTGGGCGTGGCCGGTGTACGCCGCCGTGTTCGGCGCCGCCGCGCTGCGCGCGCTGTGGACGGCACGCGCGGGCGGCCATCATCTGCACCATCTGATCGGAACCTCGGCAATGGTCTACATGGCCCTCGCCATGGCCGTCTCCTCCGCTTCCTCCGGTTCCCCTGGCGCCCCCGCCTCGCACCACCACGCGCACGGCGGGACCGGTGTGCCGCTGCTGACCGGCGCGCTGCTGCTCTACTTCACCGGCTATGTGCTGCTGACCGGCGCCCGCCTGGTGCCCGCCGCGGCGACGGGAAGCGTGGGGGCGACGGGAGGCATGGGGGCGACAGGCACCACCGGGCCACCTGGGACCACGGGGGCTGCGGGTGGCCCGGGGGCGATGCGCTGGGGGGACCGTCCGGAACTGGCGCGGGCCTGCCGACTGTCGATGGGGATCGGCATGGTCGCGATGCTCCTGACGATGTGATGGCCGGAACGCCCCCTCGAAACACAGGCTGTCGCGGGTCTCGGCGAGTTGGCGGGGCGGTGGCGCGGCACGCACTAGAGTCCCCGCGCATGACTGCTGTGTTGTTCGACTTCTCGGGCACCCTGTTCCGCGTCGAGTCCACCGAGTCCTGGCTGCGTGCCGTCCTCAAGGAGACGGGCACCGCCCTCCCCGAACCCGAACTGACCCGAACGGCGACGGCGTTGGAGGTGGCCGGGGCGTTGCCAGGCGGAGCGAATCCACTGGAGGTGCCGGAGGACCTCGCCGAGTTGTGGACGGTGCGGGACAAGAGCCCCGCGCTGCACCGGGCCGCCTACACCGGCCTGTCCCGGCGCGTGCCACTCCCCGACCCGGCCCTGCACGACGCGCTGTACGAGCGGCACAAGTCCCCCTCCGCCTGGGCCCCGTACCCGGACGCTGCCGAGGTGCTGCGCACGCTGCGCGGACGCGGGATCCGGGTCGGCGTCGTCAGCAACATCGGCTGGGACCTGCGTCCGGTCTTCCGCGAACACGGTCTGGACGCCAACGTGGACGCGTACACGCTGTCGTACGAACACGGCGTGCAGAAGCCGGACCCGCGGCTCTTCTCGGCGGCCTGCGCGCAGGTGGGTGCCGACCCCCGGGAGGTGCTGATGGTCGGCGACAGCAGGCCGGCCGACGGTGGCGCGGCTGCCCTGGGGTGCCGCGTGCACTTCGTGGACCATCTGCCGGTGGCCCAGCGTCCGGACGCGCTGTTGCCGGTGCTGGATCTGGTGGGATGAGCCCATCAGATGAACGCGTCGGACGAGCGCGTCAGATAAGCGCATCCAGACCGATGCGCATCGGAGAGCAGCTCGGACGAGCGCATCCGATGCGCGCTGCCCAATGCCGTCCGTCTGAGACGATCCCCCGCGTCGCCCCAGACGGACGGCAGCCTTGAGCAGGCTCCCACGCACAGCGGTGCCTGATGCGTTGAGTATAGTTGGCTGACAGCCAGTCAACGCAGGAGTTCAAGGATGTCCCCGCGGAGCGCCTCGGTCAATGAAGAGTTGCGACGACGTTCCCGGGAGCGGCTGCTGCAGGCAGCGCTCGAACTCGTCGGTGAGCGCGGATTCGAGGCCACCACGCTGGGCGCGATCGCGGACCGCGCCGGTTCGGCGCGCGGACTGGTGTCCTACTACTTCCCCGGCAAGCGCCAGTTGGTGCAGTCCGCCGTGCACCGGGTGATGCACTGCACGCTGGAGGATGCGCTGGAGCAGGAGCCGCGCACCGACGACGGCCGGGAGCGGCTGGCGCGGGCCATCGACGCGATCCTGGGCCTGGCCCGGGACCAGCCGGTGCTCATGCGGCAGCACATGGCGGGGCTGCTCCAGGCCGAGGGCTTCGTGCAGTGCCCGGAACAGCGGCGACTCGCGGAACTGCTCGGCGACACCGTCGCCCGCTACGGCTCCGACAGCGTGACGGCCGACTATCCGATGCTGCGGGCGCTGCTGATGGGAGCGGTGTACGCGGCGCTGGTTCCGGGGGTTCCGATGCCCGTCCCGGTCCTGCGGTCGGAGCTGTTCGAGCGGTACGGGCTCGACTGGGACATGGGCGTCCCGCCGGAGAGCGGCACGGACGCGGAGGCGCGGCAGCAGGAGCAGGATCTGTCGCGGTTCTTCGCGACCGGGGAGCGGACCGAGGGACGGCCGGAGGAGCGGACTGCGGCGCAGGCCGAGTAGCGGACCGCTGCAGGGGCCGACGAACGGACCGGGTGAGCGTGGCGGGTGCCTCTCGGGTGGCGGCTCGCCGATCCGTGGCGTAACCGCGCGATCACCCTCCATCAGGGCGGACACGCGTCCGTGTCACCGGCCGGTCGCTGCACCGGCGGGCCCGCCGGTGCCATGCTGGAGCCGTCAGGCACACTCTCCAGCTGCCCCTGGGGTGAGGAGTACCGCCGTGCTGCGTGTCGCCGTCGTCGGCTCCGGGCCGAGCGGGTGCTACACCGCCCAGAGTCTGGTCCAGCGGGATCCCGACGTACAGGTCGACGTCCTGGACCGGCTGCCCTGCCCGTACGGCCTGGTGCGCTACGGCGTGGCTCCGGACCACGAGAAGATCAAGTCCCTGCAGAACAACCTGCGGACCGTGCTGGAGCACGACCGGGTGCGGTTCCTCGGCGGGGTCGCGGTGGGCGGGCCGCGCGGGATTCCCGTGAAGCGGCTCCGGGAGCTGTACCACGCGGTCGTGTACTGCGTGGGAGCCGCCACCGACCGCCGGCTCGGCATCCCGGGCGAGCATCTGACGGGCAGCTGGTCGGCGACGGAGTTCGTGTCCTGGTACAGCGCGCATCCGGACGCCGTGGACGAGGGCTTCCTGCGCGGGGTGCGGTCCGCGGTGGTCATAGGGCTGGGCAACGTGGCGGTGGACGTCACACGGATGCTGGTCCGCGGCGTGGGCGAGCTGCGTCCGACGGACATGCCGCAGGGCGCCCTGGACGCGCTGGCGGCCAGCGGGGTCACCGACGTCCACATGGTGGGCCGGCGCGGCCCCACGCAGGCCCGCTTCACCACCAAGGAGCTGCGCGAGCTTGGCGGTCTGCCCGGCACCGAAGTCATCGTCGATCCGCGGGAGTTGGCGCTCGATCCGGCCTTCGCCGAGCCGTCGGCGCTGTCCGCGCTGCCTGCGGTGCAGCGCCGCAACGCGGAGGTGCTGCGCGACTGGGCGGCTGCTCCGCCCCGGGAGGTGGACCGCCGGATCAGGATGCGGTTCTTCCTGCGTCCGGTGGAAGTGCTCGGGCAGGACGGGCGGGTGGCCGGCGTGCGCTTCGAGCGGACGGCACCGGACGGGCACGGCGGCGTGACGGGCACCGGCCGGTTCGAGGAGGTGCCCGCGCAGTTGGTGCTGCGCTCGGTGGGCTATCGCGGAGTGCCGCTGGAGGGGCTGCCGTTCGACGCGACGCGCGGCACGGTGCCGCACCTGGAGGGCCGGATCGTGCGCGACGGCGTCGCCTCCCCCGGTGAGTACGTCGCCGGCTGGATCAAGCGCGGCCCGACCGGCGTCATCGGCACCAACCGGCCGTGCGCCAAGGAGACGGTCACCTCCCTGCTCGCGGACGCGCCCGCGCTCGCGTCCCAGCAGGTGCCGGAGGACCCGCTCCCGGCCCTGAGGGCGGCCGGGATCGAGCCGGTGCCGTGGCAGGGCTGGCTGGCCATCGAGCGCGCCGAGGCCGACCTGGGCGCCCGCCTGGGCCGCAACGTGGTCAAACTGGCGAACTGGGACGCGCTGCTGGGAGCGGCGAGGTCGGGGTAAGGGCGGTCGGCGTAGGGCGGTCGGGGTGGTGCGGTCCGCTTGGTGAGGGCGGACGGGGGTGGGCCGATCGGTGCGGGGGGATTGGTGCGGGGGGCGTCGCGCCGTCGGCCTCGTATGGGCGGTGATGGGCGGTGCGGCGTCCGCGGCATGGCGCGGTCGCGGTCGACATGTCGGCGCCGTGCAGTGGGCATGGGGCGCCGCTTCGTCGGCGTGGCGCCGCGGGCACAACGAGGGCGACGGGGCGCCGTCGGCACAGCGCGGTGGACGGGGCGTCGTCGGCCTCGTGCGTGATCAGTCCTCGCTCCTCCGCAACCCCACGGATGTGGCCAGCTCCGTCTGGTAGTCGGCGTACGCCGTCCGCAGTGCCTCGCCGGGCCAGTCGGGGGGCAGGAGGGCGGGGGGCAGGACCGGGTCGGTGAGGAGGTGGCGGACGGCCGCGGCGAAGGAGGTGAGGCGGTCGGCGGGGTGGCGGGAGGCGGCCACGCGAGTGAGCACGGTCCGGGCGGTGGCCGACCAGGTGTCCAGCGGCCACAGGCCGGCGACGAGGTCCTGCGGGGAGCCGTCGGGGCGGGCGGTGTACGACTGGACCACGCGCCGCAGTTCGTCGGGCAGGGGCCGGTCGAGGTTGGCGGGGCGCAGCCACACGCCCTCGCGGAGTTCGGCCAGGCGCAGGCCGGTCAGCCGGGTGCGCAGGTCGGCGCGTTCGGCGGGGCCTCGGCCCGTCGCCGTGATCACGACCATCTCCCAGTCACCGTCCCACGCGCGCGTGCGCGGGTGCACGGCCTCGTCCTGGCGGACCTGGCGCGCCAGCAGCCGCTCGCTGAGTCCGTAGACGGCGTCGGTGCGCCGGAGGTCGCCGGAGGCCACCATCCGGCTCAGCGCGGCCCGCAGCGTGGAGCCGCCCACGCCGAACGGCTCCACCAGCCGGACGAGGTCCTTGACCGGCAGCCTCGGCGGATGCGCGCCGAGCAGCAGGCTCAGGACGACGGACCGCGCGGACAGCGGGCGCAGTCCGGCCGCGGCCTCGTCCGGTTCGGCCGAGAGGTTCATGTGCATGGGCACGTACTGTACGTGCGCCTCCTTGTTGCATCATTGCTACAGCCGCATCGAAGGTGCAACATGGCCGTATGGTCTCGATACCCGCGCAGTCGGTTCAGCCGCAGCACGCCACCCACGACGTCACCAACCAGGCCCCGCCCCTGGCCCCCTACGACGCCTCCGACGACCGGGCCCTGCTGGAGGGGCTGCGCCGGGAGGGCGCCGGCTGGGCCGAGGACGACATCCGGCGACTCGGGCTCCACGCGGGCGGGGCACAGGCCCAGGAGTGGGGTGAGCTGGCCAACCGGCACGAGCCGGAGCTGCGCACCCACGACCGCTACGGCCACCGCGTCGACGAGGTCGAGTTCCACCCCAGCTGGCACCACCTGATGCGCACCGCGGTCGCCGAGGGCCTGGCCGGCGCCCCATGGGCGGACGACCGGCCCGGCGCGCACGTGGTCCGTACCGCGGGCGGGCTGGTGTGGGGGCACACGGAGGCCGGGCACGGCTGTCCGACGTCCATGACGTACGCCGCCGTCCCCGCCCTGCGCGCCACGCCGGAACTGGCCAAGGTCTACGAACCGCTGCTCACCAGCCGCGTGTACGACCCGGAACTGCGCGTGCCCACCGAGAAGCCCGGTCTGCTCGCCGGGATGGGCATGACCGAGAAGCAGGGCGGCTCGGACGTGCGGACGAACACCACCGTGGCCGCGCCGACCGGCGAGCCCGGCGTGTACACCCTGCGCGGGCACAAGTGGTTCACCTCGGCGCCCATGTGCGACGTGTTCCTGGTGCTGGCCCAGGCGCCGGGCGGCCTCTCGTGCTTCCTGGTGCCGCGCGTGCTTCCGGACGGCAGCCGCAACACCTTCCGCATCCAGCGGCTGAAGGACAAGCTCGGCAACCGTTCCAACGCCTCCTCCGAGCCGGAGTTCGACCAGACGGTGGCCTGGCTCGTCGGAGCCGAGGGGCGGGGCGTGAAGACGATCATCGAGATGGTCAACTGCACCCGGCTGGACTGCGTGATGTCCTCGGCGACCCTGATGCGCAAGACGCTCGTCGAGGCGGGTCACCACGCGCGCCACCGCAGCGCGTTCGGCGCCCGGCTGTTCGATCAGCCGCTCATGCGCAACGTCCTGGCGGACCTGGCGCTGGAGTCGGAGGCCGCGACGACGCTCACGCTGCGGCTGGCCGGGGCCGCGGACCGGGCGGTGCGCGGGGACGCCGGGGAGCGGGCTTTCCGGCGCATCGCCACCGCCGTCGGCAAGTACTGGGTGACCAAGCGGGGCCCGGCGTTCACCGCCGAGGCCCTGGAGTGCCTGGGCGGCAACGGGTACGTGGAGGAGTCCGGGATGCCCCGCCACTACCGGGAGGCTCCGCTGCTGTCGATCTGGGAGGGGTCGGGGAACGTCAACGCGCTCGACGTGCTGCGCGCGCTCGGCCGTGACGCGGACACCGCCGACGCCCTGTTCACGGAACTCGCGCTCGCGCGCGGGGCCGACGCGCGGCTGGACTCGGCCGTGGCCGGTCTGAAGGCGCAGTTGGCCGACGCCGACCAGGTGAGCGCCCGCCGGCTGGTCGAGCGGATGGCGCTCGCCCTGCAGGCCTCGCTGCTGGTCCGGCATGCCCCGCACCCGGTCGCGGACGCCTTCTGCGCGACCCGGCTGGGCGGCGACTGGGGACACGCCTTCGGCACGCTGCCCTCCGGGACGGACCTGGACGCGATCCTGGAACGGTCCCTGCCCGAGCGGAACTGAAGCCTGAGCGGTGATCCTTGAGCGGGCCGGCACCTCCGCGCGGTCGGCCCGCTGCTGTTCAGGACACCTGGAGACGACCCGTCGGAGCCGTTCGACGCCGGGGCCCCTGGGGCCCAGAGACCCGGGGGCGGGGCCCAGAGCCCCTGGGACCGGGGGCAGGGGCGGGAGCGGGGCCCGGAGACGCGGGGTCGGGGGTCGGAAGCGGGCGCGGGACCCAGAGACCGGAGGTCGGGGTCGGAGGCGGGGCTCAAGGACCGGAGGTCAGGGGCCGGATCCCGGGGTCTGGAGGCCGGCTCCGGAATCCCGCAGCCGATCATGCCGCTCCCTGTGCCTCGAACCGGGCCCATTCCACGGGCCCACAGCCAGAACCCGAAGACGGCAGGCCGCAGGGCCGGTTGCCGCAACCCGATCCCAGACGCCCAGTCCCCGCCCTCAACCGATCATGCCGCCCCGTGCGCCTCGAACCCGGCCCATTCCACGGCCCTACGACCGAATCCCGCCGGCCGCAGGCCAGTTGCCACAGACCAGTTGCCACAGGCCGCAACCCGGTTGCCGCAACCCGATCTCAGACGCCGAGCCCCGCCCTCAGCCGATCGTGCTGCCCCACTGTGGTCCGAACCGGGCCCATTCCGCGTCCCAGCGGGCCAGGCGCCGGCGTTCCAGGCGTCCGCGCAGGACGAGTCCGCCGACGAAGGGGACCGCACCCGCGCTGACGCCGACGAGGCCGCCCATGAGGGAGGCGCGGAAGCCGGCCTCGGAGGGGGCGGTGGGGCGGGTGACGAGGTGGCCCCGGGGGTCGGTCCAGACGGTGACGGGGGTGCCTGCCTTACTGCCCAGCGGGACGCGCGCCTCACCGGTGTGGACCGAGCCGTCGGGCCGGGTCCAGCGGACCTTGGCCCAGACCCGCTCGGCGACCGGCATCCGCACGGCGGGCCTGCCGGGTGCGCGGCCGAGGACGCGGGCGACGGTGGGACGCCAGGTGGCGCGTTCCGCGGCCAGGCCGCGTTCCACCGACCGGGCCGCCCCGAGCCCGGCGGCCACACCGACCAGGGCGGCCAGCAGCCACGCGCCGAGCACGACCCAGGCCTCCACCACATCGGTCCGGCGCTTGAGCGGATTGCGCCGCCAGCGCCACAGCCACACCTTCCGACCACGGAACGCCTTCAAAGGCATCCTCCCCACGAGCGCACCGACGAGCCGGACCGCCCTCTTGCACGGGCGAGTCCGCCCCACTGCTCAGCCGAGCCTCCTCCCGACGGTCGCACGAGAGACCCCTTCCGCGCAGGCGCATCCGGGGAAAGGGCCGGGCCGATCTCCGCGACAGGCCGAGGACACCTCTGTGACCTGCGGCGATGCCGGCTCTCGGGGTGACTGTCAGTGGTGGGGTGCACACTGGCCGATATCTGACGACTACCTGGACAACGACGTCCCGGAGGTGATCGGCATGACCGAGGTTCTGCTGGCGGTGGGTACCCGCAAGGGCCTCTTTCTCGCGCGACGGCGCGGTGGCATCTGGGAGTTCGACGAGGCTCCCCACTTCAACGCGCAGGCCGTCTATTCGGTCGCGATCGACACCCGCAACGGCACACCGCGCCTGCTCGCGGGCGGTGACAGCGCGCACTGGGGCCCGTCGGTGTTCCACTCCGACGACCTGGGCCGCACATGGACCGAGCCGGCCCGTCCCGCCGTCAAGTTCCCCAAGGACACCGGCGCTTCGCTGGAGCGGGTCTGGCAGCTGCACCCGGCCGCCGCCGAGCCGGACGTGGTGTACGCGGGCACGGAACCGGCCGCGCTGTACCGCTCGGAGGACCGCGGGGAGAGCTTCGAGCTGGTGCGTCCGCTGTGGGAGCACCCGACCCGCTCCCGGTGGGTGCCGGGCGGCGGCGGTGAGGGCATGCACACGGTGCTCACCGACGCACGCGACCCGCAGGCGGTGACCGTGGCCGTCTCCACGGCCGGGGTGTTCCGCACCACCGACGGCGGGGCGAGCTGGGCCCCGTCCAACTCCGGTGTCTCCGCGGCGTTCCTGCCGGAACCGAACCCCGAGTTCGGCCAGTGCGTGCACAAGGTGACCCGGGACGCGGTGAACCCGGACCGGCTGTATCTGCAGAACCACTGGGGCGTGTACCGCAGCGACGACGCGGGTGCGCACTGGACCGACATCGGCGAGGGGCTGCCGTCCACGTTCGGCTTCGCGGTGGCCGCGCATCCGCACCGGGGTGACACGGCCTACCTCTTCCCGATCAACGCGGACAGCGACCGGGTTCCCGCCGGCCACCGCTGCCGGGTCTACCGCACCACCGACGCGGGCGCGCACTGGGAGCCCCTGTCCAAGGGGCTGCCGGAGGACGACCACTACGGCACCGTGCTGCGCGACGCGCTGTGCACGGACGACGCGGATCCGGCCGGTGTCTACTTCGGCAACCGCAACGGCGAGGTGTTCGCCTCGGCCGACGACGGCGACAGCTGGCAGCAGTTGGCCGCGCATCTGCCGGACGTGCTGTGCGTACGGGCGGCGGTGATCGCCTGAGGACTACGACGAGGGGGTGTCGTTCACCAGCAGGATCTTGCCGATGTGGCGGCCCGTGTCCAGCAGCCGGTGTGCCTCGGCGGCCTCGGACATGGGCAGCGTCCGGTCGACGACCTGACGGACCGCTCCGCTCTCGATCATCGGCCATACGTGCTTGCGCACCTCGGCCACGATGGCGGCCTTCTGCTCCGCGGGGCGCGAGCGCAGGGTCGTACCGTGGACGGACTTGCGCTTGAACACCAGGTCGGCGAGGTTGAGTTGGCCTTCGAGGCCGTCCTGGAGGCCGATGACGACGAGGCGCCCGTCGAGGGCCAGGGACTGGACGTTGCGTTCGAGGTACCGGCCGCCCACGACGTCGAGGATCACGTCGTAGGGGCCGTGCACGGTGAAGTCCTCCGTCAGGTGGTCGATCGCCAGGTCGGCGCCGAGTTCCCGGACCACGGCGGCCTTCTCGGGTCCGCCGACGGTGGTGACGACGCGCGCGCCGAGCGCCTTGGCGATCTGGATCGCCATGGTTCCGATGCCGCCGGCCCCGCCGTGCATGAGGAAGGTCTCGCCCTTCTTCAGGTGTCCGGTCATGACGATGTTCGACCACACCGTGGCGACCGCCTCGGGCAGGGCGGCAGCCTCGACCAGGTCGATTCCCCTGGGGATCGTGAGCAACTGGCCTGCTGGGACGGCGACTTTCTGCGCGTAGCCGCCCCCCGCCAGCAGGGCGCAGACCTCGTCGCCCACCTGATGGCCGGTCACTCCCTCGCCGACGGCGCTGATACGGCCGGACACCTCGAGTCCGGGATACGGCGACGCGCCCGGCGGCACCGGGTAGAGGCCCAGCCGCTGGGCGACGTCGGCCCGGTTGAGCGCGCTCGCCACCACGTCGACGACGACCTCGCCGGCCGCCGGCGACGGGTCCTCGACCTCGGTCCATCGCAGGACCTCGGGACCGCCCGGCTCCTTGATCGAAATCGCCTTCATGACACTCCGTCCACACGGCTGAGGGAATGGGTGGCTCGCCAAGGAGCCCGATGTTTACAGTGCACACACTACTGCACACACCAGGGTGCAAAGTATGCGGTGCCAACATTGGGTGACGGGCGGCTCGCTACGGCGAAGAAGGAATCACGGCCGCGCCGGGCTCACCCTCACCCGGCTTCTCCCGACCTCCCCCGCCCCCCGGTCTCACCAGCTCCAGCAGGCGCAGTACGGCCGCGTCCGCCTCCGGGCGGCGCACGGCGACCACGGAGGTCTCCAGTCGGCGCGACGCCCCGCGCAGCGGGACGAGGGCGACTCCGGGGATCGGGAAGCCCTCCCGCAGCAGCTCGGGCCGCAGGCTCACGCACAGCCCGGAGGCGACGTAGCTGAACAGGCTGGAGAGGTCGTCGGCCACCGCGCGGACGCGCGGCGCGAATCCCGCCTCCGCGCAGGCGAGTTGAAGCTGCTGGGCCAAGGTCGGCAGGGCCGCCGCGTCCGGGAGGACGAAGTCGTCGCTGCGGAGATCGGCCAGGTGGATCTCGTCGGCCCCGGCCAGGGGGTGTTCGAGCGGCAGGGCCGCGGCGATGCGCTCGACGGCGAACACCTCACTGACGAGTTCGTCCGACAGGGGCGCGGGACCGCGCAGGAACCCGAGGTCGAGCGCTCCGGAACGGACCATGTCGGCGACCGCGACCGACGAGTCCTGACAAAGATGGATGCGCAGCCCCGGCAGTTCCTGGGCAGCCGAGCGAAGGAGTCCGGGCAGGTAGTGGTGGCTGAGGACACTCACGTACCCCAGCCGGACGTCGCCCTCCAGGCCGCTCGCGATCCTGCGGACGCGCTCGACGGCCGCCGACTGGGCGTTGAGGAGCCGCTGGGCGTCCACCACGAACGCCTCACCCGCCGGGGTCAGGGAGACGCCTCCTGGACCCCGCTCGAACAGCCGCACCCCCAGCCCCCGTTCCAGGCGCTGAATCGACTGGCTGAGCGGTGGCTGGCTCATGACGAGCCGCTCGGCGGCCCGGCCGAATTGCTTCTCGTCGGCCACCACCAGGAACTGTTCCAGCAGCCGTTTCGACAAGCGCGCCGCCAAGCGCGCCGCGCTCATCGGCGGCGGCGTGATCGGCGTCTCCTGGGCCGGTCTCTTCCTCGCCCACGGCATCGAGGTCGTCGTCAGCGACCCGCGCCCCGACATCAGGGATCTCGTCCTCGCGGGCCTGGAGGAGATCACCCCGGCCCTGGCCCAGCTCGGTCTGCCCACCGAGAACCTCACCGCCGGGCTCTCCTTCGAGGCCGACCTCGCCACCGCCGTCGTGCAGGCGGACATCGTCCAGAAGAACGGCCCCGAGCGCCTGGAACTCAAGCGGCGGATCTGGCGGACCGTCGAGGACGCGGCCACCCGCCCACGCGCTGCCGGCCACCTCGACCTCCGGCATCCCGGCGACGGCCATCGCCGCGGCGATGCGGCAGCCCGAGCGCCTCGTCGTGGGCCACCCCTTCAACCCGCCGCACCTGGTGCCGCTGGTCGAGATCGTGCCGGGCGAGAGGACCTCCGGGGAAACGGTGCGCCGGGCCAAGGAGTTCTACGCCGCGCTCGGCAAGAAGCCACAGGTCCTGCGCAAGGAGGTCCCGGGGTTCGTCGCCAACCGCCTGCAGTCCGCGATCTTCCGCGAGTGCGTGCACCTGGTCGCCCAGGGGGTGGTGACGGAGCGGGAACTCGACGACATCGTCACCTCCTCCATCGGGATGCGCTGGGCGGTCGCCGGTCCGTTCCGCACCTTCCATCTCGGTGGCGGCCCCGGCGGCCTGCCCCACTTCATCGAGCACCTCGGCCGCGCCATGGAGGCCGACATGTGGCCGGCACTGGGCAGTCCCACCTTCGACGACGCCACCGTCGCCACCCTCGTCGACCAGGCGAACGAGGCCTTCGCAGGCGGCACCGTCGAGGAACTCGCCGCGGAGCGCGACCGCAAGCAGATCGCGCTCATGCGCGCCCTGGGCGAGACCCCGGACACCGGCCGCGCCCGCGCCCGCGCCTGATCTCACACCCCCCGGCCCCCCCACCGCACCCCACCGCACCCCACCTGAGAAACGAACAGGTCATGAATCTCACCGACAAGATCAAGCAGGCCGTCGACAACCCGGCCACCGACGACGCGTTCGACGTCCACACCGAGACGAACGAGGTGCTCGCGGGCATCGGCCTCCAGCCGGGCGACACCGGCGGCCACATCACCTTCGAGGGCGCGGACCCGGTCGTACCGAGCACCCTGCGCCTCGGCGCGGCCTCCGGCATCTCCCTGGTCGCCAAGTCCGCCGCCGTCGCCGCCCTGAGGCCGCGATCTCGCGGTGGAACGCCCGGGAGCTGGACCGGGCGGGCGCCGAGGCCGGCTGCGTCATGCCGATGGTGCGCACACCCCGGGAGATCCTGGAGGAGGAGCAGTACCAGCAGGTCCTGTCCGAGCTGCAGCTGGTGGAGATCACCCGCATCGGTGACAGCGAGCCCGAGCCGCTGCCCGCGAACCCGATCGCCCCGTTCGACGGCGTGCGCGCGCTGGGCATGGGCCACATCATCGCCGGTGCCGGTGCCGGTGCCGGACGTGCCATGGCGCTGCACGGCGCGGACGTGCTGAACCTGTGGCGTCCCCACGAGCTCGAACACGACGTCACCTACAACACGACCGGCGTCGGCGTGCGTTCCGCCACGGTGGACCCGTACACCAAGGAGGGCCTGGCGCTCATCCACCGGCGCCAGTCCGAGGCCGACGTCTTCTACGCCTACCGCCGTCCGGGCTTCCTGGACCGGGGCGGCCTGACCGAGGAAGAGGCCGTCGAGCGCCGGCCCGGTCTGATCCACGCCACGGTGTCGCTGAACGGCAGGACCGGTCCGTGGAAGGACTACCTCGGCTTCGACCAGACCGCCGGCGCGCTCACGGGTCTCCTGCACCTGGAGGGCGACGGGACAAGCCGGCCCTGCCGCGCATCACCGTCGTCAACGACTACCTCGTCTCGTGGTTCTTGACGGCCGGTGTCGCCGAGGCGCTGCGCCGGCGCGCCAAGGACGGCGGCGGCTACCGCGTCCACGTCTCGCTGTCCCGCGTGGCCCTGTGGATCCTGTCCATGGGCGTCTTCGACCAGGACTACGCGAAGCAGGTCGCGGGCACCGGCGAGTTGCACGCCTACCCGGATCCCGAGGTCTTCACCGCCGAGACCCCGCTCGGCCACTACCAGGGCATCACCGGCCAGGTGCGGATGTCGGACACCCCGGGCTCCTACCGGCAGATCCTGGTTCCGCGCGGCTCCCAGCGCCCGGAGTGGCTGACCACCGTGTGACCGAGCTGCTGCCGCAGCGTGCGGACCGCCCCGGGCCCGTCGCCCGGGACTCTCTTTCACAGCCCTTGGCCCGGGACTCGCCTTCAAGACCCTTGGCCCGGAGCTCGCCTTCGAATCCCTTGGCCCGGGGCTCGCTTTCGAGGCGGTCTACGGCAGTCGCCAGTCCACCGGCTCGGCGCCCTGCCCGGTCAGGTACTCGTTGGCCCGGCTGAACGGGCGCGAGCCGAAGAAGCCGCGGTCGGCCGACATCGGCGAGGGATGCGCCGACTCGATCGCCGGGTACTCCCCCAGCAGTGGCCGCAGATTGCGGGCGTCGCGGCCCCAGAGAATGGACACCAGCGGCTTTCCCCGCGCGGCGAGCGCCCGGATGGCCTGCTCGGTGACCTCCTCCCAGCCCTTGCCCCGGTGCGCCCCGGGCTTGCGCGGGGCGGTGCTCAGGGCCCTGTTCAGCAGCAGCACGCCCTGGCGGGTCCACGGGGTCAGATCACCGTTGGAGGGGCGGGGCAGGCCCAGGTCCGTGTTCAGCTCACGGTAGATGTTCTCCAGGCTGCCCGGCAGCGACCGCACCTCCGGCGCCACCGCGAAGCTCAGGCCGATCGCCATTCCGGGCGTCGGGTAGGGATCCTGACCGACGATCAGAACCCTCACGTCGTCGAAGGGTTGCTGGAAGGCCCGCAGGACGTTCGCCCCGGACGGGAGATACGTCCGGCCTGCCGCCACCTCGGCGCGCAGGAAGTCCCCCATGGCCGCAATACGCTCGGCCACCGGGTCCAGGGCCTTCGCCCAGCCGGGATCCACAAGTTCATGCAACGGTCGTCGTGCCACGGAACGTCACTCTAGTGGCCGACACCGACAACGCCCCGCCACAGCCAGGGGACCCCGTACGGACGAGCACCGGTCGGTTCACCCGGCCGGGTGAACCTGCCATGCTGTACACGGTCACCGCAAAAGGGGATCGAAGGCGATGGCTGCACATGTGTCCGGCATGTGCCCCGAACACGTGCCATTCGTGCGCAACTCATCAGACAAAAGCGGACGGATACCGCTCACCTGCACCCTCCCCGAACAGGGGAGCCCAGGAAGCCAGTAACATGCGGCGCCATGAGCTCCCCCACTGGGCCCGCGTCCGGCCTGCCAGTACGAATGCCGCGACCCCGCCAGCCCGGACGGCACCGCCGACCGGAACCGCTGGTGGCTCCCGAGGACGCCCCCGCGTTCGTCCTCGCCGTGCCCGGCACGCCCAGCGCCGCCACGCGCAGCCTCGCCGAGGAGGTCGTGAGCATCGCCCGCTCCGAGCTGCCCGGCCTGGACGCCCGGATCGGTTACCTGGACGGGGACGACACCGAGTTCCCGACTCTCCGCTCCGTGCTGGCGCACACCGCCGAGGAGCGCACCGCCCGCTACGAGCAGGCCCGCGCCGCGGGTGTCGACGTCAAGGAGCCGGACGGCCCGGTGGCCGTGGTCGTACCGCTGCTGGCCGGCCCGGACAACAGCCTGCTGCGCCAGATCCGCCAGTCCGTGATGGACAGCCGGGTCGCCGCCGAGCTGACCGACGTCCTCGGCCCGCACCCGCTGCTCGCCGAGGCCCTGCACGTGCGCCTGTCCGAGGCCGGTCTGGCCCGCGCCGACCGCGCCCGGCTGTTCACCGTGGCCACGGCCGCCGACGGCATCATCCTGGCCTCCGTGGGCGGTGACGAGGCCGTGCAGGCGGCCGGGATCACCGGCATGCTGCTCGCCGCGCGCCTGGCCGTGCCGGTGATGGCGGCGGCTCTGGACCAGGAGGGTTCGATCGCCTCCGTCGCCGAGCAGCTGCGCTCGGCGGGCTCGCAGCAGCTGGCCCTCGCGCCGTACCTGATCGGCCCGGAGATCGACGCCGCGCTGCTGGCCGCAGCCGCCGAGGAGGCGGGATGCGCCATGGCGGAGCCGCTCGGCGCCTACCCGGCGATCGGCAAGCTCACGCTCGCCAAGTACACGAACGCCCTGGGTATCGCCCCGCAGCAGGCGCAGGGCACGCCGGTTCGCTGACCGGGCACGACACGGCATACGTACGGCGAAAGGCCCGCTCCGACTCCCAGACGCCAAGCGTCCGGCTCCCGGAGCGGGCCCTTCGCCGTCGTGGTCGGGGCCGGGGTCGAGGCCAGGGCCGGGTTCGAGGCCGGGGCCGGGTTCGAGGTCGGGCCGGGGTCAGTCGAAGATCACGCAGGACGCCGCGGGCACCTTCACGGAGCCGTCGTAGCGCGGCAGCCCGGTCGGCTCGTCGATCGCGAACCAGGTCACGTCGCCGGAGCGTTCGTTGGCCGCGTAGAGGTAGCCGCCGTGCTCGGCGAGGGCGCGCGGCCAGTGGCCGCCGCACGGCACCGTGCCGATCAGGCGCAGGGCGTCGCCCTCCACACGGAACACGGACAGGACGTCCTCGCCGCGGGTCGCGGTCCACACGAAGCGGCCGTCGGGGGACGCGACGATCCCGGAGGGGTACGCGTCGCCGGCCGGGGCGCCGGGCAGGGCCATGACCTCGGTCAGCGGCTTCAGGGAGCCGCCGGCGGCGTCCCAGCGGCAGACCGTGACCGTCGGGGTGAGTTCGTTGACCACGTAGGCGTGCTCGCCGTCCGGATGGAAGGCCAGGTGGCGGGGGCCGGAGCCGGGGCGCAGGGCGATCTCGCGGTGCAGGACGGGGGCGCCGCCGTCCAGGGTGCACACCCGGACCGAGTCCGTGCCGAGGTCCACGCTGACGGCCCAGCGACCGCTGGGGTCGGCCTGCACCTGGTGGGCGTGCGGGCCGCGCTGGCGCCGGTCGTGCGGTCCCGAACCGGTGTGCCGCAGCTGTCCCGAGGGCGCTGTGGCGAGGGTCCCGTCCGGGCGCACCGGTACGGCGGTGACGCTCCCGGAGCCGTAGTCGGCGGTCAGGACGTGTCCGGCGTACAGGCCGAGGTGGGTGGGTCCGCCGGCGTCGAGCGGGACGGGCGGCCCGGCGGGCTCCAGCTTGTCGCCCCGTACGCGGTAGGCGGCGACGGCTCCCTCGGCCGTCTCGCTGACCGCGTAGAGCATGGTCCCGTCCGGCGACAGGGCCAGATAGGACGGGTCGGGCACCGTGCCGAGGCTGCCGGTGAGGACCAGCGCGCCGGTGCCGGGGCGGACCTCCGCGGTCACCAGTCCCGGCCCGCCCGCCGCCGTGAACGAGCCGATGAACGCCCTGTGCCGCCTGCCGCCTTCTGCCACCGCTGTCCCCTCTCGGTCCGAGCCAGTGCCGACGGTAGCAGTCGGTCACCTTCGGTCTAGACCATATGGGGGACGCGTGGGTGTCCGCCCGCGTCCGGCGGTGGTCCTCAGGCGCCGACCAGCGGCGATCCGGTCGGGGCGCGCAGTGGTTCGGCCAGGTCGGCGAGGGCGCGCTCCAGGCCGTGCAGATGGGCCAGGGCGGGTTCGGCGGGGGCCTCGGCGGGCCGGTGGACATGCTCGGAGCCGCCCTCGGTGAGCGCCTCCACCGCGGCCTCCACGCGCCAGCAGGCCGCGGCCAGGCGGGCGTCGTGGGAGGCCTCGGGGTCGGCGGCGACGGCGACCAGGCCCCGGATCTCGCGGGCGCAGTCGTCGAGGAGGGCGAGCACGCGGCGGGCGCGGCGCTTGCGGCCGAGCATCGGGTTGAGCGGGTGGACCAGCGGCGCGACCGAGAGCCGGACCCGGCCGAGCAGCTGCTCCAGTTCGGCCACGCGTGGCGCGGGGTCGGCCGTGGGCGATCCGGCGAGGCGTGCGGCGGCCTCGGCGGTGCAGGCGTGGACGCAGCGCAGGGCGCGCTGGATCCAGGCGTGGGTGGCGGCGTGGGTGCTGACGGGCAGCACGAACAGCACGGCGAGGACGGCTCCGAGGGCACCGACGGCGGTCTCGGCGGCACGCAGGGCCAGCAGGCCGGGGCTGAGGACGCCGAGGAGGCCGTACAGCGACTCGGCGAGGACGGTCACCCAGAGCATCATCCACGTGTACGAGAGGGCGGCCGTGTAGAAGATGCCGAAGACGGCGACCGCGACGAGGACGGCGGTGGGGACGGGCGCTCCGTGCACCGGCACCGCGACGAGGAAGCCCACGGCGATGCCGATGACGGTGCCGAGGACCCGCCGGAAGCCGCGCACCAGCGTCTCGCCGCGCGAGGCGGTGTTCACGAAGACCCACCAGGTGGCGCCGACGGCCCAGTACCAGCGCTGCCCGGGCACCAGCTGCCCCACGACCAGCGCGAATCCGGAGCCGGCGACCGCCTGGACCGCCTGCCGGGTGGTCACCCGGGCCAGTCCCGAGCCGCCGGGCGCCGGAGGTACGGCGACCGGGGGCAGACGGCGTTCGTAGCACCACAGGCCGAAGCGCACCGTCGCCGCGCTGAGCACGGACAGCAGGACGGCGGCGTACAGCTCGGGCAGCTGTCCGGGGGTGGCGTGCAGGAACTGGGCCACGAAGAAGGTCATGAAGGCGAACACGCCGAGGCTGTGCCCGCGCGGGCCCCAGCGGCGTGCGTAGACGCCGGCGCCGACCACGGCGAGGAACGTCAGGTCCCGGGCCACGGGGTGGGCGTGCAGCTCGGCCGCCACGGCGAGCACGGGCACGCCGACGACGGGCAGCAGGGCCGTGGTGACCGCCTGTCCGCGCACGGTGGGGTCAGTGACGGTGAACAGGGCGAGCATCGCGGCGAGGCCTCCGGCGACGGCGCCGACGAGAGAGTGCCCCGCGAGCCCGCACACGACGACGGCCAGACCGGTGCCGAGCACGGCGCGCACGGCGAAGCGCAGGCGTACCCGCCCCGGGTCCGGCGCCATGAACACCCTCTTCAGCACAGCTGCCGCCCCCTTCATGGCCGTTCACACATGGCCGCTCACACGAAAAAAGGCACCGCGGGGGTCCGCAGCGCCATCGACGTCCCCATGACAGCACCACAGGGCCCGGTGGCTCAACTGCCTCCTGATTCACTGAGCCATTGGCGCACCAAATGCGGAGTTCGGTAAGGCCGGGACGAGCCAACGGACCAGGTCGCGTGGCATGTGCGGCAGGCGATGGCCTGAGCCATTGGTACAGTCGGCGGTGATCGAACGGCGCGAGGAGGCCGGAGCACCATGGCCGTGGACGAACTCGACACCCGCATCCTGCGACTGCTGCTGGAGCAGCCCCGCACCAGCGTGCGCGAGTACGCCCGTGTCCTCGGCGTCGCCCGCGGCACGCTCCAGGCCCGCCTGGACCGCATGGAGCGGGACGGCGTCATCACCGGTACGGGCCCCTCGCTCTCCCCCGCCGCGCTCGGTCACCCGGTGCTGGCGTTCGTGCACATCGAGGTCACGCAGGGCCATCTCGACGACGTCGGGGACGCGCTGGCCGCCGTACCGGAGATCGTCGAGGCGTTCTCGATCACGGGGAGCGGCGACCTGCTGGCCCGGGTGGTGGGGCGGGACAACGCCCATCTGGAGGACGTCATCCAGAAGCTGATCAGCGTGCCGGGCGTGGTGCGCACCCGGACCGAGGTGGTCCTGCGGGAGCGGGTCCCGCACCGGCTGCTGCCGCTGGTGGAGTCGGTGGGCCGGGCGGCACGCGGCTGACACGCACACCCGGACGCCGCTGACGCGGGCACGCGAATGCGGCCGACACACGCACACGGGGGCCTCGCACGGGTCGGCCCCGGCCTCTCCCGGAATGCGCGCGACACGATGACTGCATAGCGTGATCGCATGACTACAGTCGAGACGCGTCCGGCCGCCGCAGTCGACCCGCGTCGCTGGAAAGCCCTCGCGGTGTGTCTGACGGGCGGCTTCATGACGCTCCTCGACAGTTCGATCGTGAACGTGGCGCTGCCCTCGATGGAACGCGGGCTCGGCGCCGATGCCGCCGACGTGTCGTGGGTGGTCTCCGGATACGCCCTCACCTTCGGGCTCGCGCTCGTCCCCGCGGGCCGGTTCGGTGACATGCGCGGGCGGCGCACGGCCTTCCTGCTCGGGCTCGCCCTGTTCACGCTGTCCTCGGCCGCGTGCGGGCTGGCGCCCGGCGCCGGGTGGCTGGTGCTGTACCGGCTGGTGCAGGGCGCGGCGTCGGGCCTGGTCGCCTCGCAGACGACCGGGCTGATCCAGCAGCTGTTCCAGGGCGCCGAGCGGGCCCGCGCGTTCGGCATGCTGGGCAGCGTCGTCGGCATCTCGACGGCGCTCGGCCCGCCGGCGGGCGGCCTGCTGATCCAGGCGTTCGGTGTCGAGGACGGCTGGCGCTGGGTGTTCTACGTCAACCTGCCCATCGGCGTGGCCGCGTTCTGCGCGGCGCTGCGGCTGCTGCCGCGCACCCCGGTGTCACCGGGCGGGCGGGAGAGCATGGACCTGCCCGGCGTCCTGCTCCTCGGTGCGGCCGTGCTCGCGCTGATGCTGCCGCTGGTGCAGGAGCAGCAGTGGACCGGTCGGGAGAAGTGGGCGCTGATGCCGTTGGCGGCCCTGCTGCTGGTGGCGTTCTGGGCGTGGGAGCGGCACCAGGGGCGGCGCGGGCGGGCCCCGCTGGTGGACCTGGCCCTGTTCTCCCTGCGGTCCTTCTCGCTCGGCGTGCTGCTGAACCTGGTGTACTTCGCGGGCTTCACCGCGGTGTTCTTCGTCTACACGCTGTTCCTGCAGAACGGCCTGGGCTACGGCGCGCTCGCGGCCGGACTGTCCTCGCTGCCCTTCGCCGTCGGTTCGGCGGTCGGCGCGGCCATGGGCGGACGGCTGGTCGTCCGGCACGGACGCAGGCTGGTGATCGTCGGTCTGGCCGCGGTGGCGGTGGGCCTGCTCGCGGTCGTCGTGGCCGTGCGGGCGGTGCCGGGTCAGGGCGCGGCCCTGGCCGCCGCGCTGCCGCTGCTCGTCGCGGGAGTCGGTTCCGGCGTGTCCATCTCCCCGAACACCACACTGACCCTCACCCGTGTTCCCGTACGGCGGGCCGGGGCGGCCGGCGGTGTCATGGTGACGGCCCAGCGCATCGGCTCCGCGGCGGGCATCGCCGTCGTGGGCGCGGTGTACTTCGCCCACCTCGCCAACCACGGCAGCCCCACCACAGCCCTGCAGCTCGGGTTGCTCACGGCCATCGGGATCATCCTGATCGCCCTGTGCCTGGCGGTCGCCGACCTGCGTGAACGCCGGCTGCATCCCGAACCGGAGCAGCCTGGGGCACCGGTCCGACAGGGCTGAGACCTCCTACGCGAGTCCCCTCGCGACGCCTCTCAGGACTCCTGCCACGTCGTCTGTCACGACCTCCGGCGCGGCTTCCCCCGCTTGGCCGGCTTGCCGCTTCCCGTGCCCGCGCGGCCCCGGCCGCCACCACTGCCTGCCGACCTGGAGCCCGACGGCTTACCGCTCGTCGACTTGCCGCCTGTCGGCTTTCCGCCCGTCGCCTTGGCCGTTCCCGGCTTCTTCTGGTCCTTACGGTCCTTCTGGTCCTTACGGTCCTTCTGGTCCTTACGGTCCTTCTGGTCCTTCTCGTCCTTCTGCGCCGTACGGCCGCGCGTGCTGTTCACCGTGCGGCCCCGGACGATGCCGATGAAGTCCTCCACCAGGTCGGTGGTGGCCTCCTCCGGCCAGGACAGGGCCACGCCGGACTGGGGGGCGTCGGTGACGGTGCGGTAGGTGAGGTCCTTGCGGTGGTACAGCCGGGCCAGGGACTGGGGGACCAGCAGGAGACCGACGTTCGCCGCGACCAGTTCGATGGCGTCCGGGGTCGTGGCGGGGCGCTCGAAGGCGGGCTCGCCGGGCGGGCTGTCCCAGGCGAAGACGTCGTCCAGCGGATGGAAGAGCACCTCGTCGGCGAGGTCGGCGAGGGTCACCTCCTCGGCCGCCGTGATCACGTGGTCCTTCGGGACGACGACCACCGTGGCCTCGGTGTAGAGGGGGATCGCGCTGAAGAACGTACGGTCGACCGGCAGACGCAGGAGCCCGGCGTCCGCCTCGCCCGCGCGCAGCACGTCAGGCGCCTCGCCGACCGGTACCTGGAGAAGGGCGAGCGGGATGTCGGGCCGGCGCTCGTTCCAGATCCGCACCCACTTGGCGGGCGTCACTCCGGGAACGTACGCGAGCCGGAACGACGGTGATTCCTGCGAGTCTGTCACCAGGCCAGGTTACCGGCCGTGGTCGGACGTCCCGCACGCGGCCGATACCCTTGACCTCATGAGTTCGCAGCAGAGCAGCCAGACGATGAAGCCCGCGACCGCGGCGAAGAAGCTGGGTGTGTACCTCCCCGCCACCCCCGCCGCCTTCCAGGAGGGTGTCGTCTCGCGTGCCGAGCTGAACGAGCTGCAGGCGAATCCGCCCGAGTGGCTGCGCGAGCTGCGGGAGAACGGCCCGCACCCGCGTCCGGTGGTCGCCGCCAAGCTGGGTGTGTCCATCGCGGGCCTGGCCCGTGGCGGGGTCTCCGAGGCGCTGACCTCCGAGCAGATCGAGGCGCTCAAGCAGGAGCGGCCCGAGTGGCTGGAGAAGGAGCGCGCCACCCAGGCCGAGGTCCGCAAGGAATCCGTACGGATCAAGAACATGAAGAAGGAGAAGCAGGAGCGGCAGGAGAGGTAGGAGAAGGACGCCGGGCGCGCCTGACGCCCGGTCCCCCGCACCTCCTCCCGGTCCCCCGCCCCGCCTCCCGATCCCCTGTTCCTCTCCCGGTTGTCCCCCGGTTGGGCTCTGCGGCCTCCCCCGGTTCAGCTGTCCGACGGCACCTTCAGGCTGTCCCAGCTCGTGCGGCCGGGGACGCCGTCCGCCTCCTTGCCCTTGAAGCCCAGCTTGTGCTGCCAGGCGGCGTAGGACTTGCGGTCGGCCTCGGTCCACTCGGGGCTCGGCCCCTCCTCGTAGTGCCCGCAGCCCTCGGCGACCAGCCGGCGCCCCATGGCGGTGATGAGCGGTGACCGCTGCCCGATGTGGAAGAAGCCGCTGCCCGGGAACGGCGCGTACTTCGGCTTGGGCACGGGCTTGGGGTCCGTCGGCTTGCCCGGTCCCGTGCCGCCGCCCTTGTGTGCCAGCCGGTCGGCGATGCGCCCCCGCATGCCGTCCATGGTGAAGCCGCGCGGGTCCTGCTTGCCCGGCTGCCACTCCTTGTGCCCGATGACGGAGCGCTCCGACCAGCCGTGGTGCCGGCAGATCGCGGCGGAGACCTTCTCGATGGCCTCCTTCTGCGCCTCGGGCCAGGGGTCCTTGCCGTCGCCGAGGTTGATGCACTCGAAGCCGTAGAAGTGCCGGTTGCCGTCGACGTCGGCCTGGTTGTCGTGCGGCAGTGCCGTCTCGTCGACCACCGCGCGCAGGACGTCGCTGTCACCGAGGCCCGCGTGGTTGGCGCGGCCGTTGCCGACGAGGTGGACGTGGCCCTGCTTGTCGATGACGCCGTGGCACAGCGGGCCGGGCAGGCCGGAGTAGCCGTTGTAGCAGATGTTCACGGAGTTCTCGGTTCCCGAGGTGACGGTGTGATGGATCATCACGCCGTTGACCGGACCCCAGGGGCCCTTGGTGTTGCGGTTGTGGTGGCGCCAGTCGCGCACCTCGTGGACGGTGACACCCTCGGCGCGCAGCACTTCCAGCAGCTGTGACGCGGTCATCGGCTGTGCCATCACTCGTCTCCTTCCGCGGCGGCCTCCGCCGCCGCCGTGGTCTGCGAGCGGCCGCCGGAGGGGGCGGCCTCGGCCGCCTGCTCCTCGCGCGCCGCGAGTGCCTCCGCGTCCAGGGTCCCCTGGTCGGCCGGCTTGACGTCCGTGGCCAACGGGCCGAAGGAGAGCCTCAGGTCGACGGAGCCGCCCTCGCCCTTGATCAGGGCCAGCGGCGCGAAGTGCCGGGCGATGCCGGCCGGCGCCTGGAGCAGCGGGCGGCGCGCCGCGTCGGTCGGCCACTCGACACTGCCGGTGGCCGTGCGGGCGGGGATCAGCCAGTGGTCGCCGGTGCGGTAGCTGCCGTTCTTGGCGAAGTACACCTCGACGCCGTCCTCCAGCGTCAGCCATTCGCCCTCGGTGAGCGGGACGGCGCCGCCCTTCAGTGCGGTGGTACGGCCCTTGCGCCGGGGCGCCTCGTGGTGGTCCCAGCGGCGCAGGAAGGGGTGCAGGTGGGGCAGCCGTCCGACCCGCGGGTCCGGCTCGGCGGACAGGCGGACCCGGCGGCCCGGCAGGTCCAGTTCCTCCACCCGCGGCAGGGGCAGCGGTTCGAGGCGGGAGGCGTAGGCGGTGTCGGTGAACTCGACGAGGTCGTCGACGTCGAGGTCGAGCTTGTCGTCGAGGCCGAGGGTGGCCAACTGCACCCAGGTGCCGTCGAGTTCGTCGACCGGGAAGACCACGGAGCCGTTCTCCCGTGACCACTTGAACGTGGCTTGCCCGGCCGCGCCGCCCGCGTGGACCTCGACCCGGTAGAGCTGGTTCTCCGGGCCCCGGTAGCGGGCGTCGGGGCGTACCAGGCAGGGGTCCTCGTCGGCGTGTTCGGGCCGCTCGCTGCGGGCGGCCAGTCGCCCGGCGGGCGCCGCCTGCTTGCCCGCCCAGGTGTCGAACTTTCCGCGGACCGTGTCCACGGACGGGTCGGACTCCTCGATGTCCAGCTCGGACAGGGTCAGCGGCAGCACCTGCCAGACGACCTTGGAGCGGACGGCGGTGTCGGGCAGCGCGGCACCGAGGGCGACCTCGCGCAGCGCCGGGTCCTCGGCGGCGGACACCGCCCGCTCCCACACCTTGAGGTAGACGACGAACGGCGACCGGGCGGGCGAGGGCAACTGGTCGCGCTCCGGGTCGCGGAAGGCGTCCGGCTGGGTCCAGTAGTCCCAGGCGGTGTCCGCCTCGGGGGCCGGCGGCTCCTCGGTGCCGTCGTGCGGCACCGGTGTGCCGGGCGCCGGGCGGGTCGCGTCGCACAGGATGCCGTCGACGTAGTAGCGGCCGGGCGAGATGGTCAGGGTGTCGATGTCCTGCTTGCCGCCGACGTAGTCGATGTGGAAGCCGGTCGGACGGCCGGGTCCGCCGGGCCCGCCGTGCGGTCCGATCAGGTCGGCGGCGAGCGTGCGGGCCAGGTGGAGCTGGATCGCGGCCTGTTCGTTGAGGTCCGCGTCGAGCTGGACGCGGCCCTGCTGGGCGACGACCGCGGAGTAGTGCCGCTCCGGGCGGAAGGTGGAGCGGGAGAGATCGGCGTGCATGAAGGGGGTCCCCCTGGTTCGGAAGTCTGCGGGTGGTCGTACGGCGGCACTGCTCACGTCACGAAGAAGATCCCGGCGTCCGTGCCCGCCGGTGTGTACTCGGCGAGCCGCGCCCTGAGTCCGTCCTCCCGCTGCGGCCTGTACAGGTCGTGGAAGGCGCCGAGTTCGGCTCCGTCGTCGGCGCCGCGCCGGATCTCCTCGGCACACCGGTCAGCCAACTGGCCGTACCAGGGCGTGCCGTAGCGCTCGGATACGAACAACGGCCGTACCCGCTCCGCCTGTTCGGGGCCGACGAGATCGGGTTGGCAGCGGTGGCGGCGCGGGGTGCGCGAGCCGGGCGGGACGTAGCAGTGGCGCACGCAGCCGATGCCGCGCCGGGCCACGTGGAGCCTGCCGGTGAGGACCGAGTTCTCGGCGATGCGCACCGCGTGCGTGTGCACTTCGCCGATGACCGTGGTGCGGTGCAGGTGCAGGACGGCGTGGGCGTGCCGGCAGTCCGGGGCGGAGAGGGCCTCGCGGTCGTCGCCGGTGGCGTCCAGGATGCTGTCGCGCAGATGGATGTCGAGGGGGTCCTCGCTCACTTCGTCGCCGATGACCTCGATGGTGCCGAGGATGCTGTGCTCGATCTGGAGGCAGGCGGTGGTGCGGTCCAGGACGATGCTGGGCTCTTCCGGCGAGTGCGGCTCGCACTCGGGTTCCAGCGACCAGCCGGGCACGAGCGTCGAGTGCCGTACGACGACCGCGCCCATCGGGCCGGTGACGTTGATGCCGCGCCCGGCGACGAGGAGTCCGTCCAGGACCACCCGGGGCCGCTCGTGCGGGGCGCAATCCGCGTGCACCGCACGGATGTTGAGGGCGTCGGGGCGGTTGCTGTACCAGTCCAGCAGCCGGATCACCGGCCGGGTCCCCTCGGCGGCGCGCAGTTCGAGACGGTCGCCGGGGTCGAGGTCGAAGTCCAGCTGCTCCTGGTAGGCGCCGCTGTGGGTGATCTCGATGATGCCGGTGCGCTCCGGGCTCCGCCCGTCCTGCCAGGCACGGTAGGCGTCCATGATCCGCTGGTACGGCTGCCCGGGGCCGACCCGGTAGAAGTCGGCGTCCGGCCGATGGCCACGGTCGGGGCGCTCGTACTCGCCGCCGCCCATGTCGGCGCCGAAGGCGTGGTGGTAGTCCACCCACACGCCCTGCCGGGGCGCCGAGCGGGAGCCGAACGCGATCCGGCCCAGCTCGGGGTCGACGGCGACCTGTCCGCGCCTCGGGCGGTAGCGCCAGTCGGACAGGTCGGCGACGACGATGTCGGCGGGCGGGACGGGCTGGTCCTCGCCGTCGCGCCGGACGACGAGGCTCTTGCCGGGGCCGTAGTAGTCGGCGAGCCGGTCGTGCAGCAGGCGGCGGGTGATGAACGCCGGCACGTTGTCGACGGCCGCGATGTGGGCGGGTGAGGGCTCCGGGACGGGCTTGGTGACCAGCGGGGTGTCGTTGCCCAGGATGGAGAAGGTGTACAGGTTGCGGGCGCGGTCGATGCAGTAGGCCGGGGAGGACGTGAGCGCGTACGGCTTCAGCCGCCACACGAAGAGGCCGACCCCGGCGGGCGTCCAACCGCCCTGCTTCCTCCCGGAGTCGGCGCGGCGCACGTCGACGGTCCGGGCCGTCTCCTCGAAGGGACCGCCCGCGACGGCGAGCGCCGAGCCGTCCCGCAGGTCGAGCAGTCGGCCGCGGTCCCCGCGCCGGCCGCCGGTGCCGGTGCCGGTGCCGGTGCCGGTGCCGTACAGCTTCACCGGCTGGGTGTGGGCCACGTGCCGGGACAGCTCGACGGCGCGCGCCGGCCACTGCGCCACCTGCTCGGACAGCTCCTCCAGGAGGTGCAGGGTGCCCTTGCGGCGCCGGTGGGCGACCGTCGCCGCCACGTCGGCGCGCGGGGCGATGGCCTCGGCGAGTTCCTCGCGGCCGCCGCCGTGCAGGCCGGTGGTGAGGACCCGCTCGTAGCCCGGCAGGGTGCGGTAGCCGACCAGGTCGCCGAGGTACGGCAGTACCCAGGGCGCGGCCGTCTCCACGAACAGGTCCTCGTAGCCCTGCTGGACGCCGTCGCGGACCCGGTCGAGCTGCTCGGCGATCACCGCGAGCAGCGCGCGCAGCGGCTCGCCCTCCTCGGCGTCGCGCAGCAGGTGCCAGCGGGGCAGCAGCTCGGCGAGCCCGTCAGGGTCCCGGGGCGGTACCGGAGCCGGCGTCTCCCGTTCGACGTCCGTCGGCTTCGCGGCCATCACTTGACCTCCGTGAGTATCAGGGTGTCCGCGGCCCGCGCCGACAGCATGGTGAGCTGGGCCGGGCGGATGCCGCGGAAGACGAACACCGTCCGGCCCGGGTCCAGGCGCCGGGTGTCGGTGATGTCGGGGTTCAGGCGCAGGAGTTCGGCGAGCGGAAGGCCGTAGCAGGCGCAGACGGACGTCAGGGTCTCGCCCTCGCCGCCGACCGTGTGGGTCCTCTCCTCGTAGGCCGCCGGGTGCGCGGGGACGGACGCGCCGGGGGTGCCGGGTCCGGTGAGGAGTGCGGCGAGCTGTTCCGGGGTGGCGGAGGCGGGGACACCGGTGAAGACGTCGACGTCCACGTAGTCCACGCCGGCCACGGACTGGGCGGTGGCGAGGACCTCGGAGAGGCGGGCGGGCTGCCCCAGCTCGCGTCCCTCGTAGCCGAGCCGGGCCAGCAGGGCCTGGCGCACCCGGGGTTCGACGATCTCCCAGGCGTGGTCGGGGGCGACCTTCACCTTCGCCGCGATCAGCAGCAGGACGAGTTCACGCGCGTCCACGCGGACCGGCAGGTTCGGGTCGCCGTACTCGGTCAGTGCGGCCCCGAGCGGCCTCAGGTTGTCCTCGGCGAGCGGTACGTCGTCGGTCCCGGCGACCGTCACGTGCAGCACCCGCCGCCGTCCGTCGAAGAGTTCGCGTGCGGCGGCCCGGCCGATGCCGGCGCGGGAGCGGGCGAAGTCCTCGTAGTCGGGCTCGGACACCAGCCGGTCCAGGGCGGAGACCGCGAGGGGGATCGTGCGGCGGGTGAGGCCGGGCCCGTCGGCGTCGGCGCCGCCGGTCGCCGGGCGCGGGTTGGTGACCGTGGTGACGCCGAGGGGGCGGGTGAGGGGCTGGGTGACGCGGTCGGCGGGGACGTCGGCGGCCTTGCCGGTGCCGAAGCGGTAGCGGGCGCGGACGTTCTCGTGACCGCTGGGCAGCCGGGCGCCGTGGATGCCGTCGCCGAACGTGACGGTGGTACGGCCGTCGGAGGCGGTGCCGGTGATGTACACGCGCTCGGTCGGGCCGCGTCCGGCGAGGCTGTCGACCGCGTGCCACAGGACGCCGTCGACGCGGATCTCCAGGACGGGTGTGGCGCCCAGGGGGTTGTCCGCGGCGAGCCAGGTCAGCGGGGACTGCCAGAGCGCGAAGGTCTGGTTGACGCGGTCGGAGTCGCCGCTGCCGATGGCCTCCTCGCGGCTCTCGCCGTGGGTGGCCTCGACGACGTTGCCGAGGACACGGACACTGGAGCGCCGGTAGCGGTGGGCGAGGTCGGCGGTGAGGGTCAGCCGGGTATGGACGTGGTCGTCGGGGATCCCGGGGTCGACGGCCGGGTCGGCGGCGGCGATGGTGACCACCTCGGTGGCGGTGACCCCTGCCGCGCCCGGCACGTCGGTGCGTTCGCCGCTCACGACGAGGGTGCGTCCGGGCCGCAACCCGTCGTACAGCTCGGCGAGTTCGATCACGTTGCCGTGGACGTCCTCGCCGAGCGGCTCGTCGGCCGGACGCAGCGGCTCGCCCGCCGCGTGCACGGTGGTGTCGCGGATGTGGGAGAGCAGGACGTCGAACTCGTCCAGCCACGGGTCGGCGAGGGTGAGTTCGGTTCCGCGCCCGGTGATGCCGTAGTTGGAGTACACCGCCGTGCGGGCGGCCACGACCTGGGTGGTGACGAAGGCCAGTGCGGCGTCGCCGCGTACGGACGTGCCCTTCGCGGGACGCTGCACGGCGACCCAGCTACCCACGGTGATGCCGTCGTTGACGCTGTCCAGCTGCAGGACGCGGCGGTTGACGGGTTCCGGCTTGGCGGCGATGACGATCTCGACGTTGGGTTCGGTGCTGCCCGTCGTGTAACGGACGCTCACCTCGTACTCGCCGTGGGTGAACTGCTCGGTGCCGCCCGGCCGCAGGGAGACCGCGTGCGGGGTGCCGTTGTGGACGCCGATGTGCACCTGGCCGTCGTCGTCCGGGCGGGACACGAACAGGCTGCGTTCGGGCAGGCCCGCGTGGAGTCGGGCGGTGACGCCCGGTTCCCCGGCCGCGGTGGCCGGCCGGCTCCGGAGCCAGTTCAGGTCGCGGTCCTGGGGGGCGCGGGTGGACAGATCGACCTGGCCGGGGCCGAGGGTGAAGGTGAGTTGCTGGGCGACGGGCAGGTTCTCGGCGCGCTGGTCGCTGCTGCTGCCCTCGACGTACTGGAACTCCGCCCGTACCGGCACCTTCCCGGCGGGGTCGTACACGACGCGCATGCTCGCCAGCACCGCGCCCGTCAGCGGCCAGTCGGCGGTGCGGATGACCCGGCCGTTCGCGTCCTGGACGGGCTTGAGCGGTGCGGTGGCGCCGAAGGGGGCCGCCGTCACGCGCAACGCGAGCAGTTCGCGCAGCAGTTGCGGGCTGCCGGGCGCGGTGGCCGTCCGCCAGGCCGGGTAGAGGCTGCCGAGGCCGGGGTTGAGGGCGGACAGCAGGCGGGCGGTGTCACTGCCGGGGCGCCGGCCGCGGGTTCCCGCCGAGGGGGCGGGGGTGGCGGCGCGCAGGGCGGGGAGGACGTTGCCCAGCGCTTGGAGGGCGGCCGTCCGGGCGTCGGGGAGGGGGTGTGATTTGGTGCCGGACCCGGCCATGGCTTGCGCGTTCTTGACGGTGGTGTCGGCGGTGGTGTCCTCGACGGGCTGGGACGGGGCCAACTCCTGGGCGCGTTCGGCGAGTTCCGCGAGGATCGCCTCCAGCTGCTCGAACCAGGCGGCCACGTCCTCGTACGGTTCGGCCAGCACCTCGGCCTCGCGCAGCCGGGCGACGGGCTCGCCGAGCAGGGCGGCGAGGCTCCCCGGCGACGTGACGCCGTCCAGGCCCGTCCGCAGCGGGGCGAGGACCTGGTCGTCGAAGGTCTCGATCAGCCGGCTGACCGGGCGCGGGTTGGGCACCTGCGGTGTGGGCGGCTCCTCGCCGGGCTCGCCCGGGGCGGCCGGCAGCGCGGTCCACCGGCGCACCTCGTCCACCAGTTCCTTGAGCGTGGGCGGGGCCGACCTGGGCAGCGAGATCGCGGTGATCTCCTCGTCCCGGTCGATCCGGACGCCGGCCACGGGCAGCAACTTCCGCTGCCCTCCGGCCTGTTCGCCGAAGACGAAGAGGAGCTGGTCGCCGGTCTGCAGGGAGTTCGCCGTGCCCTCCACGAACAGGGCGGAGCGGCGGTCGAGGTCCTCGGGCGTGAGCAGGGAGGGCCTGCGGCGCCGTACCGTCAGCTCGTTCCAGTCCCAGCGTGCGGTGAGGTCTCGGGCGGTCTCGAAGGTGAGGGACTGCTCGTCGGCGGAGGCGGGCACGCTGTGGCTGCGGGCGCCGCGCGGGATGGTCACCGGCAGGGTCTCGGCGCGCGGGTCGCGTTCGAGGGTGTACGCCAGGTGGGTGCCGGCCGCCACGCCGGGGCGGGGCCGGTGTCCCACGAGCCGGCCGAGCAGCACCAGGGAGCGGTAGTCGTCGGCCGTGCGCAGATAGGCCTCGTCGGCGATCCGCTCGGAGTGGAAGGTGAGCAGGTCGCCGAGGACGGCGGCGGCGTCGAGCAGGCCGACGGCCGGATCGTCCGGGGTGCGCACGGTCAGCCTGTCGAGGGCCGGGTAGGCGGGCGCGGCCAGCCGGTCGAGGAGGGCGGCGAGGAAGGAGCCGTACTCGCCGACGCGGTAGTCGAGGGCCGTGCGGCCTGGCGGGTTGTGGAGCGGGGGCGGGGCGAGGCGCTCGTCGTGGCCGCCGCACGCGCCTGCGCAGGAACAGGGCGGGGTCAGCGGGGTCATCGGGCACCTCCGAGGGCTATCTCCAGCCGTCCGTTCTCCGGCCGGTCCGGGTCGTTGTCGCAGGTGGCGATCTCCAGCGGGCCGAGCCGCAGCACGCCGTCCTCCCTCTCTCCTCGGTCCTGTTCGAACAGCCGCCGCAGCCGCGTGACCTCGACGCTCTCCACCCCGGGGACGGCTGCCGCGACGGCGACGAGGCGGCTGAGCCGCACCGGTTCGCCGAAGCTCAGGGCGTCCGGGTGGAAGAAGCCGAGCGCTCCGCCGGACAGCCGGCCGGTGCCCAGGACGCGGTACAGCTCGGCCAGGATCTGCCCGTGCTGGTGACCGGGCCGGGCGCAGACGGTGAGCGCGATGTCGAGCGGCACCGGACGGGCGGGGCCGACGACCAGGTCGTGGCCGATGCGCCGGTACGCCTCCAGGGCCTGCGTCACCGAGGCGAGCAGTGCCTGCGACGGCATGCCGCTGCCGTAGGCGTCGATCGCGATGTGCGCCTCCTGGGCGCTGCCGGTCCAGCGGATCTCGGCGGCGGCCCGCTGCACTCCGGGCAGTGCGGAGGCGAGGGCCGCGTAGTCCTCGGCGGTGACGGCACGCAGCCGGGTGCGGCGCAGGTCCAGCGGGGCCAACTGCCTTACCTGGTCGATGGGTTCGGGCTCGGTGCCGCCGACGGCGGGCAGCGGGTTGCGGACGGTGACGGCCGGTACCAGGTCACCGGGCCCACCGGACTCGCCGGGCTCGCCGGACCCACCGGGCTCGCCGGACGCTCCCGCCGCGACGACGAGGTGGTTGATGGCCTCGGCACCGACGTTGCCCGCGGTGCCGCCGCCGAGCCGGTAGCGCACCGCGAGGCGGCTGCCGGGCACCGGCCGCGCGCCGTGGCGTCCGTCGCCGAAGCGCAGGGCGAGCCGTCCGTCGTCCTCCAGCTCGCCGACGACGTGCGGGTCGCGGGCGGCGCTGTCGAGCAGGTCGCGGCGCGGCTCCCAGACCCGGTCGCCGTCGTGGAGGCGTACGGCGGGCAGGGCTCGGCGCGGGTCCTGGGCGAGAGCGGCGGCGGCCGGACCGCGCAGGACGGGCTCCTCGGGGTGGAGTCCGGTCGCGTAGGCCGGGCCCCAACTGTGCGCGATCTCCCAGGCGATGTGCCCGTCGAGGACCGTGCCGGCGCGGGCCCGCGCGGCGAGGATCTCCACCCGGCGCAGCTTGGCGTCGAGCAACTCGTCACCGCGGTGCAGGAGTTCACGCAGGGCGCGGACCGGGTGGACGCGCAGTTCCAGCCGTTCCAGGACCTTCAGGCCGAAGATCGCGGTGAGTTCGGCGATCTCCTCGTCGCGGAGCCCGTCCCGGTCGCGGGCGCTGCGCCACAGTTCCACGAGCCGCTGCCGGGCCTGCTCGGGGATGACGGCGATGCGTTCGGCCTGCCCGGCGGCGATCGTGGCCGGGTCGGGGAACGGCACAGCCTGCGTGACCGGGGTCCGGCCGAGGACGGGACGGAAGCGGGGCCGTATGCCGGGGTAGACGGACTGCGCGAGCAGGGTGCGCAGGGCGGCGGCCTGTGCGTACGCGGTGCCGGGCACGACACGTTCGTGCCGCTGTCCGGCCCGCTCCAGGCCGAGCCCCGCGCGTGTGGTGGCCCGCTCCCCCACGACGTCGAACAGCTCGCGGACGTCGTCGGGAACGAGCGCCTGCCCGGTCTCCGCCTTGTCGGTGAGGGAGTTGACGAGCCGCGCGGGCGCGTTGCCGTCCCGGCGGTCGTCGCAGCCGAAGTCCCGCGGGTCGCAGGAAGCCACGACGGCGGGCACCGGTGGCACGGTGACCGTCTCGTGGAGTCCGGAACGGCCGTGGTCGACGAGGACGGCGTTGCCGCGGGCGAGGGTGACGTCCTCGACGGGCAGACAGTCGCGACCGCCGCGGGTGGCGAGGCAGAACGGGAAGCGCAGGGCGTCCTCGGCGGCCCAGGTGACCTCCAGGACCGGCTGGTCCTCGATGCGGTCCAGGCCGGGCGTGACGGAGGTCAGGCGTACGGCCTGGCGGTGCGCGGGGTCGGCGTCGCCGGGGGTGCCGCCGCGCGGGCCCTTGACCTCCTCCAGGACCAGGACGTCTCCGGGCCGCAGGTCCAGCCGGCGTTCCCGGCAGGTCTCCGGGTCCGCCCACTCGTCGCGCAGACTCGCCGCGGTGGCCCCCTTGGGCAGGGCGCGCACCTCGCCGCCCCAGGTCCACAGCCGGATCGCGTTGTGCGCGACCCGCAGCCGCAACGGGTCGGCGACGACGACCGGTTCGAAGACCTCCACGGAGCCGCGCTCGTCCAGGTCGCCGAGGTCGTTCTCGTCGATGACGGTGCCGGGCTCGGGGCTGTCGTGCGGGTCCAGCGACCGGACGTCGACCGAGGCGAAGCGGAAGGTGCCCGGGGCCAGGGTGTGGTCGCCGGCGGTCTCGACGGTGACGTAGGCGCGGGCGTTGGTTCCGTCGTGCATCGCGTAGTCGATGAGCCTCACGTGCCGGCGCACCGAGACGCGGCGCCGCGCGGTGTCGAGGTAGGCCTCGGTGGCGACCGCGTCCTGCTGGTAGCTGATCTGGTCGCCGGTGTACGCGAGCAGTTCGACGAGGGTGACGCCCAGGTCGGCGGGGTTGCGCTCCACCCAGTCGGGGGTGGTGAGCGCCAGCCGGTCCAGGAGCAGCTTGCGGATGGTGTCGTAGTCGCGGGCGGTGTAGTCGATGACGGGCGCGGACGGGAAGTCCGGTGTCCGCTCCTGGTCGCCCTCGCAGTCGAAGGGGGTCGGGCAGTCGGGCCGGAAGGCGAAGCCCGCACCGACATAGCGCTGGTCGAAGCCGCGGTACGGCTCCGTGCCGGGCCTGCCGTACGGGTCGGCCTCCACGAGCGACAGCGTGTAGCGGGAGGTGTCGCCGGCCCGGTCGAGGGTGACGTAGAGCCGGTCGTCCAGCTCCGGGTCCTCCTCGCGTTCCACGCTGACGTCGACGGCGGTGATGCCGGTGATGCGCCGGCCGCCGTCGATGCGGACGTTCTCGGGGCCGAGGCCGTGCGGGGCCTTGCCCAGGAAGGTGACGGTGAGCTGGAGCCCGTCGTCGCTCACCTCGACGGCGTCGACGCCGTTCAGCTGGGCGGCGCGTACCTTGGCGCGCCGGGCGGTGCCCGCGCTCATGCCGCCCTCCCCTCGAAGACGTCCTCACGGACGGCGCCGGTCGCGCGCACGAGGTACGCCAGCTGGACGCGTACGACGTCGTCGCCGCTCTCGATGTCGAGGGACACGACCTCGACCAGGTCGCCGAGCCAGCGCTGCAGGGCGGCCTGGACGGAGAGTTCGAGGGTGCTGACCAGTTCGGGCGTGTTCGGCGCGAAGACCAGGTCGAGCAGTCCACAGCCGAAGTCGGGGCGCATCACGCGTTCGCCGGGGCTGGTGAACAGCAGCTGCTCGATCAGGTCGTGGACGTGCTCGCCCCGCCCGGCGTGCGCGGTGCGTCCGCGGCGGTCGGCGTGGAAGGGGAAGGCGATGTCGGTGCGGGCTCGCCCGCCGGTCGGACTCATCGGACGGTGACCTTTCGCTGCGCGGCCTGGACGAGGGGCGGTCCCTGCGGGACGAGGGCCGCGCTGAAGCATTCGGCGGCGCAGGTGTCGAGCAGCACGGACGCGCCGTCGACGCTCACACCGCTGTCCACGGAGGTCCAGCGGACCGAGACGCACGGCGAGGGCACGCCGGCGACGGTGTGCGGGCAGCCGGTGACGACATACGTCTGCGCCGTCGTCGCGACGGCGGCGCCCGCGATCCGCAGGCCACCGGACGGTGTGGCGACGGGCAGGACACGGCCGCCGTGCGGGCAGCCGATGACGGTGCCCGCGTCCAACAGGCTTCCGGACAAGTTCTTCCCCCGTTGTCTATCGCTTGGAGAGGACAGTCAACTGGCCCTCGTTGATGGTCACTTCACGACCGCGCAGCGTGATCTCGGCGCCGGCGCCGGTGGCGATGACCACGGCTTCCTTGGTGATGCGGATGTAGGCACCGCCCTGGGCCTGCAGGAGGATCCCCTGCTCGGCGCCCGCGGTGTCATTGAGCACGATCTTGTGGTTGCCGGGGGTCTGCACGACGACCGGTTTGCTCGTCGCGTTGCCCTGGAGTTCGCGGCGCGCGTCGGGCGGCAGCTCGCCGGCGTCGCCGTACCAGCACCCGGTCCACACCGGGAAGCTGGGATCCCCCTGCTCGAACTCCACCCACACACCCGCGCCCGGCGGCGGCACCACGAACTGCCCCGACTCCGGCCCGGTGAACGGCAGGCAGGGCAGCGCCCAGGTGGACGGCTCGTCGCCGAGGACGTCCGGCACCTCGGCCGTGATCCGGCCGATGCGCAACGGGTCGTCGTTGCTGATCACCCGGCCGCGGAACTTGCCGAGGTAGCGATTGTTGGGTGCCGCCATACTGAACTGCTCCTGGTCGGTGGGTGGTTCAGGCGATTCGGTCGGTTCGGCCGATCCGGTCGGTATGGCCAGTCCGGTCGGTACGGCCAGTCCGGTCGGTTCGGTCGTTCAAGGCGTTTCGGCCGCGCCGGGTCGGGCGATCGGTCATGGCTCCACGCGGTCGCTGCGCGCCTCCAACCCCTCCCGCGAGAGGGTGAAGTTCTGCTGGAAGGAGCCGGGGCGGAGGTTGTGGGTGACGGACTTGACGTAGTAGTCGCCGTCGTACGCCCGCCCCGCGCCGCGCACGCCGACGAGCCGGCGCGGCTGGAGGAGGTAGCCGTGCCGGTTGACGTCGAGCGAGCCCGAGCCGGAGATGACGTCGGCGGAGACGGCCGCCCTGGCGAGCAGTTCGGCCTCGGCCTGCTCGCGCTGCTGCTTGGCGGTGCCGGCGAGCGTCTTGCGCTTGAGGGCCGGGGTGGGGCGCCTGCCGAGGGGCGGGCGCAGCGGGCTGATCGGCGGCTGGGGCAGCAGGGTGGACTGCCGGGTGCCGGGATCCTGCCAGCGGGCCTGCGGCTCCTCGCGCGCGGTGCCGTCGTAGGCGAAGGTCAGCTGGTCCACCGTGGAGTTGGCGTCCATGTTGACGTTGAGGGCGTGCTGGCGGGCGCCGAGACGGACCTCCGGTCCCCAACGGGCGGACGACTGGCCCGGGTTGGGACCGGGATCCAGATAGAAGGTGTAGCCGTTGGCGCGGGCCAGGTCGGTGACGTACTGGAGATCGGTCCCCGTCTGGTAGTGCACGCGGAGGTCCTGGTGCGGGGGCTGGGCCACTTTCTCGGTGTAGACGTCCGGGCGGATGCCGTAGTCCGAGTAGCGGCGCAGGATGGCCAGGACGCGTTCGGACGGGGACAGGTTGGGGTAGCGGGCGGTGCGCTCCTCCAGGTCCATGAGCAGGGTCAGGTCCTCGCCGGTGACGGTGAGGGTGGAGTGGCCGGGGATGTTGCTGGCGCCGACCTCCTGACGCACGATCAGCCCGTCGAACAGCACCTCGGGCGTACCGCTGACACTGACGTTGACGATGACGCGGGTCTTCGGGTCGAAGAACCCCTCCGGCAGCAGCCGTGTGCCGATCGTCCCGGTCTTGGTGAGGTCGAACGCGATCTGGAAACCGCTGCGTTCGCCCGCCGTGGCGGTGATCTGGGCGGACAGCAGCGCTTCGGCGACCTCGGCGGGGACCGGGCGGGCCAGCGTGGGCCCCATCAGGAGCTGGACGTGTACGGGGCCCTGCCCCACGCGCTGTTCAGACACGCCGGTCTCCGCGCGAGAACCCGCCGGCCGCGGGGATGTCGATCACGCGCCCCGTCTCGTCCGTCAACTCCCGGGGATCGAGGACAGGGTTGACGTCGGCGACCCGCCACCACTGCCCCGGGTCCCCGAAGAACCGCTGCCCGAACAGATCGGGCCGGTCGCCGGCACCGACGACGAGCGCCTCGGTCTCCTCCCCGCTCTGGTCGAGGGGCGGCAGCAACCGGCGCTTGGTGTACCGCACTTCGGTCCCGTCGCCGCGCCGGTACACCCCGATCTCGGCGTCGTGGTACCGGCTGGTGCGCGGGTAGGGATGCGCCCCCGGTATGGAGTCCAGGGCACTCTCATAAGGCTCGGTGTTGGCCATGGCGTGCTGTGCTCATCCCCTTCCGGTCACGAGGTCGGCGCCGCCGAGCCCGAGCATGCCGAGGCTGCCGCCGCGGGCCAGGGCGGCGAGCCGCTCCTTCTGCGCGAGGTGCGCCATGTACAGATCGGCACCGCGATGCCCCGCCGGCAGGTCGCTGACGGTCAGGATCTTCATCCCGATGCTGAGCGAGGCCCGGATCGGATTCAGATTGACGTCGAACGCCGACTCGTTGACGGACAGCTCGGTCAGCCTGACCGGCATGACCCGCTTGCTCCCCCATGTGAACAGCGTCAACGGCATCTCGATCGGGCTGATCTCGATGGTGCCCTTCTTCGTCAGCTCGCTCGCCGCACGGAGCTGCGCGGTGGTCGGCTGCACGAGCATCTCGAGGGTGGCGAGCTGCGGGTGGATCCCGTCGGGCGCCGCGATCTCCAACTGGTCGGTCGCGTCGATCTCGGCGGTGAACTTCCAGGTCTCCTGCGCGGGCCCCTTGAGCCGGAGCGCCTCATTGCGGTCCCCGCCGCCTGTTCCACCACTGCCACCGTCGCCGCTGTCCCCGGCGGACTGGGGCGCGATGCTGCGTTCCAGGGTGTCGGGGTTGAACTGCAGCACGATGACCCGCTGGGGGGTGCCGCGCTCGGGGTCGACGACGACTATGCCGGAGCGGATGGGTTTGGGGATATCTGCGTAGCGGGTCACGTCTTCTCCGTTCGCCCCTTATTCGGATCGCAGAATTCGGTTGGCATATGCGATCTCTGCATCGACGTCGGCTTCAGTGGGCCGGTACCATGTGCCACCACCATGGGCTTCCAAGAGATCAATAATGGCGTCACTGATATCAATTCGAACGCATTCGATGCCCTTTTTTCCCACATGCGACCGGAACCTGTCCCTGGCCTGACTCCCGTGGAAGCGGTAGATTCGGCGATTCTGCCGGCCGCGCCACTCGTAGAGGTAGATCTCCATACCGAGCAGCTCGGTACACAGAGCCGCGGTCTCCTCCCGGTGGAATCCCTCATGGAATGAGCAGCCCATGATCTCCCCGAGGCGCTCGGCCAGGCGCTCCGGCGGCTCCAGGACATCGGAGCGAATGGAGAAATAGAGCATTCGCAGGGGTTTTTGCTCGATCTCAGGCATTTCTACGGGTGCTCCCAGCGCAATACGATGTCGGTCTTGTTCCTGATTTCACCGTCGTCCTTCAGGCGTCCCTCCAGGGCATCGGCCAGCCTTCCTCCGACAACCATTCCCTTCACCTCAAGATCGGCAAGGATGTCGCCAACGTTCTTCGGGAAGAACTTTTCACCGTCCACCTCGTTCGGGAACTGTCTCTTGATGAGGGGGTACACCCTCTTCCACTCCTCGGGGTGGACGACGAAGAGGTCCACGTCGAAATCATCCACATTGAAAGCCGTCCGCCCCTTGTGCGGACCACGCGTCCCCCATTTCAAGCTGCCCACGTACTCCAGCGGCTTTTTCTTGTAATCCTCCTTGCTGAGTACGCCGTCGATGATTCCCTTGATCGCCTTGTACTCACGCTCCCATATGATCTTTCCCTTTTCGACAAGAACCTTGTCGAAATCTTCCCTGCCGAAACCCTCGACACCCGTCCTTCTGGCCCACCCGCTGATCTTACCGTTCATCCCGCGGAGCTTCTCCAGCAAAACGGCCACCTTCGTTTCCACCTGGACCGCAGTTTCCCTGTCGGGCGCCCTGTGCTCCAGCGAACGACTGGGGAAGGCCATTTTGAAGGCCTTCTTGTAATCCCCTACACTGCCCTTCTGGAAACTGATGATGTCGTCGAGGATTTCTTCCTTGAATTGACTGCGCACCCTCTCGTTCTCGATCGAATTAATGTACGTCTTGACGTATTCCATATTGTTGTACGCTTGCGTGTACTGATCACCGAGCGGCATGAGGTTATTCGACGCCATACGGACATCGACATCATTTCCGACCGGCTTGAGGACCATCCTGTGCACTTCGCCGCTCATGGAGAACGCGGCCGTCACAGTCGGTGGGTTCTGTTGTTGCTTCTGATCCTCCCTGTCCTTCTCGTCCCTGTCCTTGCCGTCCTTCCCGGCGCGCCTGTCGGCGTTCTCCTTCTGCTGCTTCCTGTGCAGATCACGCAGATTTCTAATCTTCGCCAAGTACTTGTCCCGCAACGCCTTGGCACTGCGGGAAACCGCCCGGCCGACCTTGCTCTTCTTGAGCTTCCTGCCGAGTGTGCGCCCTGCGTTACGTGTCTTCTTGAGCGCTGACTTGACTGCCTGCCTGACTCGGTTGAGGGCACGCGCGGGAAGCGATTTGGCCGTCTTCGGCGTGGGCGACTTGCGGGCGGGAGCCTCGCTCTTGCCGGGCTCCTCCGTCTTCTTGTCCGGCTTGTTGCCCCCTTCTCTGTCGTTCGTGGTCTTCTCGGGCTTCTTTCCTGGCTCTGCGCCCTGCTCCGGCGCCTTCCGCGGGCCGGCGTCCGCGTCCGTGGCGGGCTTGTCGGTGGCGATGCGATCCGGCTTCTGGTCGCGTCCGGCGGCATCGGGGGTGGTCTCCCGTGTGGATCCGGGCAGGGGAGCCTGCTCACGCCGGTCCTCGGGGTCCCTCTGCTGCTGGGGGCGCTGATCGGGCCGCTCAGGTTTCGTCGCGCGCTGGTCCTCGCCGGTCGGCCGTTTGGGCTTGGGCCTGGTCTGCCCGGCGGGTTCGCGAAGCGCCTGGTTGGCCTTCCGTATCGCGCCGCGTGCACGGTTCACAGCTCCGCCGGCTGCTTTGCGTGCGCCCTGGCCCGTCTTCTTGAGGCCGTCCATGATCTTCTGGGCCATGCCCTTGAGGCGCTTGCCTACGCCCTTTGTCGCCGAAGACAGCTTCTGGAGGAGGAAGTTGGTGATGAAGTCCAGCAACGCCACCACGCCCGCGGCGACTGCTTCCGCGAACAGGCACGCCGCCGGGCCCGCCTTCACCGCCTTCAGGTAGGCCCAGAACTTCGAGAACGCTGACAGGATCGAGCTGACCGTCGACCAGGCTGCCATCAGGCCCTGGATGATCGTGAGGATCGCGCCCGCCGCCGGGACGATCATCGAGACGACCTTCTCGATGACCAGCGTCGCGATCATCATCGGGAGGGAGGCGATGATCGCGTCCCAGGCCATCTTGCCGATCTGTTTGATCGACACACAGCCCTTCACCAGGACGTCGATGACCGCCTTGCCGAGGCCGAGGATGCCCTCGACCTTCGTGTCGAACCACCCCTTGACCGCCACCTTGATGGCGCCCCACAGGTGGTCCGTGATGCCGGTCTTCGCCGCGGTGCCGGCCTTCGAGATCCAGCCGCCAGGGTCCGGCGCGATGTCCGCCACCAGCGCCGCGAACTTCCCCAGCGCCTCGATCGCCGCCTGCGCGAACGTGATCGCGCCCACGATGATCGCCTGGTAGGCCTTGATGACCGCCTTGACGCCCGCCTCCAGGACGTCGAGCAGTTTGTTCAGGCCTGCTGCCAGCGCGTCCAGCAGTGTGTCGACCGCCTTTTTCAGGCCGTCCGCCAGCTTGTCGACCGTTGCTATCGCCGCGTCCCGCAAGCCCTCGATCGCCTTGCGGAACTTGTCCCGCAACTCGGGGAACGCCGCCAGCAGCGTGTCGCCTATCGCTATCAGGACGTCCGCCAGCGCATCGATCGCCTTGACTGCCAGGTCCCGTACGAAGTCGATCGCCTGGTTGGCCCAGTCCTTGAACTTGTCGATGATCCCGTTGACGGCCTTGCGGGCGGCGTCGAAGACCGCGGTGACGGCGGCGAGCAGGCCCTTGAAGAAGTCGGCGACCTTGTCCGCGATCCAGCCGAGCAGGCCTCCGGAGGGCTTCTTCTCCTCCTTCTTCTTCCTGGCCTCCTTCTCGGCGTTCTCGCGCTCGGTGTCGATCGAGGCGTTGTCCTTGTCCTTGCGCTCGCCGACCTCCTTGTCCTTGTCGTCGCGGGCCTTGACGATCTCCTTGTTCTTCTTGCCGTGTTCGTCGTCGGACTGTTTGTCCGCGTCGCGGATCTTCTTGTCCTGCTCGCCCCGCCAGTCCTCGCGCTGCTTCTGCGTCTCCTGGGCGACCCGGCCCCGCTCGGCCGTCTGCTGCGAGGTGTTCCGCTCGACCTCGCTGTCGATCTCGGCCTGTTTGTTCTGTTTGGCCTGTTGCTCGCTCTGCTGGTGCTCCTTGTCCTTGGCGTCGAGGTCGCCCTGCGCCTTGCCGGCGCCACCGGTGATCTCGGTGCCCTTCTCCTGCTTGGCGACGGCGCCGACGCCGGCCTTCGGGGCGGGAGTGGCCTCCAGCGCACCCGCCTTGCCGCCGCCCGCGCCGCCGGAGGCCTTGCCCCGGAGCGTTTCCCGCGGCGCGTTCGGGAAGATCTGGTCCTCGCCGAGCGGCTTCGCCGCGTCCTCGCGGCCCGTCGTCTGCAGATCGGACTGCTTGTCCTTGAGCGCCTTTGCCTGGTCGTCGGTGCGGGTCGGGTCGCTGGCGCCCTCCAGCCGGATCTTGGGCGCCGGGCCGACGGTCTTGTTGTCGAGTTCGGGGTCGGTTGTCGGGACCGCGTCGGCCGCCGCCTCGACGTTCTTCGCCTCCGCCTCGCTGAGCCCCTTGTCGGGCACGGCGGGAGGCGGCGGCGGCGCCACGTCGTCGGTGGGCTGCTTGCCCTCCGCCTTGTCGCCGCCCTTGGCCTTCTGCTTGTCGCCCTGGCCCTCCGGGCCGATCCGCTCCACCTTGCCGGTGACCTGCGCGGCCTCGGGCGCGGCCTCGGGCGGCGCCGAACGCGTCTGCGGCGCCCCCGACGGACGTTCCCGCGTGGGCGGGGCCGCGTCGAGCCGCTTCTGCTCGTCGCCGATCTTCTTGTCCACGGCCTTGTCGACCCCTGGCATGGCGGCCGCCGCCTGGTCGGGCGCCAGCTTGCTCACGGTCTGTACGGCAGTCTTGGGGTCCTGCCCCGAGACGTCCGGCGGGTCCTGCTGCTTCTCCTCGGGTGCCGCCTCGCCGCCGCCCCCTCCACAACTCCCCTGCCCGCCCTCGTCCTTCTCCGGCGCGGGCGTGGGCGGCGCGCAGCCGCCGCCGTCCTTCTCCAACGACGCCTCGGGCCGGGGCGCGTCCGTCGCCGCGGTCTGGCCGGGCCCGTCGGACTGCTCGGCCGCCGGGCTCACCGCCGCTTGGCTGACGGACGGCGCGGCACCGGGCCCGGCGGCCGTCGTCGGCCCGGTCTTCTCGGCGGCACCCACGGGTCCGCGCGGCGCGGCGCCGGGCCCGCTCTCCTTGGGCACCCGGCTCTTGGCCTGCGGTGCCTCGCGCTCGGACCGGGGCGGTTCGGCACCGCGCCGGGCGGCGGGCGAGGGCGCACGGTCCTCGACGGGCGACGGGGCCGTATGAGATCCCGCGGGTTTGTGGGCGCCGGCCGGTGCGGGGGCCGGAGGCGTCGCGTCCGCGTCTTCGGTGGATCCTGGCACCTTCGCGGCCGGGCCCGGCGTCGCCTGACGTGCCGCAGGGTCGTCGGCGCGCTCGGCCGGCTGCTCTGCCGTACGCCGCTTCTCCTCGTCCCGGACGCCGACGGCCTCGGGCTCTTCCTCGTCGCCTTGGCTCTCTTCGCCCTTGGCCCCGGGCGCGTTCTTCTGCGCTCCGGCCTCAGAGGCGCCCTCGTCAGGGTTCTGCCGCTCCTCAGCCTCCGGCTCGGCCTGCTCCTTCTCCGACTGCTCCGGATCCTGGCCGACCTCCTGATCCGCCGGCTGTTCGGCCGGCATGTCGGCGATCGCGGGTTCCTCGGCACCCCGGTCCCTGGCAGGATGCCCCTGTTCGGCATCGGGGCTCGCCTCGTCCGCTTCGGGTTCCGCCCCGGGTGCGACGATCGCGAGCGCGCCTGCGACGGCCAGCGGTGACGCGTCTTCGGAGAAGACGATCTCGTCGACCGCCAGTTCGGCAGAGGTGGCGTGGTCCTGCTTGCCGTCGGAGCCGGGCCCCGCCCCCTCGCGTTCCTCGACCTCGCCGCCCACGACCTCCCGGTCGGCGCCCGCTTCCAGGCCGAGCGGCTGCTCCTCCTCACGGGGGTCGCGCTCGCTCTCGTCCTGCTCGTTCAACCCGTGCTCGGACAACGCCGAATCGGCCTGCTCGGCCCGCTCGTCCACCTTCTCCGGGCGTACGGGGCCGGGCTGGGCCCTCTGCTTCGGATCCGGCTCCTCGCGCTTCGAACCGGCGCCCGGCTGGGTCTGGTCGTCCCGCTGCTTGCGCTTGTCGGCGCCCGGCGCGCTCGCCTGCTGCGGGTCGGACTCCTCTCGTTCGCGCTGCTCCTTGCGCTCTTCCTTGGCCTGTTCGGTGCCCTCTTGCTGTCCCTGGGCTCGTTCGTCGCCGGCCTGGTCGGTACGCTCGCGGTCGCCGGCAGCCTGCTCGTCCTTCTGCTGCTGCTCTTCCCTGGCCCGCTGCCGGGAGGCGTTGCGCTCGTCCTCCTGCTCCGTGCGCTGAGCGGCGTCCTGTTCCTCGGTGGCGGCGTCCGCACTGGCCCGGCTGCGGTCGCTGCCGCTCTTGTCGTCGCGGGCCGTGGCGTCCCTCTGCTCCGTGCGGGAGTCGTCGGCACGATTGTCGGCCGAACCGTGGTCGGACTCCTGCTTCTTCTGCCACTGGGTGCGTTCGACACCGAGCTCCGCGAAGAGGTCGAGCTCGGGCAACGGAGCCTCGGCAGGCTGGAGTTCGACCGGACCGGGGCGAGCCTGATCGGCGATCTCCAGAAGACGATCGTACTCGGGTGTCAGCAGCCTGTTCTCCAGGCGGTCGACGACCGACTCCTCCAACTCCTCCGACATCCGGGCAAGTTGGAGCCGCACTCGGCCGGAGGCGTCGGTGGGGTCGCCGCGCAGGGAGCGCAGCACGTTGCCCGCGAGACGGTCCACGAGGGTCGCCGGGTCGATCGCCTCCGCGCGCTGCCGGTCGGCGTCGACGGTGGCGTAGCGCAGCCAGCCGGGTGTCGCCTGCCCCTCCTGCACCTCGGGGGCGGACTGTTCGCGCTCCGGGTGCACGAGATCCTGCGCCGCCGACTCCGCCTCCCGCTCGATCGCCTGCTGCGGCACACTCACCGCGCCCGGCTCACGCCCCGCCCGCAACGCCCCCAGTCCGTGCGGGTTCTGCACGGTGTGCAGCACCTCGTGGGCGAGGAGCCGGCGCCCCTCGTCGGTGCCCGGTGTGAAGGCGCCCTCGCGGAAGAGGATGTCGTGGCCGACAGCGACGGCGTCGGCGCCGAGGAGTTCGGTGAGCCGGGCGGCGTCGCGGCCGGTGTGAAGGCGTACCCGGCTGAGGTCGTGGCCGAGTTGTTCCTCCAGGTCGCGGCGGACACCGGGGTCGAGGGGCTGGCCGGCGCCGCTGACGACGTTCTTCGGTTCGGGGGCGCGGGACTTGGCGGCGCGCTCCTTGCGCTTGCGCCGGCGCTGTTCGGCGGACTGTTCGGCGCTCGCCTGCTGGGACTGGGTGCTCATGGGGTCACCTCCCCGTGGCCGCTGAGTCCTTCGTGCACGGCACGGGCCAGCTCCTGGCCCAGGCGGCGCGCGGACAGGCCGGCCGGCAGTGTCGCGAGGCCGCCGAGCGCGTCGACGCTCAGGGCCCCGTTCGCCGCCACGGGTACGCCGTGCAGCCGTACCAGCCGGGTCAGTTCGCGCTCGAACTCGGCGCGGACGCGCTGCGGGTCGCCCTTGAAGCCGTCGAGGACGAGTTCGCCGATCTCCACGCGGATCGCCGAGGGCTGCCTGCTCACACCCATCCGCGCACCTCCGCGGGGGTCAGGGAGCGCTCCAGCTTGAGGTACTCGGTGCGGGCCGCCGCGAGCATGTGCCGCATCTGCAGCCGGTCGCCCTCCTCGGCGGCGAGGAACGCCCCGGACAGCGCGATGTTGCGGATGGAGCCGCCGGCGACGGTGAGCCGGGCGAGGAGTGCGGGGTCGATGTCCTTGACCGGGGCCTGGGCGGGCAGTACGCGGCGCCAGATCTCGGCGCGCTCGTTCTCCGCCGGGAAGGGGAAGTCGACCACGAAGCGGATGCGCCGCAGGAACGCGGTGTCGAGGGCCTGCTTCATGTTGGTGGTGAGGACGGCGAGGCCACGGTAGGCCTCCATCCGCATGAGCAGGTAGCTGACCTCGAGGTTGGCGTACCGGTCGTGGCTGTCCTTGACCTCGCTGCGCTTGCCGAACAGGGCGTCGGCCTCGTCGAACAACAGGAGCGCGCCGCCGCGTTCGGCGGCGTCGAAGACCCGGCGGAGGTTCTTCTCGGTCTCGCCGATGTACTTGCTGACGACCTGGGAGAGGTCGACGACGAACAGGTCCAGGCCCAGTTCCTTCGCCATGACCTCGGCGGCGAGCGTCTTGCCGGTGCCGGAGCCGCCCGCGAACATCGCGGTGACGCCGAGGCCGCGGCGCAGGGTCGCGGCGAAGCCCCACTCCTGGTGAACGGTCGCCCGCTGCCGCACATGCGCGACGATCTCCCGCAGCACGGCCGTCTGCCGCTCGTGCAGGACGAGGTCGTCCCATCCGGCCTGCGGCTCGATCCGGCGGCCGAGTTCGTCCATGCCGATCCGTGCCTCGTCCAGGCCGGCCCGCCAGGCGAGTCCGGCGGGGTCCGACTCGTCCTCGTGGGGCAGCCGTCGGCGCACGGTGGCGGCGGCGGACCGTACGACATGGGGCGGCAGCTGGAACTGGGCGACCAGGGAGCGGAGTTCGGTGTCCCCCAGGTCGGTGACGTCCTCGAACGCCTGGGACCAGAGCGTGAGTTGTTCGTCGTCGTCGAGTTTCGGCACGGGCACGCGGACGCCGTGCGGGCGCCCGCTGCTCAGCGGGTCCTCGCCGGACACGACGACGGGTACGGCGGCTCCGGCGAGGAACGCCTCGGTCGCGGCCCGCTGGTCGCGGTCGAGTTCGCCGGCCTCCACCAGCAGCGCGGCGGGCAGCAGGATCGCCTCGCGCTGCCACAGCCGGGCCAGCCGGTCGCGTTCGGCCGGGTCGGTCGGCACGTCCTCGGCGCTCATCGTGTACAGGCCGAGGCCGCAGCGGGCGGCGGCTGCGGCGGCGATGTCGGCCCGGCTGCGCAGATCGCCGCCGGTCACCTCGACCAGCATCGGCGCGTCGGGGCTGCGACCGCCGTCCTCGGTCCAGCCCTCCGCGAGCCGGCTCGCGGCGAGGTCGTACGACGGCGGCAGCGTGTCCGGGGCCGGGGTGCGGCGCAGCTGACCGTGCAGCCGGGTGTCGAGGTAGGGCGAGTCCAGCAGGAAGTGGAGGACGCGTTCGTCCAGGCGCAGCCGGGACGTGGTCAGCCGGGTCTCGTCCTCCAGTTCCACGATGCGCCAGCGCCGTAGCGGTGCCACGGGGGTGAGGGCGCTCCAGTGCGGCCCGTCCAGGGCGGCGAGGGCGAGGGAGAAGGTGGGGTGGGCGCGCTGCGGGGCACCCGTGGCCGCGGCGCACCGGGCGCCGGTCGTGGGGTCGAGTTCGTCGGCGGCGGTGAGCAGGACGAGGTCACGCTCGAAGGGGGTGAGGCCGAAGCAGGTCACGAGGGCGTCGAGAGGGGCGGCGGTCTCGGGCGCCGGTACGACGGCGGTGTCGGGGCCCGTGGCCGGCGCTCCACCGGTCCCCTGGTCGGTGACGCGCGCCGCGTGGGCGTCGACGCGGGCGAGGACGCGCCGGATCCCGGCGGTCAGCGCCGTGCCGCCGTCGCCCGCCGTCGCCGTTCCCGGCCCGTGTGCGCCCATGTCCTCACCCGCCCCCGTCGACCTCGCGTCAGACCCCACGTCGCCTCACTTCTCCACGCCGTCGTCGCCGGTCCGCGGCGCGGATCCGGAGTCCGTGTCCTCGGCACGCCCCGGAGCGCTCTTCGGCGTCCTCTTCGCGGCGGCCCTGGTCGGCTGTGCCGTCCTGCGTGCACGGGCGGGTGCCTTGGCCGGGGTCTTGGCGACCGCCTTGGCGGGCGTCGTCGTCCTGGCGGGCGCCGTCTTCGCCGCCTTCCCGGAAGCGGGCTCGTCCTTGGCCGCGAGGTCGCCTGCCGGCTCCCGCTTCACGACGTCCTGTCCGGTCGTCCCGCCCGGTGTCCCGGAGGGGCTCTGCTCGGAGGGGCTCTGCTCGGAGGGGCTCTGCTCGGAGGGGCCCGTCCCGGAGGGACTCTGCTCGGACGGCCCCGGCGGGACCGGCGCCCCGGGTGCCCCGAACGGCAGCACCCGCACCTCGGGCCGTTCGACCGGCTTCGCCGGGACGGGCGTCTCCAGGCCGTCGATGAACACGAGGGAGGCCTGGTAGACCACGGACAGCGCGTACGGGGTCTGGTAGAGCATCCCCCACAGCTTCGACGTCTCGTCGACGTCCATGACCATCGGCGTGAAGCGCACCCGCTGTGCCGCCTCGGCAAGGTTGCTGCCCGCCAAGTAGGGGCGCTCACCGGCGAGTTCGATGACGTCCTTGGGCAGGACCGGTATCTCGTGCAGGGTGCGGACCACCGAGCCGATGAGCCGCTGGCCGACCAGTTCGGTCTCGTCGCCGTACGCGCTGATCACGTAGTGCAGGTCGAGCGCGGCGGCGGCCCGGCGCACCAGCGTGCCGTCGGGCGCGCGCGTGGGCAGGTCGTTGTTGCGCTGCGAGGTGTTGGGGGTGACCTGGTACAGGAAGACGGAGATGGTGGGGTCGGTGGGCGGCTCGGCGGGCGGCTTGCGCGGCTCCACCTTGACGGCCATGTCGATCTCGGGCTGGAGGTGGGACTCGATCAGCAGGGCGAGGGCCTGGCTGACATGGGCGATGGCGAGTGCGTTGCTCATGGCGTCAGTTCCCCGGTTCCCTTCGTACGACCACTCGTCCGGCCACTCGCGCGGCCTCGTGCCGTTCCGCTCCCGCCGCTGTCAAAGGCGTGTCCTGTCTCTCCCACCGCTGTCACTGCCGTGCTGCTCACTCGCGCCCCCGGGCCAGGTAGTCGGCCAGGCTGAGGGCCGCTCCGGGGCGGTCGGCGGGCCGCGCCGGCTGTCGTGCGCCGCCCCGTGCCGGGGTCCCTGCGGCCGTGACCTCCAGCCGTCCGATCTGTACCTGCACGACCTGTTCGGGTGCCCTCCCCGGCCGGCGTGCGGCGGCCTGTCGTACGGCGTCACGGGCCGCCGCCGTGTCCGCGGCGCTGGGCCTCGTCGCCGCGGACACGACGGTGGAGGAGGCGGTGTCCGTTCCCGGGTGGGTGGGTGCGGACGCCGCCACCCGGTCCGTGCCCGGCTCCGGGCCTCCCCGCCCGGACGTGCGCGGACCGGTCTGTGGCGCCGCGAACGGCCTCGGCGCGAGGGGCGCGACGGGGCGCAGCAGCGGTGCCTCGGGCAGCGGACGCGGGGCCGGGCGCGCCTGCGGTCCGGCGGGGGTCCGTTCCGTACGGACGACGGTCCGTTCGCGTTCCGTGTGGTGCCGCACCTCGGCCGCCGCCGGCCGGGGCAGGTCGCGCTCCGGTGCGGGTGCGGTCGTGGCGGTGGGCCACGGCGCGGAGTCGGCGGTGTCGGGGTCCGGGGTGCGGGCGCGGACGGCCTCGACGCGTTCGAACGGGCCGGGCAGCCGGGGCCGGACCCGGACCGTGTCCGGTGCCGGTGCGGCGTGCCGGGCGATCAGCCGGTCGAGGAAGTCGGGCTCCGCCTCGGGCGCCCGGGAGGAGGAGTCATACATCCGCACACAGCTCCAGGTAGTAGCGGCGGCGCAGCGGGCTGAGCGCCAGGATCTCCGGCTCGCTCCAGCCGTAGGCGGTGGCGAGCAGGTGGACGTCGAGGAGCAGGTCCCTGGCCCAGGCGTCCAGTTCGGTCCACAGGTAGGAGGCGATGTCGAGTTCGGCGCGGGTGCCCGTACCGCACTCGGGGCAGGCGATGGTGAGGGTCACGTCCGCGCCGGGGTCGGCGGCCTCGACGGCCTCGGCGATGCGCCGCCGCACCGGTACGGGGAGCGCGCCGGCCGGCTGGGCCGTGCCGTCGTGCTCGGCGGAGACCAGGCAGCGGGCGAGCAGCGCGGCACGCGGGTCGGCGGTCCGGGCCGCGCTCGTGAGGTCGGCGGCGGAGGGCAGCCGGAAGACGATCTCCCAGCCGCCCTCCGCCAGCCGCACGACCGGCGATTCGGGGGCGCTCAGTGTCCGGGCGAACTCCCCGGCGTCGAGCTCGAACTCCATGTCCGCGCCGCACGCCCGGCACTCCGTGCGTACCTGCATCCGCTCCCCGAACAGGGCGCGGCGCAGGGCGAACAGATCGGATTCCCGTTCGCCCAGCGGTACGGCCGTGATGCCGGCGTCGTCCGGGCGCGCCGTGCGGTGCAGCAGCAGGGCGCGCCCGGCGGGCGCCTCGGCGAGCCCCGCCTCCCAGGTGGCCAGCAGCCCGGCCGCCCCGGTGATCGCCATGTGTTTCCCCCTGTTCCCTCAACTCACTTCGGATCAGGCAGGGTTGAGGAAGGAGGGCTCTTCGGGCTCGGGCACCTCGTAGTCCCGCTCCCAGCCCTCGCACTCGAGCTTCAGCGACTGGATGGCCACCGCGTTGGCGTTGGCGTCCAGTTCGCCGAGGACCTGGTACTCGCTGGGCCAGGTCCGGTAGAGCTTGTGCGAGACGGCGACCTGTCCGGCCTCGTTGAGGACCTGAATGACGATGTCCTTGCGGAAGTCGGCGAGGGAGACCTCGGAGCCGAGGCCGGCGCCGACCTGCCAGACCTTGTTGGCCCAGCGGTCGAACTCGGGGTCGTGGGTGACCCCGCGCTCCAGCGTGATGCCCTCGAACTCGGAGCGGCCGGGCGACTTGCGCGGGGAGGAGGGGTCGCCGCCGTTGCGGTGCTTGACGACCTCGGTGGTCCGCTTCAGCGGACTGATCTTGCTGATGCCGGCGACCGTACGACCGTCCCACAGGACCAGGAACTTGAAGTTCTTGTACGGGTCGAAACGATGGGCGTTGACGGTGAACTCTGCCATCGGATTCCTTCAGCTCTCCAAGATTCCCGTGGGCCTACAGCTCGAACTGGCCGGACGTCTGCTGGATTTTGACGATCACGAACTCCGCCGGGCGGACCGGTGCGATGCCGACCAGGACGTTGACGATGCCGTTCTCGATGTCCTCGGCGGTCGTGGTGTCGCTGTCGCACTTGACGAAGTAGGCCTCGCGCGGGGTGCCGCCCTTGAAGGCGCCCTGCCGGAACAGCGTGTGCAGGTACGAGGAGGCGGTGAGGCGGATCTGCTGCCACAGGTTCTCGTCGTTGGGCTCGAACACCACCCACTGCAGGCCGCGTTGGAGGCTCTCCTCGATGTGCAGGGCGAGCCGGCGCACGGGCACGTACTTCCACTCGCTGTCGAGGGCGTCGGAGCCCTCCAGGGTGCGGGCGCCCCAGACGGTCGGGCCGGTCAGCGGGAAGGTGCGCAGGCAGTTGACGCCGAGTGGGTTCAGCAGTCCGCTCTCGCGGTCGGTGAGGCCGACGGTGAGCGAGTGGACCCCGGCGAGGCGTGCCTCGGTGCCGGCCGGCGCCTTCCACACGCCGCGCTCGGAGTCGGTGCGCGCGATCACGCCGGCGACCGCGCCGGAGGGCGGGAAGGCGCGCAGCCGCCCGGTGAGCGGGTCGGTGAGCTGCAGGTGCGGGAAGTACAGGCCCGCGTGGTTGCCGCGTACGGCGTCGAAGGCGGCGACGCCGGCGCGTGCCGAGTCCACGCTCACCCAGGTGCCGGGGGCGTCGACGAGGAGGAAGATCCGCCGCTCCTCGCACAGCCGCTGGGCGGCCGAGACGACGGTGACGGCGTCCTCGGTCTTCTCGTACGCCGCGAGTTCGGGCAGCACGAGGAGGTTGACGTCGGCGACGCCGCGCAGGGCCTGGATGCCGGTCTTGTCGGCCTCGGAGCCGATGAGGTCGCGCGGTCCGGGGGCCTCGCCGTCCTCGCCGCCCGCGAGCGGGAAGACCGGCGGGTTGACGGATGCCTCAAGACCCAGGTCGTTGGCGCACTCGCCGAGGAAGCGGACGACGTCCTCGGGGTCGGTGGAGCCGGCGACGACCTGGACGCGGCGGCCGAAGGGCGTGACCTCCACGCCCGCGAAGGCGTGCTTGCCCGGGGCGTCGGGCAGGGCGCGCAGCTTGCGTTCCAGCAGCAGCGCCAACTCGGCCACGGAGGACGGGGCTTCGCCGTCGCAGTCGGGCTCGTAGAGGGTGAACTCCCGCTCCACGTCACCGATCTTGACGGTGAGGTCGACGGCCAGGCCGGGCAGGCGGTGGCCGAAGGGCTTGGAGACGGTGCCGGACGGGTCGGGGCGGCCCTCGCCGACGACCTCGACACGGATCAGCCGGGAGCCGGCGTTGATGACCGTGGGCGCGTAGCGGTCGTCGGAGGCGTCCGTGGACAGGCCGGTGAAGCTTTCCCTGGCCTCGCCGCGGGCGTCGTAGACGCGCAGGTTGAAGGTGTCGTCGGGGCAGGGCGTGTCCTGGTCGACGGCCACGCGCAGTCCGTTGCCCCACGCGCCGGGTTCCTTGGCGTGCACCTGGAGGACATCGCTGTCACTGTGTCCCTCGGTGGACTTGAGGGTGACGCCGGCGGCCTTGCCGCTGCGGGCCTTGGTGACGCGGACGACGACGGCGACGGTGCCGCCGTTGCCGAAGAACTGGTGGACCGCGTAGCCCACGGCGCTGCGTGCGCTCAGCCCGCCGAAGCGGCGCTCGAACTCCGCGAAGCTGGTGACGCGTATCGGCTCGTTCAGCGGACCGCGCCGGGTGTGGCCCACGAAAGCGGTCACCGACGTGGTCAGGGTCGAGATCGTGCGGGTGCTGCTGGGAAGCTCTTCGACGTAGACGCCGGGGTACGTCGGCTTGGCGGCGTTCACCGCGCTCATCGGCTTTCCCCCTCCTAATCCCTGTCTCGGGGCACCGGGCGATGGCACCAAGAGAAAGACAGCGGAGGGACATGTTCCGTATCGGCGCGGCAAGCGTCCGCATGCCTGGCCGGCAGCGGTCGAGCGCACCGCATCAGTTCCCCCGTCGGCGCCCGGACGGTCGGTGTCCGGGTCAAGCAGTGCGCTTGCGACTCCTGATGCTCTAGTGCTCGCTCCACCTTGTTGGTCGGCGAGTTGGCCCAGCAAGGCCGCTTCCGGCCACGCCCGGGAAAGGTTCCGTGAACGCCCGTTCACAGGATTCGCACAGGGTGCCCGCGCGCCCCCGACGCAGATCCCACACCTCCCCCACAGCCCACCACGGCCTGCGCGGCGGCCCGCGGCCGGGCATGCGCGGCGACCTGGGACACAGCGCGCGACCCTCCTTCCGGGACGGCTCGTGGCTCCGCGAGGCCTCCTCGACTCGTGCACAAACCGTTGTGGCCGGTTCCGCCGGGGTGCGTGCCCGTCAGGGCATGAAGTCGTTGTCAGTGGCCTCGCCTAGAGTTCCCGTCACTTGATCACTGCGGTGCGGGGAGGCACGTATGGGGTGGGTGTCGGCCGGCGACTACGAGGTCGCTCTCGACGACGGGAAGGTGGTGTGCCGCAACGCGGCCGGGCGCCGGCTGAAGTCCGTGCCCCCGAAGATCGCCGACGACCCGGCGGTCGTGGGGCTCCGTCAGCTCACCGAGTGGCTGGAGCGGCACGAGCGGCAGTGCCTGGCCGATGTGGAGCGGTGGATGGTGCGCTCCCTGCCCGTGCCGCTCGGCGTCCTCACCCGCGTGTGGCCGGACGCCGCCTGGCAGGCGGCGCTGCGCGACCTCGTCGTCACCGGCGCCGACGGACAGGTCGCCGGCTTCCTGCGGGACGCCGACCCCGAGCGCGGTCTGGGCCTGGTCGACCTCGACGGCGACACCGTGCGCATCGCCCCCGGCCTGGTCCGTCTCCCGCACCCGGTCCTCCTCGACGACCTGGAGGAACTGCGCGAGTTCGCCGTCGAACTGGGCGTCGAGCAGCGCGCCCAGCAGCTCTTCCGCGAGGTGTGGCACCGCCCGGCCGGACTCGACGCCGAGGGCATGTCCGTCGACGAGTACGCGGGCGGCTCCTACAAGGAGTTGCGCTTCCTGCACGGCCGGGCCGCCCAACTCGGCTACCGCGTGCGCGGCGGGTACGCGGTGTGCTCCGTCCTGGAGGACGGCCGCGGTGTCGAGGCCCGCGTCTGGGTCGGCGACTACGACGGCTGGGACGAGACCGAGACCGGCCCGCTGGCGTGGACCGACCCCGCCGGACGGACGCTGAAGCTCGGTCAGATCGGGCCGGTCGCCTGGTCGGAAGGCATGCGCATGGCAGCCGCGCTGTACGCCGGGCGGGACATCCAGGACGAGGAGCAGGTGGCATGAGCACGGTGACCGAGTACGAGGAGACCGCTGTGCCGGGGGACGCCGGGACCGCCGTGACGGCGGAGGGCGAGACCACCGTGACGGGGGACGCCGGGACCGCTGTGACGAAAGATACCGAGACCACTGTGACGCCGGATGGCGAGACCACTGCGACGGCGGACGCCGGGACCGCACTGACGGGGGACGCCGGGATCGCCGTCGCCGGGTACGACGCGGCCACCCTGACCGCCCTGCTGGAGGCCGGAGCCGTCCTGCCGCCCGGCAGCACCGCGCGCGAGGACGCCGACCGCCTCACCGTCCGCACCTACACGCATCCCGCCCTGGACGAGCGCCGCATCGTGCGCCTGGTCCCGGGCACCCTGGGTGACGCCGAGGATCTGGCCCTTGAGTTCCTGGGCCTGGCCCGCGACCCGGAGACGCCCGAGGTCGGGCAGGTACGCAAGGAGACGCTGGGCTTCCCGGCCTGGGCGCTGGTCAACGACCCGGCGAACGGCCACCACGCCCTCGCCCTGGTCAAGGACGTCGAGCGGCTCGCCCGGCAGGCCAAGTCGAAGCCGGGCAACGCCAAGGACGGCTTCGAGGCGCTCGGCGAACGGCTCGGGCGCACCGTGCCGCACTTCCTGCCGACCTTCTACGAGCAGGCGGCCCGTGCCTTCCTCCAGCAGGAGAACACCACGTACGCCGCCGCCTTCTTCGGCAAGGCCCGCGAGGCGGAGCGGGTGCACGCGCTCACGGTGGACGAGGAGCGGCAGCGGGCCGTGTTCCTGGAGTTCGCCTTCGCCGGCGCGCTGACCGTCAAGGCCCTCAAGGAGCATGTGAAGGACCTCTCCCGGCGCCTCGACCCGGCCGCCGCGTGGGCGCAGTTCCGGCAGCTGACGGTGGAGCGCTGCGCCGCAGGCATGCCGCCGTACGCCTCGCTGCCGCAGGACGCGCGCGGGCTGATCAAGGCCGCGGGCCTGGACCGGGACACCGAGGAGTGCGCCCTGGTCGCCGATCTGATCGCCTCCCCGGCCGCCGTCCGCGCACCCGCGTCCTTCTGGAACTCCTACCGCTCGGTCCTGCGGCTCCTGTCCGGGCGTCAGCCGGCCGTCCGCGCCCGCCTGTTGGAGATCATGCCCGCCGGCCTCGGCCGGGACGTCGAGGACGACGAGTTCTGGCTCGCCCTGCTCGCCGACTGCGGCGCCGTACGGCTGCTGACCGACGCGCGGGCGGCCGGGGAGTACGGCATCGACCCCGCCGACTGGCTGAGCCGGTGGGCCGCGTTCCGCAAGCACGGCAGGTCCTTCTCGCTCCGCTCGGACGCCACCCTGACGCTCGTCGAGGCGATGGCCGAGGGGCTGCGCGCCGCCGGACGGCCCGTGGACCTGTTCACCGGGCGCTGGCACGCCGGCACGGACCTCGACCTGCTCGACCTGTGCGCGGCCGAGAACATCACCCTCACGGTGCCCGGCACGGACGCGAACGTGTATCTCCCGCTCACCGACTGGCTGAAGGACACCCGCGGCGGCGGGCGGGACCTGGCGGCCGTCGCCGCCGACCCGCGCTTTCGCCGGCTGCTGCACCTCGCGGTCGACACGGTCGGCAAGGACTCGCAGTCCGGGAAGCTGCTGAAGGACCTCGCCGACCACCCCGTGCTGTCGGGCGTGCTGCGCGAGTGGCTGGACCGGCGCGCCGAGGACTACACGCGCGCGAGCGGCCTGCCCGGAGCGCGTGCCGCGCTCGACCGGCTGCGTCCGTTCCGGATGATCGCCGGCGAGGCGGCCCCGGACGCCGTCACCCGGGTCGCCGGACACGCCGTGGCACCGCTGCTCGGCCGCACCCTGCGCACCGGCATCCTCGACGAACTGGGCTGGCCCGCCCTGGACGAGGCCCTGGCCCTGCTCGACGCGGAGACCCGCACGGGCGAGGACGACACGCTGCTGGTCGACGAGGCCTGGCCCGCGCTGATCCTGGCGCGCCGGCACAAGGCGGTCGTGGTCGGCCCCGATCAGGTGCTCCTCGTCCACGACCTGCGCCTGCCCCGGCAACCGGACCGCTGGAACCGCCCCCACTTCCGCTACGTGGACGGGGAACTGCTGGTGATGTGGCGGCAGGACGGCAAGCAGTACGGGTACTGGTCGGCCCGCCCCGCGGACGTCTTCGAACTCGGCGGCGAGCAGCTGCCCGCCTACTGGTCGGGCAACGACGTCGACACCCCCTCGATCCCGCTGCCCGGCGGCGGCCGGGCCACCGGCGGCCGCACCCTGCACGCCGGGGACACGGTGCTGCCGCCGAGCCGTGCCGTGATCGGCGACGGCACCTCGCTGTGGCGCCGGGGCAGGCAGGGCAGGCAGACGCTGTGGCTGGAGCACGACCCGGCCACCGGCACGCACGGCCGCGCCTCCCTGCCCGCCCTGCTGCGCGCCGGCGTCCACGAGGACGCCACCCTGCTGCCGGGCTGGTCCGAGGTGCTGCCGCTCCAACCGGGGCTCGAGAACAGCCCGTTCGGCACCGACGGCACCGTGCTGGGCCGCTGGGTGCGCGAGGAGGGCAACGGTGAGGAGGTCCGCCGCGTCGTCGGGATGCCCGACGGGCGTACCGTCCGCGTGCCCATCGCCCACGACGGCGGGTTCGGCGCGATTCCGCTCGGGGCGCTGCGGCTGCCGGGCGGCGCCGAGCCGGTCGTCGCGCAGTCGGGCGGCCAGATCGGACTGCTCGGCGTCGACGGCACCGATCAGGTCGGCGAGCTGGGCTGGGTGACACCCGGTGACCGCGGCAGCGAGTACGCCGCCGGCACCCGGTTCATGCCCCCGCTGCCCTTCTGGCACGCCCTGCGCCCCCGCGACGAGCGGGGCTCGGCCGTGCTGCGCGCGCTCACCGACGAACAGGCCGCCGAACTGCTGCGCGTCACGGCGCTCGCGCTGGCCGGACGGCAGGAGGAACTCGCCAGGGCCGGTGCGGACGAGGCCGCCAGGGCCGCCGTGCCGCCCGCCGAGCACGTCGCCCTGGGCGCCGTCGCCATGACGCTGACCGGGATCACCGACGCCCGGCTGCTGACCGGCGTCGCCGCGGTGGTCCGCGTGGCGCTGCGCGTCGTCGATTCGGCCACGGCGTTCGCGAACCCGCCCGCGGAGCGGCCACGGCAGCCGCGCAACCGCACCGAGGGCATGTTCGCCGACTACAGCCCGGAGCACGGCCACGACCGCGCCGTGCAGGACGCGCTGTCCGGGGTGATCGGGCTGCACGGCTGGTGGTACGGCGCGCAGTGGAACGTGCTGCGCCAGATCCGGGCCGTGGGCCACGTGCTGTCCGGCAAGCCCGCCGACGGCAAGCCGCTGCCGGGCCACGAACGGCTCGGCGCGCTGTCCGACGGCTGGATCGGCGAGGAGTACACGATCCCCGGGATCGGCATGGTGTGGCCGCCCTTCCTCGGCGCCGTGCGCGCGCTCGCGCTCCGGGCAGCGTCCCCCGCCCTCACCGAGGACCGGCGCCAGTCGCTGCTCCTGCTGTTCGGGGCGCTCACCGAGGGGCCGCTCCTCACCGGTGACGGCGTGCTCCGGCAGATCGTGCTGAGCGAGCCGTACGACCAGCAGCAGCGGACCGGGCAGGTCCTGCGCCGCGACGGCCGCACGGTGCTGGTCCTCGGCTCCCAGCGCATCGACAGCCAGCGCAACCAGGTGCACTGGCTGGCCCTGGACCACGACCCGTCCGGCGCGTTCGGCGCGGTCGCCCACTTCACCCTGGACGAGGAGGTCCGGCACGTACCGGCGATCTCCGCCGCGCATCTCGCCGCCGTGGCCCGGCTGATCCGGGAGAAGGGCGCCGCGCCCTGGCGGGCCGAGGCCCCGGAGGCGCTCGTGGCGGCCACGGGCGGCGGGCTCGGCCCGCTCCAGGCCGCCGCGCTGCTCGCCGGTCTGCCGGGCGACGCCGACGCCGCGGCACTGGCCGTCACCGGCCTGAAGCCCCGCCAGAACGAGGCCGCGATCGCCCGGGTGAACTCCCTCGGCGCGCGCGAGCGCAACGCTCTCCTGGGCGCCCTGCTGCCCGCGGACCCCGCCGGCCTGTGGACCCACGGACCCGACACGCAGGCCGCGGGCCGCGTCTGGGCCGAACACCTCGCCACGCTCGTCCGCATCCCCGAGGAGTTCGCCGCCGAGCTGGCGGGGACGGGCGCCGGCCACGCCGAGGACGTGCTCAACCCGTCGCGTACTTCCTGGCTCAGCCGCACCACGGTCGTGCGCCCCGACAAGGACGGCAACCTCGCCCCGCGGGATCCCGGCGCGGTGCCCGGCAGGCAGACGCTGTCGGCGGTCGTGAACAGCCTCGCCGCGCTGGCCTACGTCCTGCCCTACGGCCACTCCCTGCGCGCACACCTTCCCGCCGGACTGGCCGCCGTACGCCGCCGGATGACCGACCCGGAACTGCTGCTCGACCTCGGCGTCGACTGGACGGAGAAGGGCGCCTCCACGGCCGCGGCACTGCGCACGGCCTACGACCTGCCCGAGACCGGAGGGGCCGACGCGCACGGCATGACCCGGGTCGGCGAGGCGATGGTCCTGCACCCGTACCACCGCGAGTCGGAGACGGTCCGGATCCGCCCGGCCGCGCTCACCGGCCCCGAGGACCCGGTGTTCGGGCTGCTGGAGGGCCTGGTGGGCCCGGCGCGCGGCCAGGGCCTGGCCGCCCTGCGCACCCTGCTCGACGGCCCGCTGACCCGCACGGTCGAGGCCGGCACAGAGGCCCGTACCGACGGCGGCTCGGGCCACGCACAGGACCCGACCGTGAGCGTGCCCGCGCTCGTCGCACAGGTCGCGGCGGCGCACGGGCTGAGCGAGGACGCGGCGGCGCTCTACCTCCAGCTGCTCGCCCTGCCCGACCCGACGGACCGCAACTGCGCCCGCTGGACCGGCTGGAAGCCCGCCCGGACGAAGAAGGCACGCGCCGAACTGGCCGCGACGGACCTGGTGGTGGAGGCCAAGCGGCCACGTGCCGGCCGCACCCTGTTCCTGCCCTGCGGCTGGCACGACCTGAAGGCGCCCGCGCTGCCCGTCGAGACCTGGAAGGAGGGCCTCTACCCGATCGTCGGCCACCAGCGCGCCCTGCCCCTCCTTCCGGTGCCCGAGCTGTTCACCCGCGCCTGGGAGCGCGTGCGCGCGGGCGACGCCCCCGCCTACGAGGAACTGACCACCCGCGCGACACGCAAGGGACGACGCCGATGAGTTCCGCCTGGCCGGCGGGCGGACGCGGCGTGGCGTGGCGCGGGCGCGTGGACGCGGCGCGGCACCGGCGCGTGGACACTGCGTGGCGCCGGCGCGTGTTCGCATCGGAGGGTGGGATCCGAACGGTCTCGTGGGGCGGGTTCCGGCTGGTTTCGCGGGGTGGGTTCCAGTTGGCCTCGCGGGGGAAGCTCCGACCGAACTCACGGGGGAAGTTCCGACCCGCCTCGCGAGGCGGGTTCCGGCCGGCCTCGCGGAGCAAGTCCCGATCGGCCTCGTGGGGCAAGTTCCGGCTGGTTTCGCGGGGTGGGTTCCGGTCGGCCTCGCGGAGCAAGTCCCGACCGGTCCCGCGGCACGAGTCCCGGCTGGGCCCTCGGGGCAAGTTCCGACCGAACTCCCGGAGTCGAACCCGGCCGATTACACGGGGCCGAGCCCTGGCGGCACGGCCGCTGAGGTGAGCCCCGGCTCTGGCGCCGGGGCCCGCCCTGGCCGTAGCCCTGTCACCTGGGCCGGCCCTGGCTCGGCCGCCGGGACCAGCCAGGGCCCCGCCACCGCCGCACAACCGGTGGCCCGTCCCGTCACCACGAGACAACCGGTGCCCCATCCCGACACCACGACACAACCGGTGCCCCATCCCGACACCACGAGACAACCGGTGCCCCATCCCGACACCACGAGACAACCGGTGCCCCATCCCGACACCACGAGACAACCGGTGCCCCATCCCGACACCGCCGCACAACCGGCGGCGCAGGCCGCTGTTCCGCCTCCCGTTCGTCACACCGGGCCGACCCCGTCCCGTACCTCCGCGAAGGACTTCCGCCGATGACCGCCGCCGCCCTCGCTCCCGACACGACCCGTCAGGTCGTCCCGCCCGAGGACCTGTACGCCACCGAACTGGCCTTCCTCACCGCCTACGACAGCGGGCCGCGCCCGCCCGCCTGGCGGCTCACGCCCCGTGCCGTCGTCACGTTCGTCATGGGCAGCGCAGGCCAGGCGCTGCGGCTGCCCGAGGAGGCGGAGGCGGCGCAGGACGTACCGCGGCGCCTGGAGATCTCGGGCAAGTTCGTCGGCGACCGTGCCCTGGTGGAGCGGTGTGTCGTCACGCTCGCCGGTGAGCGGGGGCTGCTGCTCGTCGGCGAGCCCGGCACCGCCAAGTCGATGCTGTCCGAGCTGCTGTCGGCCGCCGTCTGCGGGACCAGTGGTCTGGTGGTGCAGGGTACGGCGGGCACGACCGAGGACCAGCTCAAGTACGGCTGGAACTACGCCCTGTTGCTCGCGCAGGGGCCCAGCCGCAAGGCGCTCGTGCCGTCGCCGGTGCTCACGGCGATGGCCCGGGGTGCGATCGCCCGGGTCGAGGAGGTCACCCGGTGCCTGCCCGAAGTGCAGGACTCCCTGGTGTCGTTGCTCTCCGAGCGGCGCATCGCCGTACCCGAACTCGCGGGCGGTGAGGACGCGTTGGCGCACGCGGCACCCGGCTTCAACCTCATCGCCACCGCCAACCTGCGCGACAGGGGCGTCTCCGAGATGTCCGCCGCGCTCAAGCGCCGCTTCAACTTCGAGACCGTGGGCCCCATTGCGGACCTCGACGCCGAGACCGCGCTGGTGCGCAGCCAGGCGCGGGCGTCGGTGGAGCGGGCCGGGGCGCCCTTCCACGTCGACGACGCCGTGCTGGAGGCACTGGTGACCGCGTTCCGGGACCTGCGCGAGGGGCGCTCCGCCGAGGGCTGGGAGGTGGAACGGCCGTCCACCGTGATGAGCACCGCGGAGGCCGTGTCCGTCGCGGGCGCGCTGGGGCTGGCCACGGCGTACTTCCCGGGGGACCGTGACGTCCTCGGTCTGCTCCCGGGGCATCTCCTCGGCGTCGTACGCAAGGACGACCCGGCCGACGCCGCCCGGCTGCGCGGCTACTGGGACGGTCCGGTACGGCGCCGGGCCGAGCAGGGCTCCGCCACCTGGCGCACCCTGTGGGACCTGCGCACGGTACTGGAGGGCTGAACCCCGTGTCCCGCACCTCCCCCGAGGCGGCCGTCGCCGCCCTCACCGACCCGGCGGGGCCCTGCCTGATCGGCGTACGGCATCACGCGCCCTCCCTGGCCGCGGCGATGCCGGCGCTGCTCGACGCCTCCGAGCCGGACGTCCTCCTCGTCGAACTCCCCGCCGAGCTGCAGGACTGGCTGCCCTGGCTCGCCCATGAGGAGACCCGCGCTCCGGTCGCTCTCGCGGCGGCTCCGGGCGCCGACGGCGGGGGCCGGAACGCTGGCGCGGGCACGGCGGTGGGACCGGCGTTCTACCCGTTCGCGGACTTCTCTCCCGAGCTGGCGGCGGTGCGGTGGGCGGCACGTCACGCGGTACCGGTCGTCGCCTGTGACCTTCCGCTGGCTGACCGGGCCTGGACAGGAGCCGAAGACGCACACGAACTCGATCACGATCACGAACACACCGACAGCACCGGAGACGACAGCCCACCGGTCACCGGCCCGCCCGGTCGAGAGCTGCCGGTGGACACCGCTCACGCGCGCACCGGGGCCCGTCTTGCCGACACCCTCCGCGCCGGCCTGACCGGACGCCCCGGCGACGACCTCTGGGACCGGCTGGTCGAGGCCGCCGCCCCCGGATCTCCCCCGGAGGCGCTGCGGCGGGCCGCGCTGCTGACCGGCTGGGCGCTGCGCGAGGACGCGGCGGCCTCGGGCGGCGTGCCCGAGCTGGATCTGCGGCGGGAGCGGTGGATGCGGTCCTGCCTGGCCGCCGCCACGGCGAAGGGTGAGCGTGCCGCCGTGGTCGTGGGCGCGTTCCACGCCCCGGCACTGCTGGGGCCGGTGGACGGCACGGGGCTCGCCGAAGGCACGCGGCGTGCGCCGAACGGCCCGGTCTGGACGACCTCCCTCATCCCCTACACCTACGCCCTCCTCGACGCGCGCTCCGGGTATCCGGCGGGCATCCGGGATCCCGAGTGGCAGCACATGGTGCTCGACGCGGCCGGTGATCCGGGCGCGATGGAGGAGGCCCTGACCCGGGCGGCCGTGCGGGTGTGTGCGGCATTGCGGGAACTCGGCCATCCGTCCGGGCCCGCCGACGCGCGGGAGATCACCCGGCTCGCCGGTGATCTGGCCCGGCTGCGGGGGCTGCCCGCGGCGGGCCGGGGCGAGTTGGTGGAGGCCGCGCAGACGGTGCTCGCGCAGGGCGAGCCGTACGGGCGGGGCCGTGCGGTGGCGCGGGCGATGGAGCAGGTGCTCGTCGGCACCCGTGCGGGCCGGCCGGCGCCGGACGCCCCGCGCAGCGGGCTCGCCCCGGCGGCCGAGGCGGAGCTGGCCGCGCTGGGGCTGCCCGGACCGGCGGACTCCGGTCCGGGCAGCGCCCGCGACCTGCGTCTGGACCCGCTCCGGTCCGACCTGGACCGCCGCCGTGAACTCCTGCTGCGCCGCCTGGCGGTGTGCGCGGTGCCCTACGCGGAGCCCAAGGAGGTCACCGGCACGGGTGGGGCCGAGGCGCTGACGTCCCGTTGGGAGGTGCGCTGGACGCCCGCCACGGCGGCCATGCTGACCGCGGCCGGCGTCCGCGGCGTCACCCCGGCGCAGGCTGCGGAGGGCCTGCTGCGCGAACGCCTGCGTTCCGAGCGCGCGGAGGGCGGTCCGACGGCGGCACAGGTCTTGCGCGGCCTGGAGCAGGCGGCGGAGTGCGGCCTTCCCGCGCTCGCCGACGAACGGCTGGACGACATCGCCGACGTGCTGCCGAACTCGGGCACGCTGCCCGAACTCCTTGCCGGTCTGGCCCTGTTGGACCGGCTGCGCGCCGGTCACGTCTCCGGCCTTCAGTCCTCGGACGACCGTACGGCGCGGGCGACGGCCGTGGCCGGCCTGCTCACGTCCGCGGCGGTGCGGCAGGTCGACGGCCTGACCGGCTCCGATGACCCGGCCGACGCCCACGCCCTGCTGGAACTCTCCCACCGTGCGGACCCGCTGGGCGGCATCCGGCTCACCGACGCGCTCGCCCGGCTGGCCGCCGGCGGTTCCCCGCTGATGCGCGGCGCCGCCGGTGCCGTACGCGTCCTGCTGGACCAGGAGGATCCGCGGACCCTCGGCGATCGCGTCGCCTCGTGGGTGGACGGGGCCGTGGACGCCGAGTCCCGGACGGCACTCACGGCACGGCTCACCGGACTGCTGACCGCCGCGGGGCAGTTGCTGGATTCGGCCGCCCCCGCGCTGGATCCGCTGCTGGCCCGCGTGTCCGGGCTGTCCGACCGTGACTTCCTGGACCGGCTGCCCGCCCTGCGCGGCGGCTTCGACACGCTCAGCCCCGCCGCCCGCGAGCGCCTGCTGTCCACGGTCGAGGAGCGCCTGGACGAGCGTCACGTGGCCGACACGGGCGCGATCGACCCTGTCGCGCTGGCCACCTGGACCCGTGCGGACCTCGCGGCGCGTGCGGCGCTCGGCGCGCTGGGCCTCCTGCCGGCGACGCGCCCCACCGGCCCGGACAGCACAACGGCCTTGGCCGGACTCGCTGTTCCCTCCAGTCCCACTGCTCCCTCCAGTCCCATTGCCCCCACCAGCCCCACTGACCCCACCGCTCCTGCCGACCCCGTCGGCCCCACCCCCGCCACGGACCACCCGGACCACCGGCTCGCGCCCTCCGACCACCGGACCGCTCCCTCCGCCCACCAGCTCGCTCCCTCCGACCGCTGGCGGCTGCTCCTGGGCCGCCGCACCGATCAACTCCCCTCCCACGCCCGCTCCTTGGCGACCGCGCTGGACGAGCTGTACGGCAACGGGCGGGGCGAGGGATCCCGGGGCGACCTCACGGGCCCTGGGCGTGGCGGCGGCCGGGAGGCGTCGTACCCCGGGGTGCGTGAGTGGTCCGAGGAACTGGCGGCCCTCTTCGGTCCGGGCATCCGCGAGGAGGTGCTGGCAGCGGCAGCCGCGAGCGGGCGTACGGACGTGTTCCCGGAACTCGACGCCGACTCGGTACGCCCCTCGGTCGACCTGCTCCGCTCGGTGCTCCGGCACGCCGGTGGCCTTCCCGAGGCCCGGCTGGCCACGCTGCGTCCCCTGGTCCGGCGCCTGGTCGACGCGCTCACCGGGCAGCTGGCCACCCGTCTGCGCCCCGCGCTGCACGGCACCGCGCTGCCGCGTCCCAGCCGGCGTCCGGGCGGCGGTCTCGATCTGCCCCGCACGCTGCGGGCCAACCTGGCGACCGCGCGCCGCGCACCGGACGGCTCGGTCCAGGTGATCCCCGAACGGCCCGTATTCCGCACCCGGGCCCGCAAGGCGGCCGATTGGCGGCTGATCCTCGTCACCGACGTGTCGGGATCGATGGAGGCCTCCACGATCTGGTCGGCGATCACGGCTTCCGTGCTGGCCGGGGTGCCCACCCTGTCCACGCACTTCCTGGCCTTCTCCACCGAGGTGATCGACCTGACCGAGCACGTCGAGGATCCGCTGTCGCTGCTGCTCGAGGTCAGCGTCGGCGGCGGCACGCACATCGCCGCCGGGCTCCGGCACGCACGCGAACTGGTCACCGTGCCCTCGCGGACCCTCGTCGTGGTGGTCAGCGACTTCGAGGAGGGCTACCCGCTCGGCGGGCTGCTCGCCGAGGTCCGCGCCCTCGTCGGGGCCGGCTGCCATGTCCTGGGCTGCGCGAGTCTGGACGACGCCGGCCGCCCGCGGTACGCCACGGGCGTCGCCGGTCAGCTGGTGGCCGCGGGGATGCCGGTCGCCGCCCTCAGCCCGCTCGAACTCGCCCGCTGGGTAGGGGAGAAGATCGTATGAGCCCGCACCTTCCGCCGGTCGCCCCGGCCGTGACCGCCGAACTCGTCGAGGCTCTCTCGCCCCGGCTGCGCAAACGCCTCGACGCGGGCATCGCCAAACTGGCGGACAACCCCGCGACCGTCGACGGCACCACCGTGCGCATCGCCATCGACGACACGACCCACGTCGAACTGCACGCCCCCGACGGCACGGTGACCACGGCGGACGACATCCGCTGCGGCTGCCTCCTTGCCCCATCCTGCCTGCACCGCGCGGCGGCTGCGTCCGCCGCGCCGGTGGCGGATGTGACCGGGGAGAGCGCGACCGACGAACCCGCGCCGGACTCGTCCTCCGACGCTTCAAGAGTCACGACGACCCCCGACTCACCACCCCCGCCGCCTGATGCGCGGCAGCCCACGAACGCGTCGGAGCCCGCGCCGACCGCCACCACCGAACAACGCGCCGCCGCCCGCTCCCTGCTGACCGCGGCCGGTGCCGTCCTCGAAGCCGGCACGGACGGCTCCGGAGCGGTTCTCCAGGCGGAGTTGCTCCGGGCGGCGCACACCGCCGGACTTGCCGGTCTCCCCCGGGCCGCGTCGTCCGCCGTCTCGGCGGTCACCGCACTGCGCGCCGCCCGTGCGTCCGCCCCGACGTACCGCCTCGCCGACCTCGCCACTGCGCTGGGCGACGTCCTGACCGTGGCCCATCGCGCGCCGCACGCCGAGGGCGCCGAGCTGACCGAGCTGCGTGGCACCGCCCGGCAGCCGTACCGCCCCGACGGCTCCCTGCGCCTGTACGGCGTCTTCTCCGAGCCGGTGCTGACGGCGAGCGGCTACGCGGGGGCCGTCACCTGGACCGCCGATGCCGGGGGCCGGCTGTATCAGGTGTCGGACGTGGCCCCGGGTGGCGCGGGCCGTGCGGTGGGCGCGGCGGACCGGGCCGTACGCATCGGTGACACGGCGCTGACGCACCGGGAGTTGTCGCGGGCGGGGCTCGCGGTGTCGGGGGCGACGGTGTCCCCGACGGGCCGGCTGGGCGCAGGGGCACGGGTACGGGCGGTCCGCGCGTCCGGCGCCGACTGGCGTGCGGAACCCCTGGACCGGCTGTGGGCGGTGCCCGTCTGTGAGCAGGTCTCCCGTGCCCTGACGGGCGGCCCCGACCTGCTCTTCCTCGACGTCGTACTGACCAGCACGGTCCGCGAGGCCGCCGGTGACTGCCTCCTCGCCGATTGCGGAGGTGTGGACCTGCGCCTGAGGGCCGCCCACGACCACCCCGCGCTCCCCCACCGCGAGAACCTCCGTCTGCTGGCCGCCGCCCAGGGCAGCCGGCTCCGGATCGTCGCCCGCCTCACCCCGGCCCCGCACCCCCGGGCCACGCTTCTGGCGATCGAGCACCCGACCATCCCCGGAACACGCGTCGACGTCGGCCTGGACCACCTCCGGCGCGCCGACCTCCCCACCACCCGAACCTCTCCCCCGCTTCCCGCCCCGCTGCCGGACGAACCCCCGCTCCACCTGCTCCGCCGCCGCGTGCACCAAGCGGTGTCGGGCGGCCGGCGCGCCCTGTCCTTCCCCGCCGACACGACCTCCGACACCCGCCGCCTGAACCGGCACGGCCTGTCGACGGCGGGCGACATCCTCGGCGAACTCCACGCAGCCGCGACCGAACGCTCCCGCGACGTCTTCGGCCGTCTGCTCCCCACCGACGCGGACCGCTTCACCCGGGCCTGGCTGACCGCGGCGCGCTACACGGACGAACTGGACCGCGCCCTGTGCGCGGCGGCATGGGCGCCGGCGTGACCACCGCAGCCATACGTCGACGCGCACTTGCCCGCAGTGGCTGGGGCAAGTGCGCGTCGACGTATGGACGGGGGGCGAGGGTTACTCGGCCGCCCCTTGGAGCTGCTCCGCCGGGGCCGCAGTCGCCTCGGGTCCGCGGGGCATGACCCGTTCGAGGACGGCGTAGGCGAGGACGGCGACGACCAGGCCGGTGACCGCGTCGGAGAGCTGGGGGGCGTACCAGTGGGCCGCGCCCGCGGCTGCCGCTCCGACGGCCCAGGCCAGGAAGGCGGTGGGACGCACGGCCACGGTGGGCCGCTGGTCCATGGCGCTTCGGCCGCCGCGCGCGAAGAACTGGTCGGCGATGAGGACGCCGCCCAGGGGCGGGACGAAGACGCTCAGGATGACCAGCCAGTCCAGGAAGTGGTTCCACACCCCGGCGAGCGCGGCCACGGTGCCGATGAGGCCGAGCACGATCGTCATCAGCCGCATCGTCTTACCCGTGAGATGCGACCAGCCCAGAGCGCCGTTGTAGAGGCAGTGGCTGCACACGGAGCCGAGGTTGACGAAGACGAAGACGGTGGCGAGCACGTTCAGGGCGGACGAGTGCTGGCCGGTCAGGAGCGGCAGGAAGTTGCCGCCCACGGTGGCCGGTGCGGCGATCGCACCCGCCGCGACCACCACGCCGCCGGTGACCTGGGCCACCATGCTGGCCACGGGGAAGGCGCTGATCGTGGCGAGAACCGCCTGCCGGCCGTTCTTCGACCAGCGGGTGAAGTCGGCGGTCATGGTGCCGGAGTCGGCGAAGGTCGCCATGACCAGGGAGACCGCCGCGCCGAAGGTGAGTGCCGCGTTGCCGCCGACACCCTGGTAGGAGAAGACGGCGCCGAGGTCGTGGTCCTTGGCGGCGATCACCAGGGCCGCGATGCCCGCGATCACGAACAGCGGGGCGGCGACCGCGCCCAGCCAGGACAGTGCCCTGATGCCGAGGTAGGTCAGGGCTATGAAGCCCAGCCCGGCAAGTCCGGCGACGAGTTGTTCGTGCCAGCCGAAGGACTGGTGCAGGGTCGCCCCGGTGGCACCGGTGTTGAACGCGAACCAGCCGACCACGATGGTGGCGAGGAACGCGGAGGCGACGATGTAACCGGCCCGGCCGAAGGTGCGCGTGGCCTGGAGCGAGAAGCTCTCGCCGGTGGAGCCCGCGCGGTGGCTGAGGATCCCCACGTACAGGAGCATGACGAGGTTGGCCACCGCGATCGCGGCCAGCCCACGCCAGAAGCCCAGCATGGCGACGACCACGCCGCCGGGGACGGCATTGGTCAGGATCATCGGGAACCCGAACCAGACGGCCGAGACCGTCAACAGCGACTTGCGGCTGCCCGCCGGGACCGGGCTGTGCTCGTACTCCGGGTCGAGCTCCCGGGCGGCGGAGGCGTCCTGCTCCGCGACGTTGTGGTGTGTGTTCATCGTATGTGGGCTTCCGGGTGGGCTCGCGCGTCAGGCGAGGGCGTCGGCGAGGGCGATGGCTGCCTTGGTGAATGCCTCGGCGGGCGGGTGGGTGATGCCGGCGCCGATCATGCCGATGCCGGCTTCCTTGTGAGCGATGGCCGTGTTGATGATCGGCAGGATCCCGGTGTCGAGGACCTTGCGGACGTCGATGCCGGTGGGCAGGCCCTGGAAGTCCAGGGCGGGGATGGTGACGTTGGGGTTCTGCGCCGTGGTGATCTCACCCATGTCGCGGGTGTAGCCCATGGCCTCCTGCACGGTGCCGCCGACGAGGGCGACGATGGCGGGCGCGGCCGACATGGCGAAGCCGCCGAAGCCGTACGTCTCGGTGATGGCGCTGTCGCCGATGTCGAGGCCGGAGTCCTCCGGCTTGTACCCGGCGAACATCGGGCCGATGACCTTCTGCGCGGGGCCGGTGAACCACTGGCCGGGCAGGCCGGCGACGCGGATGCCGAACTCGACGCCGTTGCGGGCCATGGCGGTCAGGACGGTCGAGTACTCGACGCCGCTCGCGGCGTCCAGCGCGGCCTTGGCCATCCCCAGCCAGGTCGGTCCCGAGAAGTAGTCGGAGCTGGCGACGAAGTCGAAGACCTCCTTCTTCTGCTCGGTCGTGAAGGACGACTGGAGCAGCCCGGGGGCGAGGGCCTGGAAGAGCAGCAGGGTGCCGGCGCCGTTGCGGTTGTGGCACTCGTCGCCCATGTGGATGGCCTGGGAGAGCAGCAGCCGCAGGTCGACCGGGCCGGTGAACTCGACGGCCTCCTTCAGCATCGGGCCGAAGACGTCCCGCATCCAGATCAGGCGGTCGACGACGCTCTGGTCGTTGGCGCCCATCCGCAGGATCTTGGCCATCTGCTCGGACAGGTTGGTGTACGCGGTGTTGCCGTGCGTCTCGTTCTTGATGATGTGCATGTACATCGACGCGGACGTGACGCCGGCCATGGAGCCGACCGCGTTCATCTCGTGGCACGGCTTGAAGGTGATCTCGCCGGACGCGGCGACCCGAGCGGCCTCGTCCAGGTCCTTCGCCAGTCCCTCGAAGACGATCGCGCCGGTGACGGCGCCCTTCATGGGGCCGTTCATGCGCTCCCACGTGATGGGCGGGCCCGCGTGCATGATGGTGGTCGGCGTCATGCCGGGGACGACGTCCAGGGCGCGTCCGAAGCCGACGAGCATCGGGCGGGCGGACATGATCCGCTCGACGGCCTCGGCGTTGGCGGCCTCGATCTTCTCGGCGAGTTCGGGGCGCTCCAGGACGTCGAGGGCGCGTGCGGCGTCGGCGTCGCCGCCGCCGGGCGGGGTCCAGTCCAGCGTCGTCACCTGGGCGCCCTGGGCCGTGATGTCCGCGTCGAACATGGCGAGGCCGACGTTGACGACGTTCAGGTCGCTGCTGAACAGCCGGGCTGCCTCGGTGAGTTCGGTGTTCTGCTCGGTGCTCATGCCTGCTCTGCCTTCTTCGCGATCTCACGGGCGAACTGGCCCGTCTCGGTGCTGCTGCGGGTGACGGTGACGCCGGCGGCGGTGAGGGCCGCGGTCTGGGCGGCGACGGAGGGCGTGTCCAGGTCGGTGCCGAGGACGTAGCCGATGATCTCCAGGTGACGGCCGCCCTCGGCGGCGATCCGCTGCGCCTCCTCGATGGCGGGCAGGGTGGCGCCGACCGGGTCCTCGTGGGCGCCGAAGCCGAGCACGAAGTCCATGACGACGGCGGCGACCTCGGGGTCCTTGGCCTCCTCCACGAGCCGCTCCAGGCGCGGGGTGGGGTCGATCATCGGGTGCGGACGGCCGTTGGTGAAGTCGTCGTCGCCGAAGTCGAGGAAGGTGTGGCCGGTGCTGGGGGCGGCGGCGGTCAGCCGGTGGGCGGGGTCCTTCTGGATGTTGCTCCAGACCTCGGCGCCCGCGTCGCGCACCGCGTACATCGTCTCGTCGCAGAGGGTGCCGCCGCAGAACAGGCCGCGTACGTAGCGCTGGCCGGCGGAGAGCCGGGCGACGACGCCGGCCGCCGCGGCCTCGGCGTCGAACGTCTCGGTCGGGCTCTGCTCGACGCCCGCGAGGCGGACGGCCTGGCGGGCCGCGTCGAGGCTGCCGGCGGCGAAGTGCCCGCCGGCGGCGGCGACCGCCTCCTCGGAGCCGTCGATGAACCAGACGACGACGGGCTTGCCCGCGGCGGCGACCTCGGCGAGGACCTTCTTCTCCACCGACGGGGCCGGCGGCTTGGAGACCAGCACGATGACGTCGGTGGCCGGGTCGGCGGCGAGCGCGCGGATGCCGTCGGTCATCATGATGCCGCCGACCTCCTCGCTCAGGTCACGGCCGCCGGTGCCGATCAGCTGCGAGATGCCGCCGCCGAGGGCGTGGACGCGGACGCTGACCTCCTGCGAGCCGGTGCCGGAGGCGGCGACGATGCCGACGTTGCCGGTCCGCACCTTGTTGCCGAAGCACAGGGCGATGTTGTTGATGATGGCGGTGCCGCAGTCCGGGCCCATCATGAACAGGCCCTTGTCGTGGGCGAGGTGCTTGAGCGCGACCTCTTCCTCGACGGGCACGTTGTCGCTGAACATCATGACGTGCAGGCCACTCTCCAGCGCCTTGCGCGCCTCGCGGCCGGCGTAGGCGCCGTTGACCGCGATGATGACGAGGTTCGCCCCCTCGATGGCCTGCGCGGCGCTGCCGATGGTGCGGTACGTGACCGCGCCGGCCGTGGCGGAGGCGGGTGCCTTGCGGTGCAGCAGATCCTCGACCTGCGCCAGCAGGGCCTCGGTGTCAGCGCCTTCGGCGGTGACGAGGACGATCATCAGGTCGCCGTTGCCCGCGTCGCGCAGCTCGTCGGTGAGCAGGCCGAGGTTCTCCAGCACCCCCTTGTTCATCTCGGTGCCCATGGCGGTGAACGCCTGCTCCACCCCGTCCAGGCCGTTGGCCTTGGTCGAGACGGACATCAGGGACACGGAGTCGAAGTACGTGTTCTTCCGTACGACTGCTGTGGTGCTCACAGCGAACCTCGCAGTTCTTCTTCCAGATGGAGCCCGGCCACCAGGCCGGACAGGGTGTCGCTGCCCGAGGTGTGGCCGATGGCCAGCACCTTGCGGGCAGGAACGTGCAGATCCCCCGGTGGATGACCGTTCGCCAACAGGCCGAGCAGGTCGAGGAGTTCGGAGCGGGCCCGGCCGTCGGCCGCCTCGCCGACGGTCGCGAGGCCGAGATCCGTGGTGCGTCCGCCGTGGTCGGCCAGGACGTCGCGCAGGACGGGTACGAAGGCGGCCAGCCCGCTGCCCGGCAGCGCGGCGAGCAGGGTGAATCCGGTGAGGAAGTCGTCGCCGGCCGGGGTGAGCCCGGGGCCGAGGCCGAGCAGGGCGAGGATGCCGCGGCGGATGCGGGGGCGGTCCCCGGCGCGCACCGCGTCGAGCAGCGTCGTACGCCCGTCGTGCAGCGCGCGGACGACGGCCGCTTCCATCGGGCCGGCGTCGGGTGTCGCGCCGAGCATGCCGCCGCGGGCGCCGTACGCGTGGTTCAGCCGGTCGAGGACGACGGCCGCCGTCTTGACGTCGTCCGGCGCGAGGTGGGCGAGGGACGGGACGACGGGGTCCCAGGCGCGGGCGCCGGTCGTGGTCAGGCGCAGGGGCCGGGACGGGATGCCGAGCGTGATGCTCCCGGGCGTGAACGTCACGCTCTGGCCGGCCGCCAGCCCGCGCCCCGTCCAGTCGGCGACGTCGGCGATCAGGGTCCTGGGGGCGTCGGCGCCGTCACGGGCGGCGAGGGCGATCAGTGTGCCGTGGGGCGTCAGCACGTTGACGACGCGGGTGAAGACGGAGTGCACGGAGCCGGTCCCTGCGGGTTCGCGCAGCCGGTCGAGGAGCGCGGCGTCGCCGGAGCGCACGCGCAGCCCGATCGCGTCGTTGCGGCCCATCCTCGCGCCCTCCTCATCGCCGTACATAAGCGCCTGTCCATGGCCTTTCCGGATCAGCACCATCCGGACCAGCACTATTGGTATACCAGATTGGTATACCATTCTCCCCTCGTCGGGGAACACAAGTACCAGCAAGGGAAAACACATGCGCATCGTCGTCGCCCTCGGAGGAAACGCACTGGCCCGGCGTGGGGAGCCGATGACGGCCGACCACCTGCGGGCGAACGTCCGGGGGGCCTGCCAGGCACTGGCGGGCCTGGCCCGCGAGCACGAGGTCGTCATCACACACGGCAACGGCCCGCAGGTCGGCCTGCTGGCCCTGCAGAACCTCGCCTACCAGGACGTGGCGGCCTACCCGCTGGACATCCTCGGCGCGGAGACCCAGGGCATGATCGGCTACGTCATCCAGCAGGAGCTCTCCAACGCGCTCGCCGGCGAGCGCGAGGTGGCGGCCATCCTCACCACGACCGAGGTCGACGAGGCCGACCCCGCCTTCGAGCGGCCGACCAAGCTGATCGGCCCGCAGTACTCGGCGCAGGACGCGGCCGAGGCCGCCGCCGAGTACCGGTGGACGATCGCGCGTGACGGCGGCGCGTTCCGGCGCGTCGTCCCCTCCCCGGACCCGCTGCGCATCATGCAGGCGCCGCTGGTCAGCAGCCTGCTGGACAACGGCACGCTCGTGGTGTGCGTCGGGGGCGGCGGTGTGCCGGTGCGTACCGACTCCAAGGGCCGCCAGATCGGTATGCAGGCCGTGGTCGACAAGGACCTGGCCAGCGCCGCGCTCGCCGCCGACCTGAAGGCGGACATGCTGATCATGCTCACCGACGGCGACTTCGTCAGCGAGAACTGGGGCACGCCCGAGCAGCGCGACATCCTCACCGCCTCACCGGAGGGCCTGGCCCGGCTGGCCTTCGCCGAGGGCTCGATGAAGCCGAAGGTCGACGCGGCCGTGCGGGTCGCCGAGGCGGGCGGGCGCACCCTCATCGGCCCCCTGGAGCGCCTGGACGACCTGCTGGAGCGGCGCGTCGGCACGGAGATCCGGTCCGACGTGCCGGGAGGCATCGTCTACGTCGGGGAGTGAGGTATTCGGGAGGTGCTCGGTAGACGAGGTGCTCGGTAGGCGAGGTATCCGGTAGGCGAGGTATCCGGTGGACTATTCCCGGCCTTACGGGCTGATCACCGGAACAGTTGCCGGGACCGACAGCCGGGGCCGGCTACCGAGACGGGGAGCGGCGCGGCAGAGCACGGCACGGCACGGCACGGCACGGCACGGCACGGCACGGCACGGCGCCTGAAGGGGAACACCGCTGCGCCGCGGAAGAGCTCGACGACCGCACCCGTCACCCCGCCCCCTCCCCCGGCGCCCCCTCCCGGTCCCCCCGCCGGGCGGGCCCGAAGGCGGCGGACGCTACTGCGCCGCCGCCTTGCGCTGGTGCGCGGCGACCTTCTCCCGGCTGGCCGCCAGGTGACGCGCCACCAGCTCCCCGACGCCTTCCACGTCCCGCGCCTCGATCGCCCGATACAGCTCCTCGTGCTCCCCGGCGACGGCGGCGAAATCGTCGTGCTGCCCCAGCAACCAGCGCATCCGGCTGCGCAGTGTCGTGTACAGCTCGCTGAGCAGCGCGTTGTCGGCCAGCTCGATGGCGGTCTCGTGGAAGTCTGCGGCAGCGCGCCGTGCGCCCGCGCCGTCACCCACAGTTGCGGCGGATTCCTCGGCATCGAGGTCGGCGCGCAGCTTGGCGAGGCCCTCGCGGGTACGGCGCTGTGCGGCGAGGCTGAACGCGAGCGTCTCCAGGACGGACCTCACCTCGCTGAGGTCCGAGAGGTCGGACGGGGTGAACTCTCGGACCACGGCCCAGGTACGAGGGCGCGGCGTCACGAGACCCTCGTTGACCAGGTCCCGCAGGGCATCGCGGACGGGCAGCCTGCTCACACCCAGCTCGGCGGCGATCTCCCGCTCCACCAGCCTGCTGCCGGGTGCCCGGGTCCCGTCGATGATCTGATCGCGCAGGGTGCGCATGACCCGCTCAGACTCGGGCGTGAATTCCTCGACTCCTGCCATCCACCCATTTTCGCATCGAAGATCGTGCCGCCGGTCCACACCCCTCGGCGGGGCGGCCCTCGGCCCGATGACGGAGACCTCGGGCCGCCTCACTCCCCTGCCCCGGCAGTGCACGGGCGGCTGCCGGCGCCTTCGACCGGCCGCTGGAGCCGGCCGGCGGCCGGATCGTGATCGCTACTGGCGCGGCCGCTCGAAGGTGAGCAGAAGTCCCTCGACGGCACCGGGCCCGATGCGGCCCTTGACGTCGGCGGACGTGATCGCCTTCAGCCCCCAGCCGTCCTCGGCGTGCTTGTTGAGGACCTTCTCCAGCTTGTCGGAGTCCAGGGCATCGCCTATCAGCGACTCCCGGAAGCTGACGACCTTGTACTCGTACGTGTAGGGCTGGCTCATGACTGCGGGGTTCTCCTTCGCGGTGGGCACGGTGGCTACCGCGACCAGTCAATCATCGTCCCCCGCCGAACAAGCCGCCAGGTACCCCAACACCCCCTGTCTCGACGGCTCCTGAAAAGCCACCCGAGCAGACCACTCCGCTCACCGGCAGACTGTCCACCATGAAGCGGCCGGTACAGCAGCTTTCTGACGGTTCGCCATGCCCGATCTCCGCGTGAACAACACACACGGACTGTTCGCGGAGTTCCTGGTATGCCAGGCGGTGGGTTCCGACGAGCCGTGTGTGGAGTGGGTCGGCCACGACGTCAAGACCGCCGACGAACTGGGCATCGAAGTCAAGACCAGCGCCTCCGCCCCGCCAGTCGGACGCTCGCCCCAGCCTTCGTACCTGAACCTGTTGTGCCGCACAGAACGCACGGTGATCGTCCGCGAACTCGAAGCCGTAATCGCGTTCGATGCGCTTGAACTCGGCTCGCGGTCACGCGAGTTACGCGCGCTCCGCCTCGATGACCGATCCCGTGTGGGGCTACGGATGAGAAGACTTGGTCTCCGGGGCGCCAGTGAGCAGGCAGTTGGACGTCCCGTCTGACAGCGAGTCAAGCCCGGCCCACCGGCACCGCCCCGAAGGCCCCGCTGCAGCGATGTGTGCCGTGTCACGCACCACAAATGCCGCCTAAGTTGTCTGCATCACAGCGGAAATGTCCATTTGGCGTCCATGCTCGATACCGAGACCGACTCCCGAAGTGGAGCCCATCGGCAACCTCTTGGGAGCGGAGTTCAAAGTGACCCATGACACAGCACTCGTGACATTCCTCCTCACCTGGGAAGGTGCCCCATTATGGCCGCTTACCTCTGTCCTCCTGCCGTGATACACGGCGAACACACCGTGGAGACCAGCCAGATCGTGGCGGAGGTGCGCGACCGGCACCCGCATGCGGCCTGGGCTCCCCGGATCGACGGCATCGCGGCCAGCACGGGCATCGAGGCCCGCGGGTGGATGCTGCCGCTGGAGACCGCCGTCGCGCCCGGCAAGGCAGGCGGTCTGGGGACCCTCGGCACAGGGCCCGCCCAAGAGGCGCTGGCACGCGACGGGTTCACCCAGCAGGACGTGGAGCGCGTGATCGCCGCCCTCGAAGCGATACCCGCGCCGCAGACCGTCCAGGAGCGCACCGCGCCGGCCTGGGAGGCCGTACAGGCCTACGGGGAGCGTGCGGCGCGCGGGGCCCTGCAGATCGCCGGGCTCGACGCCGCGGACATCGACTGCCTGATCACCAGTCACTCCACCACCCCCGCGCTGCCGGGTCTGGACGTCTCCCTGGCCAACCGGCTTCAGCTCCGCAGCGACGCGATGCTGCTGCCGGCCACGCAGTGGGCCTGTGTCGCGGGGACCCGTTCCCTGGCGCTGGCGGCGGATCTGGTGGCCGCCGACCCCGACCGGGTCGTCCTGGTCGTGATCGCGGAGGCGCTGAGCACGACCTACCAGCCCGCGGACGACACCCTCGAGTCCCTGATCGTCCGGTTGCTGTTCGCGGACACCGCGGTCGCCGCGGTGGTCACGGGCCGCCCGAGGCGCGAGTCGGTACTGCGGCTGGACGCCGCCTGGCACCACACCCCGCCCGGCACCCACGACCTGCACCGCCTGGAGACGCGGGCGGACGGCACCCACTTCGTGATGGACCGGCACGGGCCGCGCGCCGTCCAGAAGACAGTCGCCGCGATGTGGGAGTGGCTGCGCGTCCGTTACCAGGACGACCCCGACTCCTGGCACCCCGACGTGCTGCTGGCGCACCCCGGCGGGACCCGGGTGCTGGAGTACATGGAGCAGACGATGCCCGAGGCGTGGCCCTCGGGACTGCTGGGCTACAGCAGGGACAGCTACACCAGCGGCAACCGCGGAGGCGCGGCCGTGTTCGACATCATGCGGCGGGCGCACGACGCCGGGCAGAAGTCGGGCAGTCGCGCCGTCCTGTACGCGGCGGCACCGGGCCTGACCGCCACCGCGCTGGAAGGCGAGTGGCTGTAGCGCGGACCCGCGCCACCGGTACCGGCGACCCGGGCGGGGGACGGCTGCCTCGTCACCGCGCGACTTCCGCCCAGACCACCTTGCCGGTGTCCGTCCACCGCACCCCCCACCGGGTGGTGAGCCGGTGCACGACGTGCAGCCCGCGACCGCCGTCGTCCAGGAGGCCGCCCCGGCTCAGACGCGGCCTGCCGTTGCCGGTGTCGCCCACCTCGCACAGCAGGCCCTGACCGGCCCGGATCAGCCGTACCGTGACGGGACCTGCGGCGAAGCGCACCGCGTTCGTGACCAGTTCGCTGACCAGCAGCGACACGTTGTCCCGGGTGTCGTCCCTGATGCGCCATTGCCGCAGCAGCGCGCGGACCTGCGCGCGGGCACGGGCGGGGGCGTCGTCGCGGGCGGGCAGCCGCCAGGTCGCGGTGTCCCCCTTGCGGTAGCCGATCATCCGCGCGAGCAGCAGGGTCACGTCGTCGCGCTGACGCGGGGGCGCGAGCGCGGCGACGACGTGCCGCGCGGCCTGCTGCAGGGCGTCCCAGGGGTGCACCTTGGACACGGCGTCCGCCAGCCTGCCGATGCCCTCGTCGATCGACACGGCCGGATCCTCCACCAGGCCGTCGGTGTAGAGAGCGAGCAGGGAGCCCGGGGGTGCGTCGAACGTGTGCACGTCGAACGGCTCCCGCAACGCGAACTCGGCGCCCAGGCCGGGGTGAGGGCGGACCGCGAGCGTGCGCGCCCGCCCGTCCGGACAGACCAGGACCGGAGGGAGGTGGCCGGCGCTGGACAACGCCAACCGGTGGCTGACCGGGTCGTAGAGGGCGATGCAGCAGGTCGACCCGAGGGCGCTGTAGCCGGCCGCGAGCCCGGACTCCGGTTCGTCCAGCAGCGTCACGGTCTCGTCCAGGTGCTCCAGCACCTCGTCCGGCGCCAGCCCCGCGGACAGCAGCGCGCGGGCCTCCATGCTCAGCTGGCCCATGGTCGCCGCGGCTCCCAGGCCGTGCCCGACGACATCGCCGACCACCAGCGCGGTACGGCCGTCCGGCAGCGGAAAGCTGTTCACCCAGTCGCCGCCGACGCCCGCGCTGTCGGGAGTGGCGGGCTGGTAGATGCTGGCGATCTCGATCGTGTCGCCGCCGCGCCGGGGCAGCAGCCGGCGCTGCAACGCCAGCACCTGCGTGTGCTCGCGCTGGTGCTGACGGGCCAGGTCGACGTGATGGGCGGTCCTGGCCACCAGTTCCTGCAGGTCGAGCAGCTCGCTGTCGCGGAAGGGGCGGTCGGAGCGCCGCCAGACCTCCGCCACGCCCAGCACGACGGGCGGCGCGCCGTCCAGGACCAGCGGTATGCAGGCCACCCCCGCCGACCGGTCACCGGGCACCAGGGCACGCATCACCCGCGGACTGCCGAGCACCCGCTCGACCGCCTCCCGGTCGGGTATGACGATGGCCTGCGGGGCATCGGCCCGCTGTACCGCGTGCGCCAGCAGGCGACTCGCGTCGCCGGGAAGGTCGTGGCCCGCGGTCACGTAGCCGTCGGGCCATGCCCGGTCCGGCACCAGAGCCGCCCGCCGCAGCCGGATGCGCCCCTTCCCCTGCCCGGTGACCCCCTCCCCCGTCCACACGGCGAAATCAAGGTCGATGGCGGCCACCTCTCCCCACGCCAGCAGGGACTGTGCCAGCGACTGCGCGGTGTCGCCGATGTCCAGCGAGGTGCCGATCGCGGTCTCGGCGGCGTACAGGTGCAGCCTCCTGGCCATGGCGATCACGGAGACGGTCAGGCCCTCCTGAGGCACCGCGGCGGGCAGGATGCTCATCGAGACCACCAGCTCCGACCCGTCGCCGCGCCGCAGGCGCTGGATCCGGGCGACGTGCGCCTCACCGGTCTCCAGGACCTGCCGCAACCGCCGTGTGACCGTCGGTACGTCCCCGGGGGGCAGGAGATCGACGAAGGGACTCCCGTCCACGGCGTCCAGGCCCTCGAACACGGGGGCGTCCAGGTTGCGGCGGGTGATCCTCAGATCCCTGTCCAGGTTGACCGCGCCGAGGATCTGGTCCTGACGGCCGGCCGCCGGGCTGTCGGGTACGCGCTGCCGGGAGGTGCCGCCGCCCTGCGCCTGCGCGCGACCGGCGCCCGCTGCCGCTCCTCCGCGTGGGATGTAGCGCCCCAGGGCGCTGCTGACCAGGTCGAACGGCGAAGACGACGAGGGAGAGGGTGTGGAGTCCATGCGGCTCCCTCAGCAGTCCCCGGCGCAGCGCCAGGGCCGTACTCGGACCCGTGCGACGGGGCCCCGAGATCCCTGACCGCACACCTCATTGAATAACACCGGGGGTCGCTTCGCCCACAGCGGCGGATCGCGCGGTGAACACGGACAGTGAGGAACGCCGCGGCGCTGACGCAGCCCTCGGGGCGCGCACCATCGAAGAACCGCCAGGGCGCGCATCACCAAAGAGCCCCCGCGCCGCGCATCATCGAAGGAAGGGAGGAGAGGCCGTCGACGAGGAGTGAAGGAGTGAGACGAAGAGTGAGGAGTGGCGATGAGGCTGTCGTTCCTTGAACCCCTCTACGCGGAGCCGGGCCCGTTCGCCTCCGTGTACCTGGACACCTCCCGGAACGTCGAGCATCCCGAGCGGGCGATCGCGCTGCGCTGGGGGCGGCTGCGCGCGAGTCTGTCGCGTCAGGGCTCGGAGCGGGCGCTGCTGAACGTACTGGAGGAGGTGGTCGGCGCCGACACAGAGGTGCCGGGGGCGCACGGTCAGGCCGTCTTCGCCGCCCACGGCACGCTCGTCCTGGACGGGGAGCTGCCCACGCCTCCCGAGCACGACTCCGCGCGCTACAGCACCCTGCCGGACGCGCTGCCCCTGCTCACCCAGCACCTTCCGGAGATCCCCTACATGGCCGTGGTCGTCCACTACGGCGGCCTTCCGACCGCCGAGACCCACGGCTGGGTGACGCTGGAGGCGGAGACCGGCACCTGGCCCGCGTCCACCGTCACCCCGGGCGAACGGCTGCACCGCAGGGTCGCGGTGGCGACCTGGCACCGCGCCTGCCTGCGGCTCGGTCACCGGCTGGACGAACAGGCGCGGCGCGCCCACGCCGACGCCGTCGTGGTGGGCGGGGACGAGTGGGCGTGCAACGTACTGCTCCGCCGCCTGCCGCACACCCTGCGCGACAAGGTCGTACGCGTGGGCGGCCGGACCCCCACCGACACCGGACGCGCCCTGCTGGAGCCGCAGCTCCACGGCGTCTTCCACGGCCGCATGGCCGCGCACGACCGGGAACTCGTGGACACCTTCATCGGCCGGCGCGCTCTGGACGGACCCGTGACGGACGGGCCGGCCGCCACCGTCGCCGCCCTCCAGCGCGGCCAGGTCGCGGCACTGCTGCTGAACCGACCGCCGGGGGCCGGGCCCACGCTGCGCCTCTGGACGGGCTCCCAGCCCACTCAGCTCGCCCTGACCGAAGCGGAGCTGATGTCCTTCGGTGTGCGGGCCCCGCGCGAGGAACGCGCCGACGAGGCACTCGTCCGGGCCCTCGTCGGCACCGGCGCCGAACTGGTCGTCGTACCGGAGGGCGAGCTGCGGCTGCACGAGGGCGTGGGCGCCCTGCTGCGGTACACCGACCCGGGGACCCGGTCCTGACGCCGACGCGCGGCGCATGAGCGGCGTGGAGGAGACGGAGATGCGGAGAGACGAAGAGACGAAGAGACGACGCGACGGACGTGTCGATCGCCCCGCCCACTGGTACCGGGCCCACGCGGTGCCCTCGGCCCAGGTCGGTCGTTATGCGCCGAAGGGACCACGGAACGACCGTGGAACGGCCGTGAGATGTGGAGATTGGCGCTGTGGAAGGATGGCGAGGGTGACGGCAAGAACCAGTGACATCGAGAAGGCGGCCGGTGTGCTGCGCGCCGGAGGGCTGGTGGCCTTCCCTACCGAGACTGTCTACGGTCTGGGCGCCGACGCCGAGGACTCCGCCGCCGTCGCGCGCGTCTTCCAGGTCAAGGAGCGCCCGCCGTCCCACCCGCTGATCGTCCACATCGGCGGCGCCGAGCACCTGGGCGACTGGGCCGAGGACGTCTCGCCGACGGCTCGCCTGCTGGCCGAGCACTTCTGGCCGGGGCCACTGACGCTGGTCCTGCGGCGCGGTCGCCGGGTGCCCCTGGAGGCGACCGGTGGCCTTCGGACGGTGGCCGTGCGCGTGCCCGACCACCCCGTCGCACGCGCGCTGCTCTCCGCCTTCGGCGGCGGTGTCGCGGCCCCGTCCGCCAACCGCTTCGGCTCGGTCAGCCCGACAACGGCGGGCCACGTCCGTGCGGAGCTGGGCGATGCCGTCGACTTCGTGCTGGACGGCGGTTCCTGCGAGGTCGGCGTCGAGTCGACCATCGTGGACGCCACGGGCGAGATCCCGAGCATCCTCCGGCCCGGCGGGGTGACGCGCGAGGACCTCGAAGAGGTGCTGGGGCACCCGCTCGCGGTCGACCCGACGAGCCGCGTCCGGGTACCGGGCCAGCACCCGTCCCACTACGCGCCGCGTGCGCGTGTCGTCCTCGTCGAGCCCGAGAAGGTGGTCGCCGAGGCGGAACGCGCGCAGGAGCTGGGGCACCAGGTGGGCGTCTTCCTTCCCTCCGCCTTCGCCGGCGCTCCGGTGAAGGCGCACGCCGTGGTGGCGGTCCCCGGTTCGATGGCCGCCTACGCACGCGGGCTGTACGGGTTCCTGCGCGAACTCGACAAGCGGGGATGCGACCTCGTCGTCGCGTCCTTGCCGGTGGAGAAGGGGCTGGGACTCGCGATCGCCAACCGGCTGCGCCGCGCGGCGGGACCCCGGCCCTCCGAAGCCGGGAGTGCGTGAAGGAAGCCACGTATCGGCGGGCTCGCGCTACGAGAAGCCTCGACGCTCTCGCGTTCAGGGCTGGGCGGGCAGGATCCGGGCGATGAGCAGGGCGACGTCGTCGTGGTCGTCGGGGTTCCGCAGGGCGTGCAGGAGCAGGTCGCAGGTTTCTCCCGCGGGGCGGCGGTCGGAGCCGTCCAGCAGGCCGAGGAGGGCGTCGAGACGCTCGTCGATGGGGTGGTGACGCGTTTCGACCAGGCCGTCCGTGTAGAGGACCAGATCGTCGCCGGGACCGAGTTCGAGCGTGCTGCTGTGGAAGGGGACGCCACCGACACCCAGCGGCGCGCCCGGGTACAGGTCGAGCAGCTCGGGAGGTCGGCCGGTGTGGACGAGCGCGGGCGGCAGGTGTCCGGCGTTGGCGATGTGGCACTCGCGGTGGTGGGGGTCGTAGACGGCGTAGAGGCAGGTGGCGATGTAGTGCTCCAGGCCGCTGGTGATCCTGTCCAGGTGCTGGAGCACCTGGGCGGGGTCGAAGTCGAGTTCGGCCAGGGTGCAGGTGGCGGTGCGCAGCCGGCCCATGGTGGCGGCGGCGTCGATGCCGCTGCCCATCACGTCCCCCACGACCAGAGCGGTCTTGTCGCCGGTCAGGGGGATGATGTCGAACCAGTCCCCGCCGACTTCACTGGTGGCCTGGGCGGGCTGGTAGCGGGAGGCGATCTCCAGGCCCGTCAGGTGCGGCGGGTGTTCCGGCAGCAGGCTGCGCTGGAGGGTGACCGCGGTGTTGCGCACGCTCTGGTACCAGCGGGCGTTGTCGATGCTCACCGCGGCACGGCCGGCCAGCTCGACCGCCAGCAGGACGTCGTCGTGGTCGAAGGGCAGGGGGTTGCGGGCGCGTTGGAGGCACAGGACGCCGAGCACCACTCCGTGGGCGCTGAGCGGTACGGCCAGGTACGAGTGGACGCCGGCGCGGGCCAACAGCACGGCGGCCCCGGGATCGCGGGCGATGCGGGCCAGGTCCTGCTCTCCCACGTGCGGCACCAGGACCGGCCTGCCGGTGTGGACGCACTGGGTGACCAGGCGGTCTGCGGCGTAGGTCGCCAGGTCACCCACCTGGTCGGCGGCGCGGGTGGCCTCGGTCGGGTAGGCGGCGGCCAGGGCGAGGGCACGGAAGAGTTCCGGGCCGCTGCCCGGCCCGGCCGTGCGGTAGCAGGCCAGGACCGTGTCCAGCATGTCCACGGCCGCGATGTCGGCGAGTTCGGGCACGGCGACCTGGGCCAGCTCCCGGGCGGTCTGGTCGACGTCCAGCACGGTGCCGATGAGAGCCGAGGCGTCGGCGATCAAGGTGAGTCGCCGTCGGGCCCGAGCGGCTTCCGCCTCCACGCGGTGGCGCTCGGTGACGTCCGCGATCGAGGCGGCCACTCCCCACACCCGGCCGACGGGGTCCTCGAGCCGGTACAGGGAGACCGACCACGCGCAGTCGTGATGCGGATCGGCCCAGGTACGGCCCACGACGTACTGATCCAGCAGCGGGACTCCGGTCTCCAGCACCCGCCACTGCGCGGAGGCGATGGCCGTGGTCTCCACGCGCGGAAGGATCTCTGAGACGTGGCGGCCGACATGGTCCTCCACCGACAGGCCGTTGATGCGTTCCAGGGCCGGATTGACGGCGACGTACCGCAGGTCTGTGTCCATGACAGCCAGCCCGACCGGGGACTGCGAGACCAGCCTCCCGGACAGATCGTTCAGAAGCTTGAGGGGTTGGGACGCCCTGCGAACTTCGCCCTCGGCCCGGAAGGATTCGGATGCGCTCATCGCGGCCATCCCTTCTCACCACCGTCGCGTCCGCTCCGTCCGGTGGTGTGCTGGGCCCTCAGTCCCCTCTTCCCCCGCAGCCTCCATGATGTCCACGAGGCGGCCGGTCACGCATCCCGCGTGCGGACCCGCCCGATCGCGCCGTGATCGACGGTCACGTGTCAGCCGAGCGCCGGCGCGGGAACGGGAGCGGAGGCGGGAGCGGGAGCGGGCAGGTAGGGGGTGATGTTGCGCCAGGCGCGCTCGACGTATTCCTCCTTCTCGCCGACCGGGGCGACATAGTGCAGCGCACCTTCGGCGGCGCCGTTGCCTTCGAGGCGGGCGATGATCCAGGCGGCGAGGTAGGTCGAGGCCAGGCAGCCGCCGGCGGTGGCGATGTTGTCCTTGGCGTAGAAGGGCTGGTCGAGCACCTCGACGCCGGCGGCGACGACCCACGGCCTGGTGGTCAGGTCGGTGCAGGCGGGGATGTCTTCGAGCAGGCCGAGCCTGGCCAGCACGAGTGCGCCGGAGCACTGCGCCGCGATGAGCTGGCGCGAGGGGTCCAGGCCCCGCAGGACGTTCATGATCGCCGGGTCTTCCACGACCTCGCGGGTGGCGATGCCACTGCCGACGATGACGGCGTCGGCGGCGCACGCCTCCTCAAGGGTGGACATCTGCTCGATGACCACCCCGTTCATCGACGTCACCTTGGGGGCGGGGGTGGCGATGGTGACGCGCCAGTCGTCGGTCCTGACGCGGTTGAGCACACCGAGCGCGATCAGGGAGTCGAGTTCGTTGTAGCCCTCGAAGGTGAGGATGGCGATGTGCACGGTGGCTGCCTTTCCGGGTGGGTGGGTCATAAAGCGGGGCGCTGAGTGAGGCATTGAGTGCGTCTTGACGTGACGGTAAGGACCCCGAAACAGGACAGTCAAAGAATTGTCATGGATACAATTCGGCGCGTGGCAGCCCCGCGATACAAGACGCTGGTCGACGCGTTCGCATCCGACATCCGGACCGGGCGGCTCACCGCAGGTGTGCGGCTGCCGACACACCGCGGGCTCGCCGCCCGCGAGGGCATCGCCCTGGTGACCGCGACCCGGGTCTACGCCGAACTCGAAGCGATGGGCCTGGTGAGCCGGGAACAGGGCCGCGGCACGTTCGTGCGTGACCTCGCGGTCCCCGCCGGTCACGGCATCGACCAGCAGGCCGTCGCCACGGACGCGGTCGACCTCAACTTCAACTACCCGTCGCTGTCCGGCCAGGCCGATCTCCTGCGGCAGGCCCTGCGCGAGGTGGCCACCTCCGGCGATCTCGACTCGCTGCTGCACTACCAACCCCATCGAGGGCGCCCCCAGGACAGAGCCTCCGTCGCACGACACCTGAGGCTCCGGGGAATCACCACTGACGCGGACCGGATCCTCATCGCCAACGGTGCCCAGCACGGCCTGGCCGTCACCGTCATGGCCACGCTGGGCGCCGGCGACGTCGTCGCGGTCGACGCACTCACCTATCCCGGCTTCAAGGTGCTCGCGCACGCCTTTCATCTCGACCTGGAACCCGTCCCCGCCACCGCCGACGGGCCGGATCTCGATGCCCTGGAGAAGCTGTGCGCGACCCGCCCCGTGCGCGCGATCTACACCATGCCCACCTTGCACAACCCTCTGGGCTGGGTCATGCCGGCAACCGACCGGACCCGCCTGATCCAGATCGCCCGACAGCACGGGTCGCACATCATCGAAGACGCCTCCTACGCCTACCTGGTCGAGGACCCGCCACCGCCTCTGGTCGCGACCGCGCCGGACATCACCGTCCACGTCTCGGGACTGTCCAAGAGCGTCGCCACCGGCCTGCGAGTCGGTTTCGTCGTCGCCCCGCCTTCCGCGGTGCCCTCGCTCGAACGCGCGATCCGGGCGACCACCTGGAACACCCCCGCCCTCACCACCGCGATCGCCTGCCGCTGGCTCGACGACGGCACGGTGGCCCACTTGGAAGCGCGGAAACGGGACGACGCCAGGGCCCGCCAGTCAATCGCCGGACAAGAGCTGGCAGGCCTCCCGCTCATCAGCCACCCCTCGTCCTACTTCACCTGGCTGCCGCTGCCCGACGACGCACGCGCCGACCGTCTGACCGCCGCCCTCGCACGCCGGCACATCTCGGTGTCCACGGCGGAGCCGTTCTCCACCTCCACGCACACGCCGCAGGCCATCCGCCTCGCCCTGGGCTCGACCGATCCGGACACTCTCCGATCGACGCTGCGCACCGTGCGGCAAGCCGCCGTCGAGGACGCCTACGCCTGACCCGCCCGCCCCCTGGCCCTCTGCCTCCCTGCCCTCCCCCTCTCGACCTGCCGATGGATCAGCCAGGTGATGGTCAGGACGGTTCGGCCGCCCATGCCGGGGAACCGTCCGCGGACGTGTCGGCTGACGTGCCGGCGGCCTTGCCCTGCTCATCGGGGATCCGTTCGTGCGGCCGCTTCACGATCAGGTAGAGCAGGCCGGTGCCGAGGACCACGCCGGTGCCGAGGACGCCGGCCCAGATCTGGTACCAGGGGGCTCCGGGCGGCGCCATGACGGCGCGCGGCCAGCAGACGTTGACGACCTCGAAGCCGGTCCACAGCGTCGCGAGCACGTTGACGACGGTGCCCTTGCGGCCCTGCCGGATGTGGCCGGACGGCCTCCAGGTGACGCGCAGCCGGGCGATCAGTGCGGCGAGCGAGGTCAGGAAGAACGGCACGAACGTGGCCGCGGTGCCGAAGGCGATCAGGCTGCCGATGGCGGTGGCGTTCATGCCCAGGAGCAGGGCGACGCTGCTCACCAGGGTGGAGGCGATCAGGCCGCCGATGGGCGCCTGACGCGCGTTGACCTTCCGGACCTGGCCGGAGACCGGGAAGGCGCCGTCGCGGGCCAGAGAGTACAGGCCCCGGGCGGCACCGCCCTGGGAGGCCATCGCGCAGGCGAGGAAGCCGACCAGGACGACGGCGACGAACGGCTTGTCGGACCAGGCGCCGAACGACGTCGTCACGGCCGTGGTGACGGGGTCGATGTCCTCCCCCGCGACGATCCTGGCCGGGTCGGGGTGGGAGAGGGCGACGGCCATCGCGTTCAGGATGACCACGGTGCCGACGCTCAGCAGGGCCCACCACATGGCGCGCGGTACCTGGCGGCCCGCGTCCTTGGTCTCCTCGGCGGTGGAGACACACGCGTCGAAGCCGATGAACGCCCAGCCGGCCACGGCGACGACGGCGACGAACGCCGCGAACGTGGATCCGCCGGAGAGCTGTTCGGCGCCCAGGGTGTGGGTGAACAGCGAGAAGGGGTGCTTGCGGAAGAACAGCAGCAGGGAGAACCCGACCAGGACCGAGGCGATCGCCTCGGCGACGATGCCCATGGAGACGAACCAGCGCAGGGCGTTGATGCCGTAGGCGTTCACCAGCGAGCACCCCAGCAGGATGCCGACGGCCGTCGCCACCATCCCGCCGGGCGAGGGGGCCACCCCGATGAGCGCGAAGACCCAGGGTGCGGCCAGGTAGGCCACGGTGGTGTTGCCGAACATGACGGCGAACTGCCACACCCAGCCGCCCATCCAGCCGAACGCCGGGCCGATCAGCCGGCGCCCCCACTGGTAGGGGCCGCCCGCGAGCGGCCACTGCGAGGCGAGCTCGGAGTAGACGTTGACGACCAGACACTGGCCGAGCAGGACGATCGGCAGCGCCCACACCCATGCGGGGCCCGCGATCATCGTGCCGACCTGGGACACGGCGTAGAGGGCGACGACCGGGGAGACCACGGCGAAGCCCATGGAGATGTTCCCCAGGACGCCGAGGCTGCGGCGCAGTTCCTGCTTGTAGCCGAGGTCGCCGAGGCGGGCGGCGTCGGCGTCCTGCCGCGCAGCGGTGGACTCGGCGGTGGATCCGCCGTGGGCAGGGTGGGACACGGGCACCTCGCAGAGAAACACGAGCGCCGGGACGATGGCAAGCCTGGTCAGGGGTGGCGAGCCGGTCACGGCACTAAAGATAACTAACTTTGTTAGTTAACGGACCATAGCCGCCACCCGACCAGCTGTGAAGCCTTTACGTACCGGTAGCCTGACGACCCTGTCCGTGACGATCGCGCCGAAGGAGGCGACGCCCCCGTGGGCCGACCCAGCCGCGCCCTGCTCAGCCGTGCGGTCATCGCACGCGCCGCTCTCGAACTCCTCGACGAGGAAGGCACCCAGGCGCTGACCATGCGCGCGCTCGCGACGCGGCTGGGGGTGCGCGGGGCGTCGCTGTACAACCACATCTCCTCCAAGGAGGAGGTGCTGGACGCGGCCTCTCAGTTGATCAACGAGGAGATCGACCTGAGCCCGCTGCGGAGGCCGGACTGGCGCGAGGGCATCGTCGAGTACGCACGCGGCTACCGGCAGGTGTACCTGCGGCACCCGAACATGATCCCCCTGGTCGCCCGGCGCAGGGTGGAGGCGGACAAGGCCCTGCGCGGGTACGACACCCTGCTGGGCACACTGGTCGGCGCCGGACTCACCCCGGCCGTGGCGGCCGAGGCGGCAGCCGCCATCGACTACCTGGTCCTCGGCTCCGCCCTGGAGACCTTCACGGCGGGCTTCGCCCGGCCCCCGGCCGGGTACCGGCCGGACTACCCTGCCCTCGCCGACTCCCTGGAGGGAGCCGCGGCCACCGACGGCGGACTGCCCGAACTCGACGACCGTGGGTTCGCGCTGGGGCTCGGCCTGCTCCTCGACGGCCTGGCGGCCCGACTGCGCCACGACTGACACAGGAATCCGGACGGACCGGTGCACCCTGCGGGGCCGTCGGCATGATCGCCTCCGCCCACGCCCTCCAGACCGACCTGCCCGGCACCCCCCGACGCGGCCACCGAAACCCGCGAACCCCTCGCACTCGGCCTGCTCTTCGGCGCCGACGGCACGGGTGGGGAGAGGGCACCCGAAGGACCGGAGGGTGAGAGGAGGGTAAAAATCCCTGGCTGCTCGGCGGGTGCAGCCGGTGGTATGAATGCCCCATGGTGAGGCTTTTCTTCTCTTCGTCCACACGGAGGGACCCTCACGGCACCGGGGCGTCGCCGACGTCGGAGCGACCGCGCCGTTTCCCGCTGATCCCACGCAGTGTCGCGGGTCAGGTGTTCGTGTTGCAGCTGGTGCTCGTGGTGCTGTTCGGGTTGGGAGCCGTGGCCGCGCTCGTACTGCAAGCTCAGGGGGCGAGTGTGCAGGAGGCGAGGCAACGCTCTCTCACCGGCGCCGCTGCCTTCGCCAACGCCCCGGGAACGCTGGCCGCCATCGAGTCACCCGACCCCAGCGCCTTGCTGCAGCCGCGCGCGGAGGCGGCACGGATGACGTCGGGGGTCGACTACATCGTCGTGTTCAGTCCGGCCGGCTTCCGCTGGACCCACCCCGACCCGCGGCTGATCGGCAGACATGTGCTGGGCCCGTACGACGTAGCGCTTGCCGGGCATACCCAGACGGGCACGTTCATCACGCCCCTGGGGCTGACCGTGGATTCGACTGTTCCCGTCTTCGACACACATGGCAAGGTCGTCGGGCTGACGTCGGTCGGCATCACGGTCAACCATGTGAACGCGAGGGTGGTACGTCAGCTTCCGGTTCTCCTCGGGTCCGCTGCCGGCGCCGTGGTCCTGGTGTCGGCCGGGACGGCGTTGGTGAACCGTCGCCTGCGGCGGCAGACGCACGGTCTGGAGCCCGCCGAACTGAGACGGATGTACGAGCACCACGACGCGGTGCTGCACGCCGTGCGGGAGGGGGTGCTCATCGTGAGCGACGGGCGGTTGCTCCTGGCCAACGACGAGGCGCGACGCCTGCTGGCCCTGCCCGCGGACGCCGTGGGGCACGACATCGCCGACCTGGGCCTGGACCGGCCCGTCGCCGAGCTGCTGGCTTCCGGCCGGGAGGCCGCCGACGAGGTCTTCCCGGCGCGCGATCGTCTGCTCGCGGTGAACGCGCGCCAGACCGCCCCGTACGGCGGCCCGACGGGGAGCGTGGTGACGGTCCGCGACACGACCGAGTTGCGGGCCCTGTCCGGCAGGGCCGCCGCGGCACAGCATCGCCTCGGGCTGCTGTGTGACGCGGGGGCGGCGATCGGCACGAGCCTCGACGTGGTGCGGACCGCCGAGGAGCTGACGCGTTTCGTGGTGCCCCGGTTCGCCGACTACGCCGCCGTGGACCTCGTCGAGCCGGTCCTTCAGGGCGGCGAGCCGGTGGGCACGACGATGCGCCGTACAGCTCTCAGCGGCATCCGGGCGGACCATCCTCTGTACCCGGTCGGCAACCTGCTCGAATTCGCTCCGGACACACCGCAGGCGGTCGGCTTCGGCACCGGAGAGCCGGTACTGGAGGCGGACATGTCGACGTTCGCCGGATGGCAGGCGCACGATCCCGAAAGGGCCCGGCGGCTCGTCGGCTTCGGCATGCACTCGATGATCGTGGTACCGCTGCGTGCGCGCGGTGTGCTGATGGGCGTTGCCAGTTTTCTGCGGTCGGGTGAGGCGGAGCGGTTCGAGCGGGCGGACGTCTCGATCGCGGAGGAGCTGGTGGGCCGCGCCGCGGTGGCTGTCGACAACGCCCGCCGGTTCACCCGCGAACACACGATGGCTGTCACCCTGCAGCGCAGCCTGCTCCCTCGTGGGCTGCCCGAGCAGTCCGCCCTCGACGTGGCCTACCGCTACCTGCCCGCGCGGGCCGGGGTCGGCGGTGACTGGTTCGACGTCATCCCCATGCCCGGTGCGCGGGTGGCGCTGGTCGTCGGCGATGTCGTCGGTCACGGTCTGCACGCGGCCGCGACCATGGGCCGTCTGCGCACCATGGTCCACAACTTCTCCGCGCTCGACCTCTCCCCTGACGAGCTTCTGGCCCGCCTGGACGAATTGGTGAGCCGGATCGACAGCGATCCGACCGCCGGCAACAGCGGCGACGGACACGGCGAGGGTGCCGGAATGACCGGCGCCACCTGCCTGTACGCGCTGTACGACCCGGTCGCGGGGCGGGTCACGATGGCCAGGGCGGGCCACGCCGGGCCGGCCCTCGCGCTCCCCGACGGCACCGCCTCCTTCCCCGAAGTGCCCGTCTCCCCACCGCTGGGCGCGGGCGGCAGCCTGCCGGTGGAGACCGCCGAACTGGCCCTGCCGGAAGGTTCGCGCCTGGTGCTGTACACGGACGGGCTCGTCGAGGACCGCGAGCGCGACATCGACACCGGCCTGGAGCTGCTGCGCTCCGCTCTGGCCACCGGTACGGGCCTCGACGCGGAGGAGACCTGCGCCGCCGTGATGGACGCCGTGCTGCCCGCCCGTCCCAGCGACGACGTCGCGCTGCTGGTGGCCCGTACCAGGCTGCTCGACCCGGACCGGGTCGCCGAGTGGGAGGTGCCGTCCGACCCGGCGGCCGTGGCGCGGATCCGCTCCGACTGCGGACGCACCCTGGACGGCTGGGGGCTGGAGGAGATCGGGTACGCCACCGAGCTGATCCTCAGTGAGCTGATCACCAACGCCATCCGCTACGGCACCCAGCCCATCCGGGTCCGCCTGCTGTACGACCGTGCCCTGATCTGCGAGGTCTCCGACGGCAGCAGTACCTCCCCGCACCTGCGGCGGGCTGCCGCCACCGACGAGGGTGGCCGCGGCCTCTTCCTGGTCGCACAGTTCGCCGAGCGCTGGGGCACCCGCTACTTGGCGCGCGGCAAGGTGATCTGGGCCGAGCAATCCCTCCACGACGGTCAGCGGGAACCCTGCCCCGACCTGGCAGAACTCACGCTCGACCAGTGGGAGGAACTCGCACTCTAGCCACCTGCCCCCGGGCCTTCGGCCGGCCCTCGGCCGGCGTGCGCTCGTCGGCTACGGAACGGGCTGCTGCTGGGTGACGCAGTGGATTCCGCCGCCGCCTGTGCCGAGTCGGTCGATGTCGAGCTGTTCGACGACCCGGCCGGGGTAGAGCCGGGCCAGGGTGGCCCTGGCCGCTGCGTCGGCCTGGGTGTCGCCGAACTGGCCGGAGATGACGGCGCCGTTGCACACGTAGTAGTTGGCGTAGGAAGCGAGGAAGTCCCGGTCGGTGGAGCGGATCTTGTCGTAGTCGGGGCCCTGGAGCCTGCTCACCGACATCGGAGTACCGCTCGCGGTGACGGAGGCGGAAAGGACCTGGAACTGCCGGCGCGCGTCCTTGGAGAAGACGTCGGTGTCCGTCGCCAGGGGCATCTGGACCAGCGCCTGTCCGGGGGCGAGGAAGCGCGAGGTGGCGTCGACGTGGTCGTCGGTGATGTCCTGTCCGCGCACGCCGTCGAACCAGATGACGCGGGAAGCGCCGTACGCGGCACACATCGCGGTTTCGAGCTGTGCCTGTGACATGCCGGGGTTGCGGTTGGCGTCGAGGAGGCTGCTGCGGGTCGCCATGAGGGTGCCGACGCCGTCCTGTTCGATCGCGCCGCCCTCGCCGACCAGGGCGGCGGAAGTGAACGGGACGCCTACGTAGGCGGCGATCCTCTCGGCCACGTGCGCGTCGCGGGCGTGGGTCTGCTTGTTCCCCCAGCCGTTGAAGTTGAGGCCGACCGCGTCCAGTCCGCCGGCCCCGTCGGTGCGGAACACCGCGCCGGTGTCGCGCATCCAGCAGTCGTCGACCGGGATCGAGCTGATGACCGTGACCGAGGACCCGCACGAGGAGCGGGCCTTGGCCGCGCTTGCCGAGTTGGCGCACATGACGACCGGCTCGTAGGTGGCGATGGTCCGTGCGATCAGCGCGATGTCCGCCTGGACGCCACTGAGCGTTCCACCCCAGATCGCGGTGCTTGTCCGGCCAGGCCATCCAGGTGCGGGTGTGGCGGACGTCCTCGATCGGCACGCTGAAGGAGCCCGCTGAAGCGGCCCGGTCGCGCGGGGACGCGGCTCGGGCCCGTCCTTCGGCCGCCGCGAGGGCGGCTGCGGCGGCGGTGAGCCCCGCCGCTGCCAGGAACCGGCGCCTGGGCATGCCCCCGCCCGAGGCGCGGTTCACTGCGTGCTCGTTCATGTGGGTCTCCTCTGTGGCTTCAGCCGACCGCTGTGGCACGACGGCAGCCTGAAAGCTAAAACTGACCGAGCGCTCGGTCAATAGTTTGGACGGCGAATCCCGTGGGTTCGCGCAACGCCGCAGGTGGCGCCTCAGGCGCTCGCTAGAGTGACGCCATGGCTGCATCGGCGAAGGGCCCCCAGGAACTCTCCCCTCCCCCCGCCCGGACGGGGCGGTCGCGCGTGTCGGCGAAGGGGGAGCAGACCCGGGCACGGCTGATCTCGGCCGCGCGGACGCTGCTCTCGGGTGAGATGAGCGAGCGCTTCACCACCCGCAACGTGGCGGCCCTGTGCGGGGTTTCGCACGGAATGTGCCACTACCACTTCCAGGACCGGACCGATCTCGTCCTGGCGGTCGTCGAGGACATCCGCCCCGAGTGGATCTCCCCCCTGGAAGCGGCGGTGGCGTCCCCCGGCACGTTCGCCGAGCGCGCCGACCGCGTGGTCGATCTGCTCGGCCGGCCGGAGGGCGCGGCCCTCGCGCACCTGCACTCGGCGCTGCACTGGCACGCGTTGAACGACGACCGGGTGCGGGAGTCCCTGGAGGCGGAGTACCGGCGCTGGCGCACCGCTTTCGTCGATCTGTTCCAGGTCCTGGCCGACGAGAAGGGCGGGCACCTCGATCCCCGGCCGCTGGGCGAGGCCGTCGCCGCGGCCGTCGACGGGCTGGCCGCCGTGGAGTCACTGGACGCCGGGGTCGACACCGGTTCGGTCCTGAGGACCCTGATCTCCACGCTCGCCGCAGGGGCCTGAGCCGATCAGCGGACTGAACCGGTCAGGGGCCTGAACTGGTCAGGGGCCTGAGCCGGCCAGCAGCCTGAACCGGCCAAGGGGCTGAGTCGGCCAAGGGCCTGACCGGTCAGCGGCCTGCTACAGCGCCCGGCGGGCGGCCGAGATCAGTTCCGGGTCCCAGCCGGGGCGGGGGACGGACTCCAGGAGAAGCCGGGTGTAAGGGTGTTGCGGTGCGGCGAGCACCTCGGCCGTGGGACCCGCCTCGACGACGGCACCGCGCCGCATGACGACGACCTCGTCGGTGACGCACCGGACCACGCCGAGGTCGTGGGTGATGAACAGGTACCCGACCGCGGTCTGCTTCCTGATGTCGGCCAGGAGGTTGAGGATCTGCGCCTGCACCGACACGTCGAGCGCGGCGACCGCTTCGTCCAGGACGAGGACGGCGGGCTCGACGGCCAGGGCCCGCGCGATGGCCACGCGCTGGCGCTGCCCGCCGGAGAGCTGACGCGGCAGCGCGTCGGCGGCGCGTGTTCGAAGGCCCACCTGGTCGAGGAGTTCGCGTATGCGCGGTGCGGGGTCCCTCTCGGGAAAGTGGAGGCGCAGCGTCTCGCGGAGGGCCGCCTCGACGCTCGTCCTCGGGTCGAGGGAGAGGTAGGGGTCCTGGAAGACCATCTGGACCTCGCGGGCGCGGGCGAGACGCCGTGACCTGCCCCGGCCGGCACCCCGGTCACGCCCGGTCCTGGACCGGCCGCGGACCAGGACCTCGCCGTCGTCGGCCCGTTCCAGGCCGACCACGATCCGGGCCGTGGTGGTCTTGCCGGAGCCGGATTCGCCCACGATGCCGAGGGATCCGCCTTCCGGCAGCGTGAAGGACACGTCGTCCACGGCGCGCACGGCCCCGAAGGTCCGCTTCAGGCCGCTGACCACCAGTACGTTCTCAGGCATCGACAGCACTCCCTTCGAGCCGGTCGCTGTGGTGACAGGCGGCCTGGTGTTCCGGCTTGCCCGGGGCGGACAGCGCCGGCGGTGCCTCCCGCTCGCAGATCCCGGTCGCGAGGGGACACCGGGCGGCGAAGGCGCAGCCGTGCAGTGCCTGGCGCAGGTCGGGAGGCTGGCCGTCGATGGCGGCGAGCCGGCCCCGGGGGCCTTCCATCCGGGGGGTGGAGGCGAGCAAGGCAGCCGTGTACGGGTGGCGGGGGTGCGCGAAGAGCGCTTCCGCGGGGCCGCTTTCGGCGATCCGTCCGGCGTACATGACGTAGACACGGTCGCTGATGGCCGCGGCGAGGTCGAGATCGTGGGTGACGAACAGCAGCCCGGTGCCGAAGCGTTCGCGCAGCCGGCCGAGCAGGGCGATGACCTCGGCCTGGGTGGTGACGTCCAGCGCCGTGGTGGGCTCGTCGGCGAGCAGGAGGGCCGGATCTCCCATCAGGGCGGCGGCGATCATGACGCGCTGGAGCATGCCGCCGGACACCTGGCCGGGGTACTTCCGCAGCGCGGAGGCGTCCAGGCCCACCGCGTCGAGGAGTTCACAGGCCTGGGCGGTGGCCTCGGCCTGGTTCATGGCCCTGGTCAGCCGGACGCTCTCGGTGAGGAAGTCACCGATGCGGCGGAGCGGATTGATCGCGGCGCGCGGGTCCTGGAAGATCATGGCGACCGTGCCGGTGCGCAGGGCGCGCAACTGGTCCGCGTCCATGGTGAGCACGTCGTGGCCGTCGACCCGGACGGCGCCTTCGGTGACGGCGGCCGGCGGCAGCAGGCACAGCGCGCTGCGCGACGTGAGCGTCTTCCCGGAACCGGACTCGCCGACGAGGGCCACGGTCTCGCCGGCGCCGACGGTGAGGTCGATGCCGTCGAGGACCGGACGGGCGGTGCCGGGCAGAGTGATCCGAAGACCCTGGATCTCGAGTGTGTTCATCGCTCTCTCCTGGCGACGCGGTCGGCCCAGCGTTCCCCCACCACGTTGAACGCGACGACGGTCAGCACGATGAGCACGCAGGGCACGATCGCGGACAGCGGGTAGCCACGCTGGATGGCGGTCTGCCCGTCGAAGACCATGCGGCCCCAGTCGGGGGTGAGCGCGGGAATGCCCAGTCCGAGGAAGGAGAGGGCCGCGAGGTCCATCAGGGCGTAGCCGAAGTTGACGGTGGACTGGGCGAGGACGACGGGGGCGACGTTGGGCAGGATGTGGCGCAGACAGATCTGGAGCCCGGAGTGGCCCTGGACCTGGTAGGCGCTGACGTAGGGGCGTTCGCGTTCGGCCAGGACCAGGGAGCGGGTGAGCCTGCTGACGTAGGGGAGATAGGCGATCGCCAGAGCGACGACCGGGGCGAGCAGCCCCTCTCCGTAGACCGAGATGATGAGGATCGCCAGCAGCATTCCGGGGAAGGCGAAGACCAGTTCGGTGCTGCGGGAGAGCACGGAGTCCAGCCAGCCGCCCTTCCAGGCCGCGGCCGTTCCGACGACGACGCCGGCGACGGTGGAGAAGACGATCACCCCGAGCGGGCCCAGCAGGGAGGTGCGCGCACCGAGCAGCAGACGCGAGAGGGTGTCGCGGCCCGCCTCGTCCACGCCGAGTGGATGAGCGGCCGAGGGCCCCGCGAGCGCGTTGCCCAGGTCGACCGCGTTGGGGTCGTGCGGCGCCACCACGCCGGCGAACAGCGCCGCGGCGACGACGAGGACCACGAATGCCAGACAGCAGAGGTGCAGCGGTGACCCGGCCGAGCGGATCCGGGCGAGGCCGGGCCGGCGGGTGAGGACGACGGTCATGCGGAGGACCTCCTCGCTCCGAGGGTGATCCGCGGGTCGACCAGCGGCATGAGCAGGTCGACGACGAGGTTCACGACCATGAACAGGGCGACGATGATCAGGGAGATGGCCTGGACGGTGGGGAAGTCCTTGGTGGTGGTGGACAGTTCGAGGAGCTGGCCGATGCCGCCGATGCTGAAGGCGCTCTCCACCAAGATCGTGCAGACCAGCAGCGTCGAGACGATCAGGCCACCGGTGGTCAGCACGGTGCCCAGCGAGTTGCGGAACACATGACGGCGGATGACCTGGCGCTCGGGCACACCCCGGCTGCGGGCCACCGTGACGTGTTCGCTGTCGAGTGCCTCCAGCATGGCCGAGCGGGTGACCCGGGCGAGCAGACCGATCAGGTACAGGGCGAGCGCGATGGCGGGAAGGGTCAGATGCCAGACCTCGTCGAGGAGCCCGTCGCCCGCGCCGCCGCTGGGGAACCAGCCGAGCCTGACGGCGAACAGGCCCTGGAGCATGACGGCCGCGACGAAGGACGGGGTCCCGACGGCCAACGTGGTGGTGACCAGGACGGCGGAGTCGGTGGCGCCGCCGCGTACGGCGGCGAGCCGGCCGAGGACCAGGCCGACGACCACGACCACCACCAGCGCCATGGCGACCAGCAGCAGTGTGGTGGGCAGCCGGTCGGCCAGCAGGCGGGAGACGTCGGTGCGGTAGGTGATGGACCGGCCGAAGTCGCCGTGCGCCACGTCGCCGAGCCATCGCAGGTACCGGACGAAGAAGGGATCGTTCAGGTGGTACTGCTCGTTGATCGCGGCGAGGGCCTGCGGTGAGGCCGAGCGGCCCGAGAGCAGGAAGCTCGCGGGGCTGCCCGGCGCCAGGTACATCGCGCCGAAGACCACGAACGACGCACAGAGCAGGGTGGCGATCATCTCCGCCAGCCGCCGCACGGCGAATCTCGTGAAGTTCACTGCGCGGCCCCCACGTCGGCGGCCCACGGATAGTACATGTACGAGATCGTGGTGGGCGCTCCGGTGATCCTCTTGTTGAGGAACACCGAGGTCGGCCATTCGGCGACCGGAATCCACAGCAACTGGTCGGCGGCGCGCTTCTGCAGCTGCGCCTCGATCGTCATCCGCTGGTTCCGATCGTAGGCGGCGGTCGCCCGGCCGACGAGTTCGTCGTACCGCTTGTCGCTGTAGCCGGCGAAGTTCAGGTAGGCGCCCGTCTTGAAGTTCGACAGCAGGTCCAGCGGGTCGGTGATCGAGTCGTAGTAGGTGAGCGGGAACATGTCGATGCCCTCGCGCGCCTTGGGGTCGGTGAACAGCGCGGTGAACGCGTTCGGGGCGATGGTCCTGAGCCGGATGTCCAGGCCGATCCTGGCGCCCGCCGCCTGGACGGCGGTGGCGAGCACGGAGACGTCCTGGCCGATGGAGCTGGTGGCGACGGTCAGGGTCTTCCCGGTGGCGCCGGCCTGCTTGATCAGCGCCTTGGCCTTCTTCATGTCCGCGGCGGTCGGCGGCAGCCCGTCGAAGGCGGCCTTCCGCGTCTGCTCCGAGCCCCCGGCCCAGGCGGCACGGGTGGTGAGTGAACCGGTGACGGTGCCCACGCCCGCGAGGGCGGACGTGACGAACCCGGTGCGGTCCAGGGCCAGGGAGAGCGCGCGGCGGACGCGGACGTCACCGAGCGGGCCCTTCATGTCGGCGATGTCGACGTTGACCGTGCTCAGGCCCTCGCCGAAGTACAGGGTGCCCACGCCGCTGGCGCGCAGCCGGTCGTAGCTCTCGGTGGGGATCAGGTAGCCGCCGTCGGCCTCCCCGCTGAGCATGGCGTTGGTGCGGGCGGAGGGGTCGGTCAGGAAGCGGAAGACGACCTTGCCTGACTTGGCCCTGGTGCCCCAGTAACCGTCGAAGCGGTCGAGTTCGATGGACTCGCCCTTGTTCCAGGCGCCGAGCTCGAACGGGCCGGTGCAGTCGAGGCCGCCGGAGGTGCCGTAGTTCCTGCCCGCCGCCTCGACGCCGGCCTTGGAGGCCACCACGCCGGCGGCGGTCGCCATGTACTGGGGGAACTGGGAATCGGGCCTCTTGAGTTCGACGGTGACCTGGAGCGGACCCGTCTTGGTCACCGAGGCGACGTTGTTGAACACCTGAGCCCATGCGGCGGCGTTGTGCGGGTCCCGCTGGCGGTCCAGGCTGAAGACCACGTCGTCGGCGGTCATCACCCCGCCGTTGTGGAAGCGCACGTTCGGGCGGAGGTCGTAGACCCAGGTGGTGGGGTCGGGGTTCGTCGCCTTCCGCGCCAGGCCGGGCTCGGTCTTGAGCGCGGGCGTCCAGCGCATGAGGCTCTCGCACACGTTGGAGAGGATCGTGTTCTGGGGGTAGTCGAACGCCACGGTGTAGTCGAGCGTGGGCGGTTCGGCGTAGGTGGCCCAGGTGAAGGAGTCGATGTCCCCCTTGGCCCTGGGCGTCTGCCGGGACAGGGTGAAGTCCGCGGAGGCGCCCGCGCCGCTCTTGGGCGGTCCGGAGCAGGCCGCGAGCAGGGCCACGCAGGACAGGACGGCTGTCGCGGCGGTGCGCCGGCCGGTCGGGACGCGCTTGCGTCTGCTGGTGCGGGGTGGGGGTGCGGTCATCGTCGCGCTCTCTTTCCGTACGGGGTGGCCGTAGGTGGCTACGGGAGGCTGCCGGACCGCCGAGACGGTCCGGCAGGAGCGGTGGGTGCGGTCAGGGGCTATGCGACGGGACGGGCGGCGGGGATCTGCTGCGTGATGCAGTGGACGCCGCCGCCACCGAACGCGATCCCCGGTGCCCGCACCCCGACGACCTTGCGGCCGGGGTAGGCCGAGGCGATCACCGCGAGCGCGTCCTCGTCCTGCGGCACCCCGGCGACGGGGACGACGACACCGCCGTTGGCGACGTAGTAGTTCAGGTACGACACCTCGACCTCGGTACCGGCCACGTCGGCGAACGCCACCTGCGGGACGTCGATGATCCGCAGCGGCCGGCCCTGGGCGTCGGTGGTGACCTCCAGCACCGCGCGATTGGCGCGCATCCGCGCGTAGTCGGGGTGCTCGGGGTCCTCGGGCAGGGAGACCACGACCTTGCCGGGGGCCGCGAAGGCGCAGACCCCGTCGACGTGCCCGTCCGTCTCGGTGTCGAGCAGCCCGCCGTACGGAAGCCAGACGACCTTGCTGACGCCGAGCCGCGCCTTCAGCTCGGCCTCGATGTCGTCCCGGCTCAGGCCCGGGTTGCGGTTGGGGTGGAGCAGGCACTGCTCGGTGGTGATCAGCGTGCCCTCACCGTCGACCGTGATCGCTCCGCCTTCGAGGATCATGTCGGAGTGGACGCGCTCGACCCCGAGGTGCTCCAGCAGCAGGGCGCTGACCCGGTCGTCGGCGTCGTACGGGTGGTGCTTGCGGCCCCAGGCGTTGAAGCGGAAGTCCACTCCGGCGCGGTGACCGTCGCCGTCGAGGACGAACAGCGGGGCGGAGTCACGGAACCACGAGTCGTCCAGCGGAATCTCCACCACGGTGATCTCCGGGCCGCACCAGGTCCGGGCGTCGTCGCCGTGGCCGGGAGGAGCGACCATGGTCACCGGCTCGAACGCGGCGACGGCCCGTGCGACGTTCGCGTACTCCTCCTTGACCTCGCTCAGCACGCCGCCCCACAGATCCGGACGGGTGGGCCACGCCATCAGGCACCCCTCGTGCTCGGACCACTCGGCAGGCATACGGAATGCAGTCATCGCGTCTCACTTCTTCTCGCCAGACGTACCGACCGGCAGCCGCCGGCCAGGCGCAGGGCCGGATCGAGCCACAGGACGGGTACGGGGTGGGTGTGGGAATCCTCCACTCAACTGAAAATTCAGTCAAGGCAGAGGACATCTAGAGTTCTTGCCGGCCCGACGGTTCGGGACCAGGCAGGCCTACAGGAGAATCGTCACAGGAAGTACAGGCGGCTGAGGGATACCTGCTCCGCGGGCTCGGACCTCAGCGGATCCCCGTCGAGGGTCACCAGGCCGCTGCGACCGTCGACGTCGACGTGCCCCACGCGGGCGTTGTTCACCATGTCCGCCGGCCCGATGCCGCGCGTGCCCCGCACCGCGACACGGCGCCGCCTCGTGGCCATGGCGTCGTGCGGTCGCCCGAAGCTCCCCGACTCGGCCGCGGCACGGCTGACGAAGGCGACCGACAGATCCGCCGGCGCCGCTCCGTGCGCGCCGAACAGCGGGCCCAGTACCAGTGGTTCACAGGTGTCGGTGGCGGCGTTCGGATCGCCGGTGACACCGTAGGCCGGGAACCCGGACTTGAGGACCATCTGCGGTTTGGCGCCGAAGAACGGCGGGCGCCAGAGCACGATGTCCGCCATCTTGCCGACTTCGATGGAGCCGACCTCGTGGGAGAGGCCGTGGGCGATGGCCGGGTTGATGGTGAGCTTGGCGATGTAGCGCAGCACGCGCGCGTTGTCGTCCTGTGCGCCGTCGCCGTCCATGGGGCCGAGTTCGGCCTTCATCTTCCCCGCCATGGCGAACGTCCGGCGTACGGTCTCGCCGGCGCGGCCCATGCCCTGGGCGTCGGAGGAGGTGATCGCGATGGCACCGAGGTCGTGCAGGACGTCCTCCGCGCCCATGGTCCCGGCCCGGATCCGGTCGCGGGCCATGGCCGCGTCGCCGGGGAGGTCCGTCTTGAGGGCGTGAACGGAGACGATCATGCCGTAGTGCTCGTCGATCGCGTCCCGGCCGAAGGGGAGCGTGGGGTTGGTGGAGGAGCCGATGACGTTCGGGACGCCCGCCATCTTCAGCACGTTGGGGACGTGTCCGCCGCCGCAGCCCTCGATGTGGAAGGCGTGGATCGTACGACCCTCCAGCACGGCGAGCGTGTCCTCGACGGACAGGCACTCGTTGAGGCCGTCGCTGTGCAGGGCGACCTGGACGTCGTGCTCCTCGGCCACGCGCAGCGCGGTGTCCAGGGCGCGGGTGTGGGCGCCGAGGTCCTCGTGGACCTTGAAGCCGCAGGCACCGCCCTCGGCGAGCGCCTCGACCAGCGGGGCCGGATCGGAGGACGAACCCCGGGCGAGGAAGCCGATGTTGACGGGCCAGGCGTCGAAGGCGTTGAAGGCGTGCCTGAGAGCCCAGGGCGAGTTGACGCCCACGCCCCACATCGGCCCGTACTCCTGGCCGATGATCGTGGTGACACCGCTCGCGAGCGACGCCTCCATGATCCGCGGCGAGAGCAGGTGCACATGGGTGTCGATGGCCCCGGCGGTGGCGATCAGGCCTTCGCCGGAGATGATGGTCGTGCCGGTGCCGACGACGACGTCCACGCCGTCGAGGGTGTCGGGGTTCCCCGCACGGCCGATGGCGTGGATACGGCCCTCGCGGATGCCGATGGACACCTTGCGGATGCCCTGCACGGCGTCGATCACAAGAACGTTGCTGACCACGACGTCGCAGGTCGCGCGGACGGCCGCGGCCTTGAGGTGCAGCCCGTCACGGGCGGTCTTGCCGAAACCGGCCAGGAACTCGTCGCCCGGCGCCTGGGAGTCGGACTCCACCCTGACGACGAGCCCCGAGTCACCGAGCCGGACGCGGTCGCCGGCCCGGGGACCGTGCACGGTGGCGTACTCCTGGGGGTCCATGTGCCGGCTGCCCGGCGCACAGTGATCACTGTGCCTGGTCGGCTTGCTCATCGGTTCGTTCCTTCCACGGCGACGGCGCCGTGCGTGCTGTCCGCGCCGCTCGTGTTGTCGGTGCTGCTCGCGCGGCTCGCGCTGTCCGTGTCGCTCGTGCTGTCGGTGCTCTCGGCACTGTCGGTGCTGCTCGTGTTGGCGGTGCCGCTCGTGCCCAGGTAGCCGCAGGCCGCCGCGCGGCGCAGGGCCTCTTCCTTCGCGCCGGGCGCGTCCAGCGGGCCGTCGACCAGGCCCGCGAAACCGATCGCGACGCGGGCGCCGCCGATCGGGACGAGTCCGACCTCGGCGCTCCCACCGGGGTCGAAACGGGTGGACGATCCGGCGGCGACGGCCAGGCGCATGCCGTAGGCGGCGGCGCGGTCGAAGTCGAGGCGCGGATTGGCCTCGAAGAAGTGGAAGTGAGAGGTGACGCTCACGGGGACGGCTGCCGTGTTGCGCACGGTCAGCGTCGTGACCGGTTCGGGCGCGTCCACGGTGTCCGACGCGGGCAGTACGGCGCCCGGGGCGCCGTCGTTCCGCGCCCGTGCGCCGAACGGGTCACTGATGACGGCGAGGCGGGTGCCGTCCTCGAAGACGGCCTCGACCTGGATCTCCGTGACGATGTCGGCGACGCCGGGCAGGACGTCGTCGGGGCCCAGCACAGTACGTCCGCGTTCGAGGGCAGCGGCCAGACGGAGCCCGTCACGTGCCGCTTCACAGACGGTGTCCGCGATCAGTGACGTGGCCTCCGGAACGTTGAGCCTCAGCCCCCGTGTGTGACGGGCCCGCGCGAGTTCGGCGGCGGTGAACAGCAACAGCCGGTCACGCTCGGTGGGTGTCAGGGGCACGACGGCCCCCGCCCCGCGTCACCGGCGGACACATCGGTCGAAACCATGGTCTTCATTCCTTCTCCGGAAGGTCGGCAGGATGCCGGCGGACATCGCCGCCCAGGCGCGGCCGGATGTCTGCCGAGGCCGCACCGCTGCGGATGCACAGAAGCGGGAGCGGGGGCGGGGGCGGAGGCGGAGGCGGGCGAAGATGGCCCGGTTCCGGCCCCTAGCCCGTGTGGCCTGAAACGGCCGCTGGAGGCATCACTGTGGCACCGACTGAAAAATCAGTCAATAGATCGGGCGAGGGGATACGGAGGGATCGGAGAGATACCAGCCCTTACGGCATGGGGTGGTGGATGGCGCCGGCATCGTGCGCCCCCTGGGAGGCACGCTCCGGGAGGAGGCGCCCTCTGCAAGGCGCCCCTGGAAGGCGCCCCGGGAGGTGCTCTACTTCTGCCCCAGCCGCGCCAGTTCGGCGTCGATGGCGCCCCGCATCAGGTCTCGCGCGTGGTCGATCCGGATCCCTCCGCTGAGCCAGCGCATGCTCAGGCCCTCCAGCAGGGCGGTGAGCCGCTCGCCGGCTGCGGCCAGCGCCGACGCCGATGCCATCGGCTGCACCTGGCCCAGCAGCGCGGCCACGTCCTGCACCCACACCAGCGTCGCCCTGGCGAGATCCTCGCGCAGTTCCTCGTCGAAGACGGCGCTCGCCCGCAGCTCGCCCCAGGCCGAGCTGTTCTCCCTCACCTCGACAGTGTCCTGAAGTTCCAGGAGGAGCGTGTCGTCGAGTTCTTCGCGGGGGCTGAGCGGTGGGGCGTCCGGGTCGCGGCTGGTGGTGTAGCGCTCGGCGCGCTTGTTGATGAACTCGAGAGTCTGGCGCAGGATCCCGGTGCGGTCCTTGAAGTGGTAGTAGATCAGCGCGGTGGACACACCCGCCTCGGCAGCGAGTTCCTCCACGCGCAGCCCGCGGACCCCGCGCCGGGCGATCACCCGGGCGGCCGCTTCAAGGATCTGAGTACTGCGAGAGACCATGCCCCGAACCCTACCGGCCCCCCTCTGCCGCACGTTCGCAGCCCAGGACCACCGGAACCGAGGTTCCTTCGCCCTCGTACGCGTCGACAGCGGACGAAGTCCTTACTAAAACTTCAGTCAACATGGCACCATGGGTGCGTGGACCACCAGGAGGGATCAAGTGGCGACGGACCGCAGTAGGGCAATCCTGGAAGGGGCCGCCCGGCTCATTGCCCGCCGCGGGGTGCGCGGGCTGCGGGTGGAGGAGCTGGCGGCAGAAGCCGGCGTGTCCGCCGCGCTGATCTACTACCACTTCAAGAACCGGGCCGGCATCCTGCTCAGCACCCTGGAGTTCATCAGCGACCGGGCGGAGCGGTACACCGCCGAGCGGGACGACCCCTCCGAGCCGTCCGATCCCGGGCGGGAGCTGGAGCAGTCCTTCCTGCTGGAGTTCCAGGACCTGCCCGAGGTCCGCGAGAACAGCATCGCGTGGGGCGAGCTGCGGGCCAGCGCGGTCTTCGACCCCGCGCTGCGGGGTGATCTGGCCGAAGCCGGGTCGACCTGGGCCCGCGAGGTCGCGGAGCTTCTCGGCGGAGCACACCCGACGGCGCCCGCGACAGCCCTCGCCGCATCCGCCGAACGACTCACCGCGCTGCTCGAAGGGCTCAGCGCGCGATGGCTGAGCGGCGCCTTGTCGCTGGAGCACGCTCGAGAGCTCATGGCGGAGGCGATCGCGGTGGAAACGGGACAACTGGATGACCTCCGGCCCGCAGCTGGATGACCTCCGGGCCTCAGCCCACACAATTTGACTGAAATTCCAGTCAGTGTGAGACTGTGCCGCCTCGTGACCCCCACTCGGCCGGATGTCTGCGTCCCGCCAGTCCACGATCGGAGCCCAATGTGACCGTTCCGCCTCCCTCCCGCCGTTCCGTCCTGCGCACGCTTGCCGGAGTCGGCGCGGTCGCGCTCGGCGCCTCGGCCTGCGACCCCGCCGAACTCGGACAGCAGAGCAGTGCATCCGGCAGCCCGCGCGAGGACGCCGAAACGGGTGGAGAGCGACACATCGGCGCCGAGTGGGAGAGTCACACGCGCACCTTCATGTCGTGGCCCGCGCTGGAGTCGGTCTGGGGGGAGGACCTGCCCTACGTACGCGAGGACATCGCGCGGGTGGCGCGCGCCGTCGCGGAGTACGAAGAGGTCGTCGTGATGGCCCGGCCCTCGCAGCTGGCCGCGGCCCAGCGGGCCTGCGGCTCCCAGGTCGAGGTCATCCCCCTTCAGGTCGACGACCTGTGGGCCCGCGACATCGTGCCCGTCTTCGTGAAAGAGAACGGCAAGGCCGTCGGGGTCGACTTCAACTTCAACGGGTGGGGCGACAAGCAGGTGCACGCGAACGACGCCCGCGTCGGCCGCACCCTGCTGCAGCAGTACGGGATCCCCCGCGTCCAGGCGCCACTGGTCGCCGAGGGCGGCTCCTTGGAGACCGACGGCGAGGGGACCCTGCTGATCACCGAGAGCTCGATCGTCAACAGCAACCGCAATCGGGGCAAGAGCCGGGACCGGATCGAGGCCGAACTCAAGGACACCCTGGGCCTGAAGAAGGTGATCTGGCTGGCCGGAGTCCGCGGCGAGGACATCACCGACGCCCACGTCGACAGTCTCGTACGGTTCACCGCGCCCGGTGTGGTCCTCCTGGACACGGCGTTCCCGGGGATGCCCGCCGACTCCTGGTCGCGCTCCTCCGACCAGGCCAGGTCCGTACTCTCCAAGGCCACGGACGCCCGGGGCCGGCGATTCGAGATCATCGACCTGCCACAGCCCGACCTCGACAGGATCACGGGCGGGGGTGACGACTTCGTGTCGAGCTACGTCAACTTCTACATCGCCAACGACGCTGTCTTCATGCCCAAGTTCGGGGACCGGACGGCCGACGACCGCGCCCGCGGGATCCTGCGGGAGCACTTCCCCGACCGCGACATCGTGCCGGTCCAGATCGACACCATCGCCTCCGGTGGCGGCGGTATCCACTGCTCGACCCACGATCAGCCCGGCACACCGGCCGCCTGACACGGCGCGTGCGCGGCGTACGGAGATCCGGCGGCCACACCCCGGGCAATCTTGCTCAGCCCAGGAAGCTCAGCCGGACCTGACGGTCGACGTTGGAGATGTTGGTGTCCACCAGACACACGGACTGCCACGTCCCCAGTTCCAGGCGGCCGCCGATCACCGGGAGGGTCGCGTGGGGTGGGACGAGGGCGGGGAGGACGTGGTCGCGGCCGTGGCCGGGGCTGCCGTGCCGGTGCTGCCAGCGGTCGTCGGAGGGGAGCAGGGTGTGCAGAGCGGCCAGGAGGTCGTCGTCGCTGCCGGAGCCGGTCTCGATGACGGCGATGCCGCAGGTCGCGTGGGGGACGAAGACGTTGAGCAGACCGTCACGGCCGGTCGCCGCCTCGCTCAGGAAGTCCGCGCAGTCGCGGGTGAGGTCGACGACCCGCTCCCGGGTCCCGGTGGTGACGTGCAGCATTCGTGTGGTGAAGGCGTCTGACATGCCACCATCCTGGCGCATCGACGGACCTCCGCCCGGGAAGATCGATGCCCGGCAGGCTGTTGGTGGAAGCGTGAACGATATTCGCGAGGTCGAGGTGGTCGTCATAGGCGCTGGACAGGCCGGACTGTCCAGCGCCTATCACCTGCGGCGCACCGGTTTCGAGCCGGACCGCGACTTCGTGGTCCTCGACCACTCCCCCGGGCCGGGCGGCGCCTGGCAGTTCCGCTGGCCGTCGCTGACGTACGGCAAGGTGCACGGCATGCACGCGCTGCCCGGCATGGAGCTGACGGACGCCGATCCGGAGCGGCCGTCGGCGCAGGTGATCTCCGAGTACTTCGACCGGTACGAGCGCGCCTTCGACCTGCGGGTACGGCGCCCCGTCGACGTGACGGCCGTACGGTCCACGGGTGAGGGTGAGGGCGACGGCGACGGTCTCCGGAACGGGCGGCTGCTCGTGGAGACCTCGGCCGGCACCTGGTCGACCCGTGCCCTGATCAACGCGACCGGCACCTGGGACCGGCCCTTCTGGCCGCGCTATGCCGGCCAGGAGTCCTTCCGGGGACGGCAACTGCACACCGCTCAGTACAACGGCCCCGAGGAGTTCGCCGGGCAGCGGGTCGTGGTCGTGGGCGGCGGCGCGTCCGGTACGCAGCATCTGCTGGAGATCGCCCCGTACGCGGCCGCCACCACCTGGGTCACGCGGCGGCCCCCCGTCTTCCGCGAGGGGCCGTTCAGCGAGGACGTCGGCCGGGCGGCCGTGGCGCTGGTGGAAGAGCGGGTCCGGCAGGGGCTGCCGCCGAGGAGCGTGGTCTCCGTCACCGGCCTGCCTCTCAACGACGCCATCCGACAGGGCCTGGCGGACGGTGTCCTCGACCGGCAGCCGATGTTCGACCGGATCACCCCGGACGGGGTGGAGTGGGACACCGGCAAGCGCGTGGACGCGGACATCATCCTGTGGGCGACCGGGTTCCGGGCCGCCCTCGACCACCTCAGGCCGCTGCGGCTGCGCGAGCCGGGCGGGGGGATCCGGGTCGAGGGGACCCGCTCGGTCGCCGACCCGCGGATCCACCTGGTCGGCTACGGTCCCTCCGCGAGCACCGTCGGCGCCAACCGCGCCGGACGCGCGGCTGTCCGGGACATCAGGCGACTGCTGGCGGCCGGGGAGCCGGTCGCCGTGTGACGCCTCGTCGGCGCTGCGGGCCGACGGCCGGGTGTCGGTACGGCTGCCGTGTGCCCAGTGACTACTGCGAGACGCTCGGCTGTGGGCTCTGACTCGAAGTCGGGGTGGGGGTCGGAGTCGCGGTCGGGGTTGAGGCCGGGGGCGAACTCGGAGTCAGCGACTGCGTCCTGGCGGCCTGGTAGGCGTTGAAGTCGGCCACGTTGCGCTGGTGCTGGGCGTAGTCGGAGGTGAAGCGGGTGTCGCCGGGCTTGACCGTGACGAAGTACAGCCAGTCGCCCGGCGCCGGGTTCAGCACGGCGTGCATCGCTTCCTCACCCGGGTTGTCGATCGGGGTGGGTGGCAGGCCCATGCGCTGGTAGGAGTTGTAGGGGTTGTCGACCTGCGTGTCGTTGACGCTGGTGCTCAGCGTGCTGCGGTTCAGCGCGTAGTTGAGGGTGGAGTCCATCTGCAGCGGCATGCCTCGTTCCAGCCGGTTGAGGACGACCCGGGCCACCCTCCCCATGTCGGCCTTCGTGCCGGCCTCGGCCTGGACGATGCTCGCGATGGTGACGGCCTGGTACACGTTCATCGCGCTGCGCTGGGCGCCGGCCGCGACCGGCGCAGCGTTGAATCTCCTGTTCGCGGTGTCGACCATGAGCCGCAGCAGCGAGTCCGGGGTGGCGCCCTTCGCCACGGGATAGGTGGCCGGGAAGAGGTAACCCTCCGGGTTGCCCTCGGCGCCGTTCGGCAACTTCAGCCCCGCTTTGCCGACGGACTTGCGGGTGCTGCCCGGGGGCAGCTTGAGGGCCTTGTCGACGGCGTCGTAGATCTGGCCGGCGCGCCAGCCCTCGGGGATGACCAGCGTGGCGGGCTTCGTCGCCTCGTGGCCGTCCAGGATCAGCAGCGGCACCGCCACGGCGGTGCCGGCCAGGGCGGCGCCTGCCACGACGAGGACGAGCTTGCCTCGGCGCGTCAGTCGCATCGTGCTCCGTCGCGGAGTGTTCGTCTGCATGCGGGCACGGTAATACGCATATGGCCGTAAATCCGACATATCGTCAGCTTGTCGGCTCAGGTCGCGCCTCGGTCCAGTGACCGAACCGGCGTCAGCTCGCAGGCTCCAGACGCGCGTCGCGGCGTACGAGGGCCGCGTACCGGCCGTCCCGCTCCAGCAGTTCCTCGTGCGTGCCCCGCTCGGCGACGCGGCCGGAGTCGAGGACGACTATCTGGTCGGCGTCCCGGACGGTGGACAGGCGGTGGGCGATGGTGACGGTCGTCCGGTTGGCCGACAGGGCGTCGATGGCATCCTGGACGGCTGCCTCGGTACGGGTGTCCAGGGCGCTGGTCGCCTCGTCGAGAATGAGGACGGGCGGGTCGCGCAGGATGGTACGGGCTATGGCCAGGCGCTGCTTCTCGCCACCGGAGAATCGGTGGCCGCGTTCGCCGACCACCGTGTCGTAGCCGTCCGGCAGCGCGGCTATGTGGTCGTGGATCTGTGCGGCGCGGGCCGCCGCGTACAGCTCCTCGTCGGTGGCGTCGGGCTTGGCGAAGCGGAGATTGTCAGCGACAGAGGCGTGGAAGAGGTACGTCTCCTGCGAGACGACGCCGACCGCGCGGGCGAGGGTGTCGAAGTCGAGGTCGCGGACGTCCACACCGTCCAGGGTGACGCGGCCGCCGGTGACGTCGTACAGCCGGGGCACCAGATAGCCGAGCGTGGACTTGCCGGCGCCGGTCGGACCCACGACGGCGAGGCTGCCGCCGGCGGGCACGGTGAGGTCGATGCCGTCGAGGACCGGGCCGCCCTTGTCGTCGTAGCGGAACTCGACGTTCTCGAAGCGGACCTCGCCCTTGATCGCGTCGAGGTGGACGGGCTGCTCGCGTTCGGTGATGTCGACGGGCAGGTCCAGGTACTCGAAAATGCGCTGGAAGAGCGCGAGGGACGTCTGGATCTGGACGCCGGTCGCGAGCAGGCTCACGGCGGGGCGGAACAGGCCCTGCTGGAGCGAGACGAACGCGACGATCGTGCCGAGCGAGACCTGGGGGCCTCCGAGCTGGAGGGCCAGGCCGGCGGTCCAGTAGATGACGGCGGGCATCGCGGCCATGACGATCGTGATGACGGCCATGCGCCAGCGGCCGGCCATGTTCGATCTGACCTCGAGGTCGACCAGGCGCTCGGACTCCTCGGCGAAGCCCGCGGTGAGCGAGTCGGCACGGCCCATGGTGCGGCCGAGCAGGATCCCGCTGACGGACAGCGACTCGGTGACGGTGGCGGCCATGGCGGCCATCTGCTTCTGGCGCTGGGTGGTGATCTTTCTGCGTTCGTTGCCGACCCGGCGGCTGATCCACACGAACACCGGCAGCAGGAGCAGCGAGACGATCGTGAGCCGCCAGTCCAGGGCGATCATGGCCACGACGGTGGCGACGACGCTGGTGACGTTGGAGACCAATGAGGTCGCGGTGGAGGTGACGGTGGCCTGCATGCCGCCGATGTCGTTGGCGATGCGGGACTGCACCTCGCCGGTGCGGGTGCGGGTGAAGAAGGCGAGGGACATGCGCTGCAGGCGGCCGTAGACGGCGGTGCGCAGGTCGTGCATGACGCGCTGGCCGACGGTGGTCGAGATCAGCGTCTGCAGCACGCCGAAGACGCCGGCCAGGAACGCGCTGAGGATCATGCCGAGCGCGAGCAGGCTCAGCAGTCCGGTGCGGCCCTGCGGGATCGCGACGTCGAGGGTCTCCTTGAGCAGGAACGGTGTGGCCACCGAGACCAGCGAGGAGGCGCCGACCAGCAGGCCGACGATCGCGAGCCGCGCGCGGTAGGGACGGAAGAGTTTGAGGATGCGGCGGACCTGCCGGGGCTGTTCGGCCGCGCCGACGGGTGGGGTCCAGGAGATTTCACGGTCGGGGTGCATGGGCTCCCTAAGAAGGTGCGGGCGCCGGCCCGGAGATCGACCGACGATGACTTACGGACCTTAGCTCATTGTTACCTATACTCACAATGAACGGCGTCCTGATATTGTTCCCGCATGAGCACCCCAGATCCCGACGGCCTGCTCGCCGAGCAGTTGCTGCGGCTCACCCGCCGGGTGCACCGCATCCAGAAACGCCACCTGGAGCGGCGTGAGCTGGGCGTCACCCCGGCCCAGTCCCGGCTTCTGCGCACCCTCGCGCACTACGGCTCGCCCCCGCGCATGGCCGATCTCGCCGAGCGTCTGGAGGTGGTGCCGCGTGCGGTGACGACCCTGGTCGACGGGCTGGAGGCGGGCGGCAAGGTGCGCCGGGTGCCGGACCCGAGCAACCGCAGGGTGACCCGGATCGAGCTGACCGACGAGGGCAGGGCGACCCTGCGCGAGCTGCGCGGTGCGCGCCGGTCGGCCGCCGAGGAGATCCTCGCGCCGCTGACGGAGAAGGAGCGCCAGGCACTGGGCGTGCTGCTGGACACACTGATCGACGGAGAGCCGGCCAGGGGCTGCTGAACGGCAGCGGCCCTGCTCCGGGACAGGAGCGGAGCCGCGCGCGGGAAGGCTCACCCCGCCCCGCCGGCCTCAGCAGGAGGTCAGGCGCGCAGCTCCGCCATGTCTCCCATGACCGCCACGGGATGCCGGGCGGGGTCGAGGGTGCGCAGCAGATACCTCATGGCCTCCTCGGAGACGCTGATGCAGGCCGAGGTGCCGCTGCCGTGGTCGAGATGCAGCCAGATGCCGCCGCCCTTCTCCACGCCCTCGGGGCGCGTGGTGTTGTGGGGCGGTGTGCCCTTGACGCGGTTGTAGTCGATGGCGATGACGTAGTCGAAGTCGTGCTGGTGGTCCGCGTCCCATGCGGAGGGTGGCGCATAGGCACCCTCGTCGTGGTCGTACGGCAGCCGGGTCCCGGGGTCGGGAAGGACACCCCCCGCGTCGGAGAGGGTGAATACGCCGACCGGGCTGCGTCTGTCGTCCATCCGGTGGTCTGTCGTCCAGCCCCGGCGGCCGTTGTGGGCGTGCCAATTGCGTACCTGGCGCCACTCGGTGCCGTGCCGGGTGTACAGCACGAGCATGGAGCGGGCCGAGTTCCGGCCGAGGCCGTAGACGGCCACGACCTGGCTCGATTCGGCCGGAATCTGCCGGTAGAGGCGGTCTCCGACGCCCGGGATGCGGGTCGGGTCGGAGGACGGGCGCCCGGAGTCGTCGGGGCCGCGCACGGCCTGGCCCTCAGGCCCCGGCTCGCCACCGGCGTGCGCCGCGCCCGGCTCCATGGCGGCACCGCAGGCGGAAAGCGCTGACAGAAGGGTCCCGAGAGCGGCCACCGCGACCGTCGCACGCCGCATGCCGTTGATCTTCACCCGACCATGGTGGCATCACGTTCCGGCTGATGGTGGTCCGTTTCGGACACTTGGGGCAGCGACCGGGTACCGCTGACGGCTGTCCGCCACACGAGTGACGGGCGCACGAGTGCCAGGCGAAAGAGTCCCGGCGTACGAGTGCCGGGCGATCGCGTCTCCGGGCGACAGCACCTGGCCCGGACGCGGCGGATCTCGCCCGTCGGCGGGAAAACCGTTTGAAATTCGCCGCTCTGCGACGCGACGCTTTCACAGCTTGTCACCGACTTCGCGTGTCATCACCTCCACCTGTCACCGCCTTCCCGGCCACGCCGCACTCCGCACTCCGCGCTCCGTTCGCCGCTCTTTCTCCGCCTCCCTTCCCTGACACGAGCCACTGGGACGTCATGCAGATTCAAGACCTTCCGTACCGAGACCCGGGCCAACCAGACGCTCGTTCGGGTCCGCGCTTTCTGTGGTGGCTCTGGCGCAACCAAGCGGGCGGCCAGCTCAAGGCGCTGGCCTGGGGCGTACTGCACTTCGTCGGCGTCTCCGCGCTGCCCTTCTGCGTCGGACTCGCCGTCCAGGCGGTCATCGACCGTTCCGGTACCCGACTGGCCCTGACCGGCGCGCTGTTGCTGCTGTGCGGCGTGTGCATCGCCGTGGGCGACACCTTTCTGCACCGGGCTGCCATCACCAACTGGATCACGGCCGCCGCCCGGGTCCAGCAGCTGCTGGCACGCAAGGCGGCCCTGCTGGGCTCGACGCTGACCCGGCGGGTGGCCGCCGGCGAGGTGGTGGCCGTCTCCACCGGCGACGTGGAGAAGATCGGCTGGTTCGTCGAGGCCGTCTCCCGGTTCACCGCGGCCGCGTTGACCGTCGTCGTGGTCTGTGTCGGCCTGCTGGTCTACCAGCCCGCCCTGGGGGTGGTCGTCGCCGTCGGTCTGCCGGTCGTGGGGCTCGCGGTGCTGCCGCTGCTGCCCCGGGCCACCCGCCGCGCCGACGCCCAGCGCGAGAAGGCGGGCCGGGCCACCGAGCTGGCCTCGGACACCGTCGCCGGGCTGCGGGTGCTGCGCGGCATCGGTGGCGAGGAGCTGTTCCTCGACCGCTACCGCCGGGCCTCGCAGGAGGTACGGCACGCGGCCGTGCGCAGCGCGCGGATGTGGTCGCTGATCTCCGCCATCCAGGTGCTGCTGCCCGGACTGCTGTTGATCGTCGTCGTCTGGCACGGCGTCGGCCTGGCTCGCCAGGGCCGGATCACCATCGGTGAACTCGTCACCGTCTACAGCGCGGTGATGATCCTCAACTACCCGCTGCGGCACTTCGAGGAGATCGCCATGGCGTACTCCTTCTCCCGTCCGTCGGCGAAGCGGGCCGCAGGCGTGCTGGCGCTCCAGCGGACCACGGACGCCGGTGGGTCCCGCGAGGCCGAGGTCCTGGGCGGCGATCTGTACGACCCCGACACCGGACTGCTCGCGCCCGCCCACCGCTTCACCGCCGTGGTCTGCGGCGACCCGGACGCGGCCGGCCGGCTCGCGGAACGTCTGGGCGGGCACACCGCCGATCCGGGCCCCACGGTGCTGCTGGGCGGCGTACCGCTCGACGACGTTCCCCTCGACAACGCCCGCACCGCCGTCCTCGTCCAGGACAAGGACCCGGTACTGCTCTCCGGCACTCTGCGCGAGCTGCTCGACGTGCCCGCCTCCGGTGCCGTACGGGCCGAGGACGCGCTCGCCGCCGCACAGTGCGGGGACGTGCTGGACGCCCTGGCGCAGGGTTCCCTGGACGCTGCCGATCCGATGGACGCCCGCATCACCGAGCGCGGGCGTTCCCTGTCGGGCGGCCAGCGCCAGCGGCTCGCCCTGGCCCGGTCCCTCGTCACGGACCCGGAGGTGCTGGTGCTGGACGAGCCGACCTCCGCGGTCGACTCGCACACCGAGGCACGGATCGCGGAGGGGCTGCGCCGGGTGCGCTCGGGGCGGACGACGGTGGTGTTCACCTCCTCCCCGTTGCTGCTGGACCGCGCCGACGGGGTCGCCCTGGTCCACGAGGGCAAGGTCGTGGCGGTCGGCGTCCACCGGGAACTGATCGAGTCCGAGCCCAGGTACCGGGCCGTGGTGACGCGGGAGACCGAGGACGAACAGGCCCTCGGCGAACAGGCCCCCGGCGACGGAGGCACCCCGCTTGACCCACTCGGACCGCTGGAAGAACTGAACGAACTGGAAGAACTGGAAGAGATCGAGGAGAGCGCATGATCGGCGTTGCGCCACCGGCGTACGACCCGGCGGCTCCGACGACCGCCACCACCCTGCCCGTCGGCGCGGCCACGACCGTACGCGCCTACGTCACCGAGCTGTTCCGCCGGCACCGCCGGTCCTTCCTGCTGCTCATCGGCGTCAACACCGTGGCCGTCGTCGCGTCCATGGTCGGCCCGTACCTGCTCGGCGGGCTCGTCGAGCGCGTGTCGGACCGGGCCCGCGACCTTCACCTGGGGCTGACGGCCGGACTGTTCCTGCTCGCGCTGGTAGTCCAGACCGCGTTCGTCCGGGAGGTGCGGCTGCGGGGCGCCATGCTCGGCGAGCGCATGCTGGCCGATCTGCGCGAGGACTTCCTCGTCCGCTCGGTGGGACTGCCCCCGGGCGTGCTGGAGCGGGCGGGCACGGGCGATCTGCTGTCCCGCATCACCACCGACATCGACCGCCTGGCCAACGCCATGCGGGAGGCGGTCCCGCAGCTCGCCATCGGTGTCGTATGGGCGCTGCTGCTGCTCGGCGGGCTCGTCGTGACGGCCCCGCCCCTGGCCGCCGCCGTCCTGCTCGCGCTCCCGGTGCTGGTGGTCGGATGCCGCTGGTACTTCAAGCGGGCTCCCTCCGGCTACCGCTCCGAGGCCGCCGGGTACGCGGCGGTCGCCGCCGCGCTCGCCGAGACCGTGGACGCGGGCCGTACCGTCGAGGCGCACCGCCTCGGCGCCCGTCGCATCGAACTGTCGGAGCGGCGGATCAAGGAGTGGACCGCCTGGGAGCGCTACACCCTCTGGCTGCGCTCGGTGCTCTTCCCGGTGATCAACGCCGTCCACGTCATCGTGCTCGGCTCGGCCCTCATGGTCGGCGGCTTCTTCGTCCTGCGGGGCTGGATCGGAGTCGGACAGCTGACCACGGGCGCGCTCATCGCCCAGATGCTGGTCGACCCGGTGAACCTGATCCTGCGCTGGTACGACGAGGTGCAGGTCGCCCAGGTGTCGCTGGCCCGGCTGGTCGGCGTGCGGGACATCGAGCCGGCCGCCGGGGACTCGGCGCTGGCTCCGCGGGGCCGGGACGTCCACGCGGACCAGGTGCACTTCGGCTACCGCGAGGGGGTCGACGTGCTGCGCGAGGTGTCCCTGGCGGTCGCTCCGGGCACCCGGCTGGCCCTGGTCGGCCCCTCCGGCGCGGGCAAGTCCACGCTGGGCAGGCTGCTCGCCGGGATCTACGCGCCCCGGGACGGCCGCATCACCCTCGGCGGCGCCGAGCTGTCCCGGATGCCCGCCGAACGCGTCCGCTCGCATGTCGCCCTCGTCAACCAGGAGCACCACGTCTTCGTCGGCTCGCTGCGGGACAACCTCCTGCTGGCCCGGAGCGACGCGCAGGACGCCGAGCTGTGGGCGGCACTCGGCGCGGTCGACGCGGACGGCTGGGCGCGGGCGCTGGACGACGGCCTGGACACCGAGGTCGGCTCCGGCGGACTGGCGCTGACCCCGGCGCAGGCCCAGCAGATCGCTCTGGCGAGGCTGGTGCTGGCCGACCCGCACACGCTGGTCCTGGACGAGGCGACCTCGCTGCTCGACCCTCGCGCGGCACGTCACCTGGAACGCTCCCTCGCGCGCGTCCTCGACGGCCGCACCGTGGTCGCCATCGCCCACCGCCTGCACACCGCCCATGACGCCGATGTGATCGCGGTCGTGGAGAACGGCCGCATCAGCGAGCTGGGCAGCCATGAGGCCCTCGTGGCTGCGGACGGGGCGTACGCGGCGCTGTGGCGGTCGTGGCACGGGTGAGAGGCATCCGGCCCGGAGTGCCGCGGGCATCCGGGCCGGTGGGGCAAGAAGCTTGTCCGGCCGGTGGGGTGAGGGGCTTGTCCGGGCCAGGGGTGCGGGGGCGGCCGTCGGGCGGGGGGCATGCCGCCCGCCCGACGGCCGCCGCGAAGCCGTTCGGCCCCGAGCCAGGTGCCGTGCCGTTGCGCGGTCCCGAACAGGGGTGGAAGGCTGGATAGCGGCACCGGTACGGGGAACACCGGGGAACCTTCCGGTTCTCGGCGTGCACACTCCGTGCCCGGCGCGCCGACGGGCCACCGCCCTTCACGGTGGTACGCGGCCGTGCTCATGACCTGGAGGTTCCCGTGAAAAGCGACGGATGGGGGGATGACGTCTACCAGCCCGACGCCTCCGAGATCCGGGAGGACACGGGCGTGCTCGACGTCGAGGACACGCTGGACTTCGACGGCGTCGAGGATCCCCTCGACCGGGGCTGGTCCCCTCCCGAGCGCCCCTGGGCGGTCGAGCACGACGGCGTGACGGCATCGGAGCGGCACGCCGGGGAGACGCTGGACCAGCGGCTCGCCGAGGAGCTGCCCGATATGGCCGTCGTCGACGGCGACGGCATCGGCGACTGCTCCGGCACCGACGGGGAACTCCTGGACAACGAGGTCGGCACCATGCGCTCCGGCCGTCTCGTGGCCCCCGACGAAGGGGCGCACGAGGACGAGGAGAGCGCCCTCGTGGCCACCGACGTCGGTATCGACGGCGCTGCCGCCTCCGCCGAGGAGGCCGCGATGCACATCGTCGATGAGGACTCCTTGTCCGGCTGACCCGGATACCCTGGACCTCCCCTGCCCCACCGCCGCGCGCGAGGAGCCGCCATGCAGCAGGACAAGCACCCCGACTACCGCCCCGTGGTCTTCCGTGACCGCGCCGCCGGATACGCGTTCCTCACCCGGTCCACCGCGAACAGCGAGCAGACCATCGAGTGGGACGACGGTGAGACGTACCCGGTGATCGACGTGGAGATCTCCTCCGAGAGCCACCCCTTCTTCACGGGCAAGGCCCGCACGGTGGACACCGAGGGCCGCATCGCCCGGTTCGAGCGGCAGTACGGCGGGGCGGAGTCGAGCGAGGCGAGCTGAGCGGGAGGGGTACGTCAGATCACGTTGAGGGCCGCGGCGCAGCCCACTCCCCCGAGCAGCATGAACGCGGGCATCAGCACCTTCAGCTCGACCCAGCTGCCGGCCCGGAACCGCATCGCCTTCGGCGGGCCGATCGGGTACCAGCGCTTGCGGCCCAGCGGGATGGGCCACAGGATCGGGCAGCCGGAGACGGTCAGCGCGTCCCCGATGTCGTGCACGAGCGCGCCCAGCACGATCGGCAGTCCCAGCCACAGGTACTCCTGGCCTGGCTGGGTGAAGAGCCAGTCGGAACCGTTGCCCGGCTTGTCGAGGATTCCCGCGAGGATCCACGCGCTGGTCGCCGCGAGCAGCCAGACCAGGATGTCGCTGCTGGAGCCCCGGGCCGCCCGCCACAACAGGCCTTCGATCGCCAGCACCATGTGCACGAACAGGATCGCCAGCACGGCCCAGCGGCCCCCCGCGAGCGCCGCCGCCGAGCAGCCGGCGCCGAGCAGGACCGCCCAGAGCCAGGTGTGTGTCAGCGTGCGGTGGCCGCCGTTGCGGCGCGGGTCGCCCTGCTTCCTGGTCGCCTTGTAGACGACGTAGGACAGCTTGTCGACGATCTCGCAGATCCCGTGGGAGATCGGCCCGAAGGAGCGCGAGATGGTCGCCGCCTTGTGATCGAGGTCCGGTGCGAGTGCGGCACCGGCGCAGATCAGCGCGCCGACGAGGAGAACGGGCCAGGGCATCGCATGACCGGTCGCGGCGGCTGCCGCTCCGACCCCGAGCCAGGCCGCGGCCCCCGACAGTGAGTGTGCTGGTCCCATCATGGCCGCTTCCCGCCCCATTCCTCGTGTGCCGCTGTCCAGTTGACCCGGTGCGCTGACGCGCTGTCGGCGACACAGCGTAGCGGCCGCGGTCTTCGCACCGGCAGCCGATTCCCCTCTCGGGGAGAAGGCCAGGCAAGATGGGTGCGTGACCCTCATCGATCAGCTGCCGCCGACCGCCGACCCCGATGCCCTGTACGAAGCCTTCGAGTCGTGGGCCCAGGAGCGCGGCCTCACCCTCTATCCGCACCAGGAGGAGGCGCTGATCGAGGTGGTCTCCGGGGCGAACGTGATCGTCTCGACGCCCACCGGGTCCGGCAAGAGCATGATCGCCGCGGGCGCCCACTTCGCCGCGCTGGCACGGGACGAGGTCACCTTCTACACGGCCCCGATCAAGGCGCTGGTGTCGGAGAAGTTCTTCGAGCTGTGCAAGATCTTCGGCACCGAGAACGTCGGCATGCTCACCGGCGACGCCTCGGTGAACTCGGACGCGCCGGTGATCTGCTGCACGGCCGAGGTCCTCGCGTCCATCGCCTTGCGTGACGGCAAGGCAGCGGACGTCGGCCAGGTCGTGATGGACGAGTTCCACTTCTACGCGGAGGGCGACCGCGGCTGGGCCTGGCAGATCCCGCTGCTGGAGCTCCCCCAGGCGCAGTTCATCCTGATGTCGGCCACTTTGGGCGATGTGTCCTTCTTCGAGAAGGACCTCGCTCGGCGCACCGGCCGCCCCACGTCGGTGGTCCGCTCGGCGACCCGCCCCGTGCCGCTCTCCTACGAGTACAAACTGACCCCGCTCACCGAGACCCTCACCGACCTGCTGGAGACCAGGCAGGCTCCGGTGTACATCGTGCACTTCACGCAGGCTCAGGCCGTGGAGCGGGCGCAGGCGCTGATGAGCATCAACATGTGCTCGCGCGAGGAGAAGGAACAGATCGCCGAGCTGATCGGCAACTTCCGCTTCACCACCAAGTTCGGCCGCAACCTGTCCCGTTACGTCCGCCACGGCATCGGCGTCCACCACGCCGGCATGCTGCCCAAGTACCGGCGCCTGGTGGAGAAGCTCGCCCAGGCCGGCCTGCTGAAGGTCATCTGCGGCACCGACACGCTCGGCGTGGGCGTCAACGTGCCCATTCGCACGGTGCTGTTCACGGCCCTGACCAAGTACGACGGCAACCGCGTACGCACACTGCGGGCGCGCGAGTTCCACCAGATCGCGGGCCGGGCCGGCCGGGCGGGCTTCGACACGGCGGGGCTCGTCGTCGCGCAGGCGCCCGAGCACGTCATCGAGAACGAGAAGGCCCTCGCGAAGGCCGGCGACGACCCGAAGAAGCGCCGCAAGGTGGTGCGCAAGAAGGCACCGGAGGGCTTCGTCGGCTGGACGGAGAACACCTTCGAGAAGCTGATCGCCTCCGATCCCGAGCCGCTGACGTCGCGCTTCCGGGTGACGCACACGATGCTGCTCTCGGTGATCGCCCGGCCCGGCAACGCGTTCGAGGCGATGCGTCACCTCCTCGAGGACAACCACGAGCCGCGCAAGCAGCAGTTGAGGCACATCCGCCGCGCGATCGCGATCTACCGCTCGCTCCTGGACGGCGGGATCGTCGAGAAGCTCGACACGCCTGACGCCGAGGGCCGCATCGTCCGTCTCACGGTCGACCTGCAGCAGGACTTCGCGCTCAACCAGCCGCTGTCCACGTTCGCACTGGCCTCGTTCGAACTCCTCGACCCCGAGTCGCCGTCCTACGCACTCGACATGGTGTCCGTGGTCGAGTCCACGCTGGACGACCCGCGGCAGATCCTCGTCGCCCAGCAGAACAAGGCGCGCGGCGAGGCCGTGGCCGCGATGAAGGCGGACGGTGTCGAGTACGAGGAGCGCATGGAGCGCCTCCAGGACATCTCGTACCCGAAGCCGCTGGAGGAGTTGCTCTTCCACGCGTACAACACCTACCGCAAGAGCCACCCGTGGGTCGGCGACCACCCGCTGTCGCCGAAGTCCGTGATCCGCGACATGTACGAACGGGCCATGTCCTTCACGGAGTTGGTGTCCTTCTACGAGCTGGCCCGCACCGAGGGCATCGTGCTGCGCTACCTCGCCAGCGCCTACAAGACACTCGACCACACCATCCCGGACGACCTGAAGTCCGAGGATCTCCAGGATCTGATCGAGTGGCTCGGCGAGATGGTGCGCCAGGTGGACTCCAGCCTGCTGGACGAGTGGGAGCAGCTGGCCAACCCGGAGGAGATGACCGCCGAGGAGGCCCAGGAGAAGGCCGACGAGGTCAAGCCGGTCACCGCCAACGCGCGCGCCTTCCGCGTCCTCGTCCGCAACGCCCTGTTCCGTCGTGTGGAACTCGCGGCCCTGGACCAGGTCGAGGAACTCGGCGAGATGGACGCCGAATCCGGCTGGGACGCCGACGCGTGGGGCGAGGCGATGGACAAGTACTGGGACGAGTACGACGACCTCGGCACCGGTCCCGACGCCCGCGGCCCCAAGCTGCTGGTGATCAAGGAGAAGCCGGAGAACGGCCTCTGGCGCGTCCGCCAGATCTTCGACGACCCGAACGACGACCACGACTGGGGCATCAGCGCGGAGGTCGACCTGGCGGCCTCCGACGCCGAGGGCCGTGCCGTGGTCCGCGTCACCGATGTCGGCCAGCTGTGAACCGTCCGCGCCCGGCCGCGAGCCAAGGAGAAACCCACCGATGACGAACCCGGCCGACACACTGGTCGACCTGCTCGACCTGGAGCAGATAGAGGTCAACATCTTCCGTGGCCGAAGCCCGCAGGAGTCCCTGCAGCGGGTCTTCGGCGGCCAGGTCGCGGGCCAGGCGCTGGTGGCCGCCGGGCGCACCACGGACGGCGGCCGGCCCGTGCACTCGCTGCACGCGTACTTCCTGCGTCCGGGCCGGCCGGGCGTGCCGATCGTGTACCAGGTGGAGCGGGTCCGCGACGGACGTTCGTTCACGACGCGCCGGGTCACGGCGGTGCAGCAGGGCCGCACGATCTTCAATCTGACCGCCTCCTTTCACAAGCCTGAGGAAGGACCGTTCGAGCATCAGTTGCCGCCGGCCCGCGAGATGCCGCACCCGGAGTCGCTGCCGACGGTCACCGAGGAGATCCGCAAGCATCTGGGCGCGCTGCCCGAGCAGTTGGAGCTGATGGCGCGCCGTCAGCCCTTCGACATCCGCTACGTCGACCGGCTGCGCTGGCACGCCGAGGAGATCCAGGGCGCCGAGCCGCGCAGCGCCGTGTGGATGCGCGCGGTCGGGCCGCTCGGCGACGACCCGCTGGTGCACACCTGCGCGCTGACCTACGCGAGCGACATGACCTTGCTCGACGCGGTCCGCATTCCGATCGAACCCCTGTGGGGCCCGCGGAACTTCGACATGGCGTCCCTGGACCACGCCATGTGGTTCCACCGGCCGTTCCGCGCGGACGAGTGGTTCCTGTACGACCAGGAGTCGCCGGTCGCGGTGGGCGGCCGGGGTCTGGCTCGCGGGCGCATCTACGACCTTCAGGGACGTCTGCTCGTCTCGGTCGTCCAGGAGGGCCTCTTCAGGTCCCTCCAAGTGGCCGCTCCGCAGTAGGCCACATCGTCACACCCGTCACACCCGTCACACCCGTCGTGGGTGTTCAGCCTCGGGCCTCTGGCGTTCAGGCCTCGGCCTCCGCATGCCGGGGGCGGGGGCTTCTGCGGCGCAGCCAGGCGCGCAGTCCTCGCGGTGTGCGCGGCTCTTCCGGCGCGGACTTCCGGGCGGCGGGCGCGGGCTCGGTGCGCGGCAAAGGCGCGGACACGACCCGGTGCGTGGGCGCGAGCCGTGGTGCGGGATTCGGCGGTGTGGGCGAGCCGTGTCGTGGGGCCGGGCGCGGGGCGGGAGAGTGGGCGCGTGCCTCCCGCACCGCCTGAGCGAGCTCGCTTCGGAGCCAGGCGATCTCGTCCGCGTCGTGCGCCGTCATCAGTTCCTCCGCGAGGTGCGCGGAGGGCGACCCCGGGGCACTGTGGTCGAGCGACGCGGGCCGCAGCCGGTTCAACCGGGCCCGCTCGGAGGGATCGCGGACGACGTCCGCGACCTCGACGGGCGAGAGGAAGGCGGCCATGGCCCCGGCCCTCGCCCACGGATCCTCGGCCTGTCGCAGCAGGAATCCGAGATGCCGTCCGCGCCAGTTGCGGGCGCGCAGGTCCACACCCGCCGCGACCTGGCTCCTCAGGGTCTCGGGCGTACGCCCCTTGAGCAGGGACGCGTTCTCGTCGGCGGCCACGAACTCCCTCAGTTCCTCGGCCAGATAGAGCCACACCACAGCTCGGTAGCGGTTCAGGTAGAAGCGGACCGGGACCAGCAGTCCCAGACGCGCGAGGCGGGTGAACCTGCCCGCCGGGATCTTCATGAGCGCGGCCCCCTCCGCGGTGCCCACGACCCGCACGCGCTGCCGGAGGGTTTCCGGGAAGCCGTCCTGGGCGCGCAGCCGGTCGAGCTCCGTCCGCTCGACCCGACGGCCTCCCCCACCGCCCTCGTCGGGCACCGTCCGGATGCGGCCGAGACGGACCGCCAGGTCGAACTCCCCTCGCCTGAGGCCCAGTTCCCGGGCCGCGTGACTCGGCGTGCAGGTGATGGAGCGGGGTGGGGCGCAGGTGCTTGCGGACATGGTCGTACTCCCCCGTGGAGTGGGTCGCTCACGCCTTGTGCGTAAGCCGTGCACACACCGTAGCCGGATTCACGCACCGTGATGTGAGCCTGTGGATAACTCCATGGGTGAAGACGAACGAGCAGGTCAGAAGCCCACTCTCGTTGAAGTGTCAGAAGTCCGCTGTCGGAGTGTGCTCGGGCTGCCGGGCGCCCACGCCCAGGTGTTCGCCGACGCGGTTGACGAGCAGCGTCATCTCGTAGGCGATCTGGCCGATGTCGGTCTCCGCGCCGCTGAGCACGCACAGACAGCTCCCGGCGCCGGCGGCGGTGACGAACAGCACGGCGTCGTCGAACTCGATCATCGTCTGCCGCACCCCACCCGCGCCGAAGTGGCGCCCCGACCCCTTGGCCAGGCTGTGCAGGCCGGAGGCGACGGCGGCCAGATGCTCGGCGTCCTCGCGGCGCAGGCCGGTACTCGCACCGGTGACCAGCCCGTCGTTCGACAGGACCAGCGCGTGCCGTACGTGGTCGACCCGCTCGGTCAGATCGTCCAGGAGCCAGCCGAGTCTCTGGTTCTGCGCCATGTTCCGTCTCCCCGTGTGACGTCTCCCCCTGGCCGGAGGATTTCTCCGCCAGCCTTCCCCACCGCCGCCGTCCGGGCAAGCAGGATGGGCGTATGGCACAGAAGATGACCGACGAGGAATGGCGGGCGTTCGTCTCGCACGGCACCCGCACCGGGAAGCTGGCGACGGTCCGGGCCGACGGGAGCCCTCATCTCGCTCCGATCTGGTTCCTGCTGGACGGCGACGACCTGGTTTTCAACACCGGTGAGAAAACCGTGAAAGGGCGCAATCTCACCCGTGACGGACGGGTCGCGCTCTGCGTGGACGACGACCGACCGCCGTTCTCCTTCGTGACGCTGAACGGACGCGCCCGGCTCTCGGACGACCTGGCCGAGGTGCGCCACTGGGCCACCCGGATCGCCGCACGGTACATGGGCGATGAACGCGCCGAGGAGTTCGGCGCGCGAAACGGCGTCCCGGGTGAGCTGTTGGTCAGGGTCACTGTCGACAAGGTGGTCGCGATGAACGGCGTGTCGAGCTGAGGCGTCGGTTCAGCTCACCGAGTCCAGGAGCCGGGCGGTGTGCATCCGCCCGGCGTACTCGACCAGGCGGATCAGTACGTCCTTGCCGGAGGCCCGGTCCCGCGCGTCGCACAGGACCACGGGAGTCCCCTGGTCCAGGTCGAGGGCGCGGGAGACGTCGTGAGCGGCGTAGGCGCGCGCCCCTGCGAAGCAGTTGACGGCCACCACGAAGGGGATGCGCCGGTGCTCGAAGTAGTCGACCGCCGGAAAGCAGTCCTCCAGTCGCCGGGTGTCCGCGAGGACCACGGCTCCGAGGGCGCCTTGTGACAGTTCGTCCCACAGGAACCAGAAGCGGTCCTGGCCCGGTGTCCCGAAGAGGTACAAGGAGAGGCCGGAGCGGATGGTGATGCGTCCGAAGTCCATGGCCACGGTCGTGGTGACCTTGTGGTCCACTCCGTCGGTGTCGTCCACCAACTGACCCGCTTCGCTGAGCAGTTCCTCCGTGCGCAGCGGCCGGATCTCGCTGACGGCCCCGACGAGGGTCGTCTTGCCGACGCCGAACCCGCCGGCGACCAGTATCTTCAGCGCCAGGGCGGAGGCGTCGCCGGCGGCGTCGGAGTGCTCGGAGACCATGATCACTTCTCTCGGGTGGGCCGACTGCGGTCGTGGGGAGCGGCGGATGAAGTCAGCATCATGACGACTCCGCCATCCCTGTGGGGGTTGAGGACTGAAACGCGCCTGATGTGACCGACTCGCGCCCGGTCGGTTTCGGGACGCGTACGGGGCGGTGCGCGCGGTGGTGACCGCTTGGTCGTGTGCGTTCATCTACAGGGCCCGCAGCCCCTCGATCACCTCGCGGAGAATCCGTTCGTCCGGCAGGCGTGCCGGGGGCACCGGACGACTGACGGTGACACAGCCCCGTTCCGCGAGGTCGCCGAGGAGCACCCGGACCACCCCTACGGGGAGGTCCGCGTCCGCGGCGAGTTCGGCGACCGACTGTGTCTCCGTGCGGCACAGATCGAGCAGGGTGCGGTGTTCGGGGCCGAGCGCGGTGTCGTCGTCCAGGGCCGGTGCCGCGGGGTCGAGGGTGACGAGCGCGACCAGGTCGAAGCGCGCTCCGGTGGGGCCCGGCTGTGTGCGCCCGCCGGTCATCGCATAGGGGCGGACCAGGGGCCCGGCCTCGCCGTCGTACCACTGGCTGTCCGGCTTCCGCGGACCGCCGCTCGGGTTCTCGGTCGATCCGTGGTGCCCCCTCCGGCTCATCCGGCGGCGGGCGGCCGGGCGGCGACGCGCGGTGCCGTGCGGAGGTGTTCGCCCACCCGCTTGACCAGGCGTGCCATCTCGTAGGCCACCAGGCCGATGTCGCACGAGGCCGCCGTGAGAACCGCGAGGCAGGAGCCGTCGCCGGCCGCTGCCACGAAGAGGAAGGCGTCGTCCATCTCCACCATGGTCTGGCGTACGCCGCCCGCTCCGAAGTGCCGTCCCGCGCCCTTGGCGAGGCTGCTGAAACCGGAGGCCACGGCGGCGAGATGTTCCGCGTCCTCCCGTGCGAGGCCGGCCGAGGCGCCGACGGCCAGACCGTCGTTGGACAGCACGATGGCGTGCCGCACCTCTCTCACCCGCGTCACCAGGTCGTCCAGCAGCCAGTCGAGTTCGCCGGATCGCTGGGCGGCCCTCATGTCGTGGTCCTGGATCATGCCGGGTCTCCTTGGGTCTTGTCGGTGCCCGTGCCAGGTTCCAAAGCCGAGCCGCGGCCGGGCTGTCCGCTTGCTCCGCGTGTCCAGCCGTCGCGGTAGGCCGTCATGCCGTCCCGTACGAGTTCGGGTGTGCGCCGCTCGTCGCCGCGCGGTGCCGGTCCGGATGCCGGTTCACCGGTGCGCTGCCGGCGGAGCTGGGGGGCGAGGCTCGCCTGGCGCACACGGCGAGGGAGGTTCTCGGAGGGGTCGGATTCGCTGGGCGGGCGGTGTGGCCTCAGGGCGGTGACTCCGGGAGGCCAGGGCTCGTGCGCGGGGGTCGAGGGGGCGGGGGCGGAAGGGGCGGGAGTTCAAGGTGCACCTGCGCACCTCCCCCTACGGAGGCACCACCGCCGTCGTCCTGCTGCCCACCGCCCTGCTGCACACCGGCTCCGCATCGGACCGGGCCCTGGAGGAGAAAGCACCACCCCCGGAAAAACGCGCCCACGCGCACGTGCCTGACGCCTCCCCACCTCCCTCCGCCGTCGCCGCGCGGACCGGCCACCCCGCCCTCACGGCCACCGCCCCTTCTGAGGTGGTCGAGGCGGAACAGGTCGCTCAGTTCGTCGGGGTCGTCGGAGCGGCGCTCCATGCTGTCCAGGAGGCTGAGTTGGCGGTGCACCAGCACTTGGCTGCGGCGGGCGAGGTTGACGAACACGCCGGAGATGCCGCTGGCGAGTTCGGCGCGCTCCACCGCGGCGTGCAGTGCGGCACGGTGGACGGTCGTCAGGGCTTCCGCCACCTGCCCGGTCTCGTCTTCGGCGGGTGGTCCGGCGGGGGCCTCGGCCCGGATGTCGATCTCCTCGCCTGCGCGCAGCTTCCCCATGGCCGCGGGGAGTTTGCGGCGGGCGATCTCCAGGGCGTCGTTGCGCAGGCTGACCAGCTCGACCACGAGGGCGCGTCCGATGCGGACGGAGATGACGAGCGAGGCGACCACGGCCACGAGGCCGAAGAGCACCGCCGCGCCCGCCGGGCTGAGCAGGCCGCGGGCGTAGGGGTCGGCGCGGCCGGCGACGGCACGGCCCGTGTCCGCCGCGACGGCGCCCATGCCGTTCTGCACACGCGCGTGGGCGGTGGTCCAGGCGGCGCCGGGTGACGTGTCGACCGCTTTGGCGGTGGGGCCGGCGGTGAGGATCTTGTCCTCGGCGGTGGTGAGGGTGGTGCAGGCGTCGCCGCTGGTGAGCTGGTGCCAGGCGGCGCGCTGGGTCCCTGGGAGGTCGGCGACGGCCGCCTCGGTGAAGGTGCGGCGTGTGGCGACGGCCGCGTCGAACAGGCGCAGCCGTTCGCCCTGGAGGCCGTCGGCAGGGCGGACGCTGCCGAGGACGTCGTCCTCCTGGGCCAGCGCTTCGGCCGCGCGTGAGAATTCGAGCAGCACGCGCGCGTCGGAGCCCACGTCGGCCTGTTGGATGCCGGTCAGGGCCCCGTCCACGGCGAAGGCGGTCGCGATGGTCCGCGTGTACTGGCCGTATGTCTCGCCCCAGCCGGTCTTGCGGTCGAGCACGGCCGTCCGCAGGGTGCGCAGCCGTTCGGTGCCGGCGACGAAGGCTTCGAGGCGACGGGTGACCTCGGAGGGCAGTTCCTGGCTGTCGGCGACCGTGCTGTCGGCGCCGAGCCGCAGATCGGCCACGGCCCGGTCGGTGCGGGACGCGAGAGCTTGCAGGTCGTCTCCGCGGGCCGCGTCCCGATCCGCGGCGTACCGCACGGCGGCGGCACGCTCGGTCTGCAGGGCGGTGACGGCCGCGGCCACGGGGGCACGCAGTTCGGCCTCGACGCGCTGGGACTGGCGCAGCCTCGCGACGTCCTGGACGGTGCTGACGGTGGCGTAGGCCCACAGGGCGAGCAGGGAGACGACGGGCACCATCAGCAGGCAGACCACTTTGGCGCGCACGGCCCGGGGGCGCATCCGCCAGCGGCCGGCCTTCGCGGGCGTACCGTCCGGTGATGTGCCGGGGAGCATGGCCACCGTCTCGTCGGCCGGCGGCCCGGCGTGCGCACGTCGGCCGCGGCGCGGGGGCGGGGACTGCGTCACGGGGCCGGCTTTCGGTGTGCTTCGGGCTGGGCGCATGGCCTCCTCGCTCGGGACGTGGGTCGGGGCTCGCGGGCGGCTCTCAGGCGGACGCGCGGGTGGCTCTCAGGCGGAGTCGTAGGCGGGCTCTCAGGCGGAGTCGTAGGCGGGCTCTCAGGCGGAGTCGTAGGCGGGCTCTCAGGCGGACCGGCGGGCGGGCTCTCGAGCCGGGTTCCCAGCTAGCGGGCAGCGCTCTCGACGGGCCGCTGTGCCGAGGCCGAGGCCTCACGCTCGTCGGCGCTGGGCGAGAGGGCGACGAAGGCCGAGGTGAGGAACAGGTAGGACCCGAGGCCCACGGCGAGGGGAAAGATGAACTGCATCGCCGTGGCCCCGGGCAGCGCCTCGCTGGAGGGTTCGACCCGCACGCCGACCGCGAACATGCCGGTGTAGTGCATGCTGCTGACGGCCACTCCCATGACCAGGAAGGCGAGGGTGACGGCGACGGGCGACTTGATGTTCAGGCCCGCCCACAGCGCCGCGGTGGCCGCGACCACGGCGATCAGGACCGACAGTCCGACGAGCGCCGGGTTGTAGGCGACGTCGCCGTGCAGCTGCACGGCCGCCATGCCCAGGTAGTGCATGCTGGCGACGCCCAACCCGGTGGTCAGGCCGCCGATGAGGAGCGCACGGTTGCGGTCCCGGCTGTAGTCGACGGCGAAGACTCCGGCGCAGACGACGACCATGGCGACGACGAGGCTGAGGATGGTCAGCGGCACGTCGTAGCGGATGTCGGTACCGCTGACCCTGAAGCCGAGCATGGCCACGAAGTGCATGGTCCAGATGCCGGTGCCGATGGCGGAGGCGGCGGTGACGAGCCAGTTGCGGCGCGGGCGGCCGGTGGTGGCGAGCGCGCGCATGGTGCAGCGCAGTCCGAGTGCGGCGCCTATGCAGGCCATCACGTACGACAGAACGGGGGTCAGCCAGCCGAAGGCGGCGTGGTCCATGTGTCCCATGGCCCCGGGACGCTAGCTGGAGCAGGGGCGCGCAAAGGGGGCGCCTTTCGAAAGGTGTTGGAATATGACGCGGAGATGAGACGGAACGATCGCGTCCCGTTCGAACATGTGCGCAGGAGTGCCACTCTGAACGGTGAGGGATCATGCGAAACATGAGCGATGACCACACACGCGTCCAGGAGTTCTTCACCGCGCGAGCGGCCGACTGGGACCGCAAGTTTCCCGACGACGGCCCCGCCTTCGCCGCCGCCGTCGCCGAGCTGGGCCTGCGCGCGGGCGACCGGGTACTCGACGCGGGATGCGGCACGGGCCGCGCCCTGCCGCCCCTGCGTGCCGCCGTGGGGCCCTCCGGGGTGGTGTTGGGTGCCGATCTGACTCCAGCGATGCTCCAGGCCGCCGTGCGCGCGGGCAGGGGCCGCGACGGTCTTCTGCTGCTCGCGGACGTCGCCGCGCTGCCCCTGCGGTCGGGTTCCCTGGACGCCGTGTTCGCCGCGGGCCTGATCGCGCACCTGCCGCGGCCCGTCGAGAACCTGCGGGAGCTGGCCCGGGTGGTGCGGCCCGGCGGCACGCTCGCGCTGTTCCACCCCATCGGCCGGGCGGCCCTCGCGGCTCGCCAGGGACGGCAGATCACCCCCGACGACCTGCGGGCCGAGGCAAATCTGGGTCCGCTCCTGGCCCGTTCGGGCTGGCGCATGACGTCGTACGTCGACGAGGACTCCCGCTTCCTCGCGCTGGGGGTGCGCAAGGGCTGAGGCCCCTGCTGGGGTCCTGGCTGGGGTCCCTGCTGAGGTCCCTGCGGGCTCAGTGCCGTCCCGCGACGGCTGCCACGAAGGCGTTGGGGTTGTCGAACATGACGTTGTGTCCGGCGCCGGGCACCGTCACCACGCGCACCGCGGCGGCCTCCAGCCGCTCTCTGCCGGGCAGTTCACTGCTGTGTTCGCCCGGAAGGAAGACGCGGTCAATCGTCAGCCCTTCCCCCGGTGCAACGCCATCGCCACGGCCCCCCATTACCTTCTTGGTGGCCCTGCAATGGGGCGCCCGGCCTTCGGGTCCGGCTCCCTTTGCCGTCGAACTCGGCCTGCTGCACGGCGCCCTCCCTGGTGTCCGCGATGACACCGCTCACCCTGACCGGGGAGGGCGGACGGGAACTGCGGCGCCGGCCGGCCTTCCTTGAGGAGCCGGCGAGCTTCTTCTACGGCGGTGACCGGCCGCTGCGCGCCGAGGAGGTGGACGATCCGTTCCGGCGCGGCGTCCTCGCCATCGCGCGGGCCACGAGCCGGGCCGAACACGCCCGGCTGCGCGACACCCTTGCCTCACTCGAGGCCGTCGGCGGCTGAGGTGTCCCGGTGTCTGACCGGGCACCCGCGCAGTCCCGGGACCGGGCGGGTGCCCAGGTCCGCCGGACGGTAGCCGTCCGGGTAGCTCTTGACCTCCCGGTTCTGCCGTGCGAAGTGCGCGCTGCGGCGCGGTGGCAGCAGCCGGACCAGCCGGCCGCGGGTCCATACGGCGCGGCGCACGAGGGCGGTGGTGGCCGCGCCGGGCGCCTCATAGCGGAAGGCGCGCAGCAGGGCCTCGTCGAGCAGGGCGAGTGTCGCGGTGCGCAGCAGCGGCGCCAGCGGGCGCGGGTACCAGGAGGTCACCAGACCGAGTGTGGCGTCGGAGACCTCCCGCGACCGCTCGTCCCAGGCGAAGTGGGCCTCTTCGTAGGCGTCGAGGAGGGATTCGAACTCCTCGTAGGTCTCGGGGATGTCGGGGATGCCCATGTGACGGCCGAGGGTGCGGTAGTACTCGGTGGCGGCGACGATCTCGTGCCGCGACAGGCGCCGCCAGCCGTAGGCGTCGATCCATCGCCTGGGCATCACCACGAAAGTGGACAGCACGTAGCGCATGTCGTCGTCGCTGATGTCGTAACTGCGGTGCATCTGGTTGACGCGACGGATCGCGGTACGGCCCTCTTCGGTGGTGAAGCCGTGTTCCACGACGGTGTCGAGGAGGAGCACCGTGTCGTCGTACCGCTTCTGGGGACGCTCGGTCAGCTCCGCCGTCTCGGCGATCAGACGGCCGATGCTCGGGACGGCATAGGTGCGGTACAGAGCGAATTCCAGGGCCCTCGTGTAGTCCCAGGGGAATTCGAACGCCACACTGAGCTGGTAGATCTCGAAGGCGTCCGCGACCGGATCCATCCGGCGGATCCGCTCGAGCCGCTCGAGCCGCTCGAAGCGCTTCACCACTTCATGCCCCTTCTTCTGCCGGAGTATCAACTCTATGTTGAGCAGCGGCAGATGAGCGTTCGGCTACGACTCCGTCCAGGGGGAAGGTGGCTCACGTGATCGACATGATGCGTGCGTACGCCGCGAGACTCCGCCGCTTCCCGCGTGCGGAGGGTGCGAACGAACCGGAGAGGCGAACGCACAACTTGTTCGAGGCCGCGGCCGCCTATGTGGCAGCCCGTGCGGATGGCGACGAGGACCGGATCGACGAGGCTTCGGCGTGGGTGTCGCCGGAGGCGCTGTCCTTCGGCGTGAGCGAGCTGGCCTGCCGTGCGGTGGTCGCGCTCGCCCGGGAGCGCGACGCGTCGCCGGGTGCGGTGGCACGAGACCTGCTCGGGCTGCCGGCGGCCTGAGCGGAAATCGTCCGCGGAACAGAGGTGTTTCGCCCACGTCCAGGTGGAAACCTGCAGGTCCGCGTGATGTGTGGTGTCGTGACAAGTACCTTCCGCTCGCACTAGGGTGCGCGCCGATGGACGAACCACTGGAGGCAGGGATGGCCGGGACGGACGACGGCGCCGTCGCCGCCGCGGACGATGCGCTGTACGTACTCACGGCAGTTTTGCTGACGCCGGCGCAATTTCCGAGCGTGCTGGGTGACGACTATCCGGAGGCCTGCGCGGCCCTGGGGCTGGCGCCCCTCGCCGACGGGTACGGGCTGGTCATCGGCCAGGACGGCGAGGGTGCCCGCTGGACGGTCGTGATCGACGACGTCTCGCTGGTCGCCGTGGCGATCGCCTCCTGGGACTGCGGTATGGAGTACGAGCTGTCGCCGGAGGAGCACACCGTCGTGGCCGCGCTCCCGGGCTGGCCCCTGGCAGTGGCCGTCGCCGCGCCCGGCGTGCCCGCTCCGCACGACCCCGGACCGGATGCGACGGACCAGCCGGCACTGGCTCCGCCGGACACCAGCTTCTGGGGACCGGCCCAGCGGCGCCTGGGCGCCGACGAGATCGCGCTGCAGTGGGCGGCGTGGCGGGGGCGGATCAGCGAGGACGACTTCCCCATGCCGGGCGCGAAGCCGGAGGCGGCGGAGGCCTCGCAGAGCCCGACGGACGCGCAGACGGAGACCGCGCAGGTGGAGACCGCCCGGACGGCTGTCACGGAGGCCGCGGAGAGCGCGCCGAGGAGCGGGCACCCGGGCATCCGGCGCGTGCTGTCGGAGGCGCGGGCATACATAGAATCGCCGCCGCCGCTGGGACGGGTGCGCTCCTCGTTCGCTCCCGGCGACGCCCGGACGCTGCGTGCCGACGGACCCGGCTGGTCGATCGTGGCCCGCACGGACGACATCGCGTTCGTCCTGCTGGACGAGAAGCCGGGCGAGGTCGTGCCGGTGGGCCGGGGACCTGAGCTGCCGGGCCTGCTGGAGGCGCTCGACAAGATGGCCGTACGACCCAGTTGAGCCCGCGGGGGCCACGGCGTCGATGAAGACGTGGCCCCCGATGCTCCGACGCGCGTCCGCTGCGAGCGCGAGGGACGAACCCGGACCGCTCGGTTCAGCGGCCGATCTCCTTGCGGGCGACTCGGCGGAGCCTGCGTCGCTGCGAGGGGTCCAGTGCCAGGTACGCCGCTGCCGGGACTCCGACCACGATGAGGAATGACACCCACCAGGGGAGCCATATCAGCAGGATGAGCCCGACCGCCACTCCCCCTGCGGCGATCTTCGCATTGTTGGACATGAACGTCGCCTCCTTCTCGACCACTACCGCTCTCTGCACTGAGAACGGCACCGCGCTCCCCGCGGTTCCGGCCGCCGACCCTGAGACTTCCCTGAGGCGCACCCTCTAGTGGTCCACATCCAGTGGTCCACATCACAGACTAGGCGTTGTTGGCCTTCCTGCCGCGTCCTGTACCCTCGGCGACTCCGAGGCGAGTAGTCAAATTTGAGGAGTGCGGCAGAGCTGTGCAGCGCATGTCACCGGCACCACCCTCTCCACTGTCCGAGCTGGCCCGTTGCCACGCTGTATTCGTCCCGTCCGATCCGGCCCGCGCCGGCGTGATGGCCTTCTGGCGGCCGGACGGCGACGTCGTCCCCGCAGTGCCTCAGGGCGTCGTCGGGGAACTGGACCTGCTGCTGCCGACTCCGGACGCAGCCGTGGAGCGGGCGCGGCTTCCAGCCGTGCGGCTTCCTCTGGCGACCGCCCTGCCGATGCTCACGCGTGCGCGTGCCGAGTCCGGCAGTCACCGGACCGCCGCCTTCTGGGGTGCGGCCGGCATGCTCGCGCTGCACTTCCTGGCGCGAGGCCTGCTCCTGCCCGGCCTGTCCGAGGAGGACCACGACATGTGGCGGGTGGGGCCACTGTCCGCGCGTGATGCGGACATGGTCCGCGCCCTCGCCGCCGCCATGCCTCCGGAAGCACACGCCGTACCGGTCGCCGCCGGCGGACCGGACCGGCTGCCCGATCCCGAGCACTTGGTGCGCGCCTTCCTTGACGCGGTCGCCGACACGCTCCCCCGCTCACCCGCCGCGGCGATGGTGACCGCCGGCGCGGCCTACGCCGTGTCCGAGCCGCAGCGCCTGCCCGGACTCCGGGCATGGGCCGACGACATCGCCGCGAACCATGACACGGGTCTGCGGATGTCGCTGCGGGTGGAGGCACCCGGTCTCCTTGACGCCGTACCGGAGGACGGGGCTCCGGTGCGGTTCCGGGCCGTGCTGCAGGTGCACGGCGCGAGCGGGGGCTCGGACGTCGTGGACGCCGCCGATCTGTGGGCCTCGTCGGCGGCCGTGCCCGGCGTCCACGGCCCACGCGCGCGAGCGGACACGCTGCTGGCACTGCGGCGCGCGGCGCGCGCCTGGTCACCACTGGCACCTCTGCTGGCGGCCACCGTCCCCGACGCGGTGAACCTTGCCGACGACGAGGTCGTCGAACTCCTGGGTGACGGCGCGCGGGCACTGGCCGCCGCGGGGGTCGACGTGCACTGGCCGAAGGAGTTGTCGCGCGAACTGACCGCGCACGGGGCCGTGGGGCCGCCGGACGACGGGACGGCCGCGGACGGATCCAACGGCGCGGGGCCGGCACTGCCGTCCTCCCTGCCGTCCTCCCTGCCGTCCTTCCTGTCGACCGAGGCCACGACCGACGCCACGGTCGGGTTCCGCTGGTGGTTCGCGCTCGACGGAAGGGAGCTGTCGCGGCAGGAACTGGACCGCCTGGCCGAGGCCAAGCGTCCCCTGGTACGGCTCCATGACCGCTGGGTCCTGGTCGACCCCGGGGAAGCTCGCCGCGCACAGGCCCGGCAGGACCGCTCCCTGACCCCCGTCGATGCGCTGGCAGCCGCCCTCACGGGCTCTGCCGAGGTGGACGGCCACCGGGTCGAGGTGCGGCCCACCGGGTGGACGGCGCAGTTGCGGGAGCTGCTCGCGGCCCCGGAGACGGCGCATACCATCGGGCAGCCGCCGGCGCTCGCCGCCACCCTGCGCGACTACCAGCTGCGCGGTCTCGGCTGGCTGGCCCGGACGACCGCCCTGGGGCTGGGGTGCTGTCTGGCCGACGACATGGGACTCGGTAAGACAATCACGCTGATCGCCCTGCATCTGCACCGCCGGTCGGACCCCTCGGCGGCGGGTCCCACGCTCGTGGTCTGTCCGGCCTCTCTGCTCGGCAACTGGCAGCGTGAGATCGAACGGTTCGCGCCCGGCGTGCGGGTGCGCAGGTTCCACGGGCCCGCACGCGAGCTCGGCTCCCTGGCGGACGACGAGTTCGTCCTCACGACCTACGGGACGATGCGCGTGGACACCGCGCAACTGGCGGCGGTCCCCTGGGGCATGGTCGTCGCCGACGAGGCTCAGCACGTGAAGAACCCGTACTCGGCGACCGCGCGTGCGCTGCGGTCCATCGGAGCACGCGCACGCGTGGCGCTCACCGGCACACCGGTGGAGAACAACCTCACCGAGCTGTGGGCGATCCTCGACTGGACGACTCCGGGGCTGCTGGGCCGCCTCGGCACCTTCCGGGCCCGGTACGCACAGCCGGTCGAGGGCGGCCGGGATCCCGCCGCGGCCGAGCGGCTCGCCCGGCTCGTGCGGCCCTTCCTGCTGCGGCGCAGAAAGTCGGACCCTGGCATCGCGCCCGAGCTTCCACCGAAGACGGAGACCGATCACCCCGTACCACTGACACCCGAACAGACCGGCCTGTACGAGGCGTTGGTACGCGAGACCCTGGTCCGGATCGCCGAGGCCGACGACATGGCCCGGCGCGGCCTGATCGTGCAGTTGCTGACCGGGCTGAAGCAGATCTGCAACCACCCGGCGCAGTACCTCAAGGAGGACCTCCCGAAGCTCCACGGACGCTCGGGGAAGCTGGAACTGCTCGACGAACTCCTCGACACGATCCTCGCGGAGGGCTCCGGCGTACTGGTCTTCACGCAGTACGTACGGATGGCGCGCCTGCTCGAACAGCACTTGTCGGCCCGGGGTGTGGCCTCGCAATTGCTGCACGGCGGCACCCCGGTCGCCGAACGCGACGCGCTGGTACAGCGCTTCCAGGAAGGAGAGGTTCCGGTGTTCCTGTTGTCGCTGAGGGCCGCCGGAACAGGCCTGAACCTCACCCGTGCCGATCACGTCGTGCACTACGACCGCTGGTGGAACCCCGCGGTCGAGGCACAGGCCACGGACCGCGCGTACCGCATCGGGCAGACCCGCCCGGTGCAGGTGCACCGGCTGATCGCCGAGGGAACCATGGAAGACCGCATCGCGGAGATGCTCGCACGCAAACGGGCCCTGGCCGACGCCGTCCTGGGCGCCGGCGAGGCCGCGCTGACCGAGCTGACGGACACGGAACTGGCGGCCCTGGTGGAGCTGCGCGGGGAGGCCCGATGAACGACGAGCACGATCGCGTCCCGGAGCGCACCTTCGCCGCGCTGCCGCCCGCGCGCGGGCGCGCCTTCGCGCAGACCTGGTGGGGCCGCGCCTGGCTGGCCGCTCTGGAGGACGCGGCGTTGGACGGCGCCGCCGTGAAGGCGGGGCGCAGGCTCGCGCGCGCGGGAAGGGTGGGCGCGGTGACGGTGCGGCCGGGCCGGGTCACCGCCGTCGTCCGCGACCAGGGCGGCGCGGCGCACCGGGCCGACGTCCTGGTACCGGAGCTGTCCGAGGCGCAGTGGGGCCGGTTTCTCGATCTGGCCGTCGAGCGGTCGGGACACCTCGCGGCGCTCCTCGACGGGGAGTTGTCGTCGCACTTGATCGAGGACGCGGCGGTCACAGGCATCGACCTGCTTCCGGGCTTGGGCGAACTGGAGCCCGAGTGCGACTGCGGCGTCTGGGACCACTGCGGGCACACCGCCGCCCTCTGTCACCAGGCAGCACGCCTGCTGGACGAGGATCCCTTCGTGCTCCTGCTGATGCGCGGTCTGGGAAAGAGCGCCTTCCTGGAACAACTGCACCTGCGCAGCGCCGCACCCGGTCAGGAGCCGGCCGATTCGGCGGGCGTGGACGCCGTGGAGGCCTGGGCGGCATCGGACATCCTGCCCCCGCTGCCCGCCGTGCCGAACCTGCCGGACGCACCCGGCGAACCCCCGCCCTTCGACGCCGAGTCGGCACCGGCACCCGGGATCGATCCCGCGGCACTGCGTCACCTGGCCCGGCGAACGGCCGTGGAGGCCCATGGGCTGCTCGCTCGGGCGCTCCACGGCAGCGGGGACGGGCAGGCTCCCACAGGGGCGCTGACGGCGCGCCAGGACGCCGTCCGGCTTGCCGGCGAGACCGCTCCGGATGCCGTCACCGGGCGCCTCGCCGAAGGATCGGCCCGAGGGCGTGACGGGCTCGAACTGGCCGTCCGTGCCTGGCGACTGGGCGGCGCCGCGGCGCTGGCCGTCCTGGACGAGCAGTGGCAGGTGGACACGGTCTCACTCGCACGCGCACGCGTGGCTCTGGCGGAAGCCTGGGAAGCGGAGGAACGGCCGTCGTTCCGGACCGACGGCAACCACTGGACCGTCGTCGGCGAAGGCGTGCAACTACGTCTCGACCGGGAGGGCCACTGGTGGCCGTTCCGTCAGGAGGGCCGGCACTGGGCCCCGGCGGGACCGGCGGACCGGGACCCGGCCGCGGCACTGGACGCGGCACTGGCTGCGGCAGGGATCGACTTGGAGGCCCTTTCGGAGACGCCCGGCTGACGCATCATCAAGGCATCTCGGTGAGCTGGGAGGCCAAGCCGACCTGACGGCATTTCGAGCCCGGGGCTGCGGCCCCGGGCTCGACCCGACGAGTGCCGGCCGCTGTTCGTACATCCGGCAGTTGTGTGGAGTTCCTCGCGAGGTTCAAGGGTGATCGCCCCTCGTGGTCGCGGGGACGGGCGCGTTCTACGCCGAGGGGCGCCTCGTCGACAGCGGCATAAGGACGACCGTGACGTACGTCCGGCTCCCTGAGGGCATCTGATGTCCCTGAGGGCATCTGCCCGTCCGGAGGTCACCTTCAGGTCACCTGAAGCGCGCCGCGAGCGCGGAGCGCCGTGGGAGGCGACGCGGGATCGGCCGCCTCCCACGCGCGCGTGCATGTGATCAGCCCCGTGCGCCCAGCAGGTGGTCCATCGCCAGCTGGTCAAGCCGTTCGAAGGCCATCCCGCGGGCCGCGGCGGTCTCGACGTCGAAGTCCTCGAAGGCCGTGCGATCGGCGAGCAGAGCCTGCAGACCGTCCGCCGCGGTGGGCTGGGCCAGCTGGTCCAGGCGCGAGGCGCGCAGCGCCTCCTGGACCTCAGGGTCGGCGCGGAAGGCGGCCGACCGCTCCTTCAGGATCAGGTAGTTGCGCATGCAGCCGGCCGCCGACGCCCACACGCCGTCCAGGTCCTCGGTCCGCGGCGGCTTGAAGTCGAAGTGGCGCGGCCCCTCGTACCCGGCACTCTCCAGAAGGTCGACGAGCCAGAAGGCGGACCGCAGGTCGCCGGCTCCGAAGCGCAGATCCTGGTCGTACTTGATGCCGGACTGGCCGTTGAGGTCGATGTGGAAGAGCTTGCCCGCCCACAGGGCCTGCGCGATGCCGTGCGGGAAGTTCAGGCCGGCCATCTGCTCGTGGCCCACCTCGGGGTTGACGCCGTACAGCTCGGGGCGCTCCAGTCGCTCGATGAAGGCCAGGGCGTGGCCGACGGTGGGCAGCAGGATGTCGCCGCGCGGCTCGTTCGGCTTGGGCTCGATGGCGAAGCGGATGTCGTAGCCCTGGGTGGTGACGTACTCGCCGAGGAGGTCGAAGGCCTCCTTCATGCGGTCCAGTGCGGCGCGCACGTCCTTGGCGGCGCCGGACTCGGCGCCTTCCCTGCCGCCCCAGGCGACGTACGTCTTCGCGCCCAGCTCGACGGCGAGGTCGATGTTGCGGATGGTCTTGCGCAGGGCGTAGCGGCGGATGTCGCGGTCGTTCGCGGTGAACGCGCCGTCCTTGAAGACGGGGTGCGTGAAGAGGTTCGTGGTGGCCATGGGGACGGTCATGCCGGTGGCGTCCAGGGCCTGACGGAAGCGCTTGACGTACGACTCGCGCTCGGTGTCCGAGGACCCGAAGGGGATCAGGTCGTCGTCGTGGAAGGTCACGCCGTGGGCGCCGAGCGCGGCCAGGCGCCGCACGGTCTCGACGGGGTCGAGGGCACGGCGGGTGGCGTCGCCGAACGGGTCCCTTCCCTGCCAGCCGACGGTCCACAGGCCGAAGGTGAACCTGTCCTCTGGGGTGGGCTGGTAGCTCATGCGGTGACTCCTCGGTGCGTACGGCTATTTCGTCATGGCCGTTTACAAATTAATATGCGAACACGTCCCTGGGAAGGGACCGGGTGTCCTCGATGACAGAATCGGCGCGGATCGATGTCATCGACAGACGCCGTCGCCCGCTCAGAGCACATCCCGCATAACCGCGGAAGAGGGAGAGCCCGATGTCAGCATCCGAGGGTCCACTCGTCGTCGGCGTGGACAGTTCCACCCAGTCCACGAAAGCGCTGGTCGTCGACGTGTCCACCGGAGAGGTCGTGGCGAGCGGACAGGCGCCGCACACCGTGTCGTCCGGCGCCGCACGGGAGAGTGATCCGCGCCAGTGGTGGGACGCGCTGTGCGAGGCGCTGCGCCAGTGCGGTGAGGCGGCGCACGAGGCGGCCGCGGTGTCGATCGGTGGCCAGCAGCACGGCCTGGTCACCCTGGACGAGCGGGGCGAGCCGGTACGCCCGGCCCTGCTGTGGAACGACGTCCGCTCGGCGCCGCAGGCCCGCCGGCTCGTCGAGGAACTGGGCGGGCCGAAGGCCTGGGCGGAGCGCACCGGCAGTGTCCCCGGCGCGTCGTTCACGGTGACGAAGTGGGCCTGGCTGGCCGAGCACGAGCCGGACGCGGTCCGGGCCACCCGGGCGGTACGGCTCCCCCACGACTACCTGACCGGGCATCTCACCGGCGAGGGCACCACGGACCGCGGCGACGCGTCCGGGACCGGCTGGTGGGCGTCCGGCACGGAGACGTACGACGAGGAGACCCTGGCGCACGTCGGCCTCGACCCGGCGCTGCTGCCGCGCGTGGTGCGGCCCGGCGAGGTGGCAGGCACCGTACGCGACAGCCACGACCTGCCGTTCTCCAAGGGCACCCTGGTGGCGCCGGGCACCGGCGACAACGCGGCCGCCGCCCTCGGACTCGGGCTGTATCCGGGCACCCCCGTGCTGAGCCTCGGCACGTCCGGCACCGTGTACGCCGTCTCCCGGCACCGCCCCGCCGACCCGACCGGCACCGTGGCCGGGTTCGCCGACGCGCACGGCGACTGGCTGCCGCTGGCCTGCACCCTGAACTGCACCCTCGCCGTGGACCGCGTCGCCGCCCTGCTGAACCTCGACCGTGAGGCAGTAGAACCCGGCACGTCCGTCACGTTGCTGCCGTACCTGGACGGCGAGCGCACGCCGAACCTGCCGCACGCCTCCGGACTGCTGCACGGGCTGCGCCACGACACGACCGCCGGCCAGCTGTTGCAGGCGGCCTACGACGGCGCGGTGCACGCGCTGCTCGGCGCGCTCGACCTGGTCCTCGACGAGGACGCGGACCGCAGCACCCCGTTGCTGCTGATCGGCGGCGGCGCCCGGGGAACGGCGTGGCAGCAGACGGTACGGCGGTTGTCGGGGCGGCCGGTCCAGGTGCCCGAGGCGCGGGAACTGGTCGCCCTCGGTGCGGCGGCACAGGCGGCGGGCCTGCTGACCGGCGAGGACCCGGCCGCGGTGGCCCGGCGCTGGAACACGGCCGCGGGACCGGTGCTGGAGGCGGTCGAACAGGACGTGGAGACGCTGAACCGGATCACCGGGGTGCTCTCCGACGCGGCCCCCCTGCTGGAGCGGGGGACGGAGTCCAGCTGAACCCGGCCATGGACGCCGGGGGCGGACGGGGAGCCGGGCCCGCTTGAGGACGCGGCCCGGACCTGGCCCCCGGACCAGGTCCGGCTGCCCGTACGTACGCACGTACGTACGCAGATTGACGCGCGCACGAAGGTGGACGCGCGCACGAAGGTGGACGCGCACGCGAAGGTCGACACACATACGAGGATTGACGGAGGCATGACCGCACCGCTGCACGGGACCCATCCATCCGGAACGGGACACGCCCTGCCGGACACCCAGCAGGGCATGCGCCGGCGCAACCTGGCGCGGGTCCTGCATGCCGTCAGGGCGGAGGGGCCGCTGTCGCGGGCGGCGGTCGCGTCACACATCGGCCTGACACGGGCAGCGGTGTCGACCCTCGTGGACGAGCTGATCCGTCAGGGGCTGCTGGAGGAACTTGGCCCCGGGCGGCCGGGCCGGGTGGGACGGCCCGGATCGGCGCTCGCGCTGAGCGGGCACGGTCCCGCCGGTATCGGCGCGGAGATCGGCGTCGACCACCTCGCGGTGTGCGCGGTCGACCTGCGCGGCACGGTCCGCGCACGGGCCGTGCGGCACCTCGCGAACCGGGGTCGCAGCCCCGAACCCGTGATCAAGGAGCTGACGGCACTGGTCCGCCACGTCGTGGCCGAGGCGGAGCAGGAGGGGCTGTGGCCCGCCGGGCTCGCGGTCGCCGTGCCGGGTCTCGTGGCCCGGGACGGACGTACGGTCGTACGCGCGCCGAACCTCGACTGGCACGACACGGACCTCGCTGCCCTGCCGCCCAAGGGGCTGCCGCTGACCGTGGACAACGAGGCCAATTTCGGCGCCTTGGCCGAACTGTGGCTCGGCACCGGCACCCCGCGCGACTTCCTGCACGTGTCGGCGGAGATCGGCATCGGTGCCGCGGTCATCGTGGACGGGCAACTGCTCCGCGGCACACGGGGCTTCGCCGGCGAACTCGGTCATGTCCCCGTCCAGCCCGACGGACCCTCCTGCGCGTGCGGCGGACGAGGCTGCCTGGAGCAGTACGCGGGCATGGAAGCCGTGCTGCGCGCGGCCGGACTCGCATCGGGCGAGGACGTGGTCGGGCTGCTCGCGCAGCGGGCCGAGGAGGGTGACGAGGCCGTGCGGCAGGCTCTGCGCGACGCCGGGGCCGCGCTCGGCATCGCCCTGACCGGGGCGGTGAATCTGCTCGACCCCGAGACGGTCGTGCTGGGCGGGGCACTGGCCGGCCTCTCCCCCTGGCTGTTGCCGTCCCTGGAGACCGAGTTGACGGGACGCACGACGGGGCCCGCCTGCCCGGTGACGGTGTCCGGGCTGGGCCCGGAGGGTCCGCTGCTGGGTGCCGCGCACTCGGTCGTCCGAGCCGTCCTCGACGATCCCGCGTCGGTGGCGGAACGATCCTGACGGGCCGACGGGCCGACGGGTCGGGGGTCGGCGGACCGAGGAGTCGGCTGACCGCGGGGCCAGCTGACTGAGGGGGCGGCGGACCGAGGGGTCGGCGGACCGGGTGGCCGACGAACCGACGAGTCGGCTGATCGGTCCGAGGCTCGGACGGCGTGCCCGCTCCCAGGTCCGGGGGCCCGGGGGCCGGGCCCCCATCCGCGATCTCCCGGTCGGCGGGGCCAGATCCTCACTCGATCGAGTGGCCGAGTTGTCCACAACCCGCGTGTCGTCCACGGAAACGGGGCACGCCCTTTTGTCCAACTCTGCCGCGCCGTACCGTGATTCAGGCGAGACGCGATCACCGTCCCTTCACGGCGGAGCGCGCTCTGCAAAGCAACGTGCGCACGTCGAGCGACGGCAGGCCGACACGTATCGGGGGGGTGCCTCTATGTCTTTCGTCAAGCGGGGCGTGGGGTTCGAGGTTCGTAGAAGGTGCCGTCGCGGAGCATCGCGAATAGCACGTTGATCCGTTGTCGGGCCAGGCGGAGGAGGGCTTGTGTGTGGGTCTTTCCTCTGGCCCGGCATTTGTCGTAGTAGGTGCGGGAGGCGGGATCGTGCAGGGCGGCGAACGAGGACAGGAACATCGCGCGTTTGAGCTGGCGGTTGCCGCCTCTGGGTGCGTGTTCGCCGTGGATCGAGGTCCCCGAGGACTTCGTCGTGGGGGCGAGGCCGGCGTAGGAGGCGAGGTGGGCGGCGGTGGGGAAGCTGTTGCCGTCGCCGACGGTGACCAGCAGTGCGGCGGCGGTCCTGACGCCGACGCCGGGCAGCGACGTCAGGACCTTGGAAAGAGGGTGGTCCTCCAGCAGGGCTGTGATCTGGGCTTCTGCCGCCCGTCTTTGTTCGTGAACAGCGCCGGGCGAGCGGGCCAGCGGCGGGATGACGACGTCCAGGGTGCCAGTGCCCGGGACCACGACGGTCTGCTCGTCGAGGGCCTCGAAGACGTCGTCGATCAGCCGCTTCGCCATGCGCGGGGCTTTGGTCCGGATTACTTCAACCAGCCTGCGGCGTCCGGCTTTTGGCAGTGCGGCCGGGGATCCGTAGCGTTCCAGCAGCCAGGTGACCGCTTGGTGATCCAGACGCGGGCCCAGGACCCGTTCCAGGGACGGGTGGAACTGGGTGAGCAGGCCCCGGATCCGGTTGCTGGTGCGGGTGGCCTCGGCCGCCAGGTCCTGGTCGAAGCCGACGAGGACGGTCAGCTCGGCGGTGATCTCGTCGGTCAGCTCCAGCGAGCGCAGGGTGTGCGGCATGGTGCGGGCGGCGTCAGCGATCACCGCGGCGTCCTTCGCGTCGGTCTTCGCCTCACCCGGGTAGAGGTCGGCGATCCGCCGCATCGACAGGCCCGGCAGGTAGGCGACCCGGCAGGCGGTGTCGCGGGCCACCGCCAGCGGCAGAGCGCCGATCGAGGCCGGCAGGTCCACGACGACCAGGACGGTGCCGAACTTCTCACGGAGCTTGTCGAAGACCTGCCTCAGCTTCGGTTCGGTGTTGGGCAGCTGTTTGTCGAAGACCTTCTTGCCGGCCGGGGTGAGTCCGTGTCCGTGGTGGGCGCTCTTCCCGACGTCCAGGCCCAGGAAGACGCCTATCTCGTCGTACTCGTTCAAGCCGTCCTCCCGAATGGGGCGTGGGGTGCTGGCCGGGGCGTTGGCGTCGTGCGCGCATCCACGTTATGCAGACCTGCCACCCACGAGCTGCCGGGCGTTGCGCTCGGCGGGGCGGTAGTCGGACCTCTCATCAGCGTCTCCAACGGCACCCCTCGGGCCCGGCGACACCACCCCCCAGGTCATCTCGGACAGGGGGACACAGTCATACCGGGCCCGGAGGCCAGCGGCCCTCTTGCAGGACCGCGACGAACATAACGGGGGGACACACATGCGCGAGGAGACGACCGCGACGCTGCGGCGTGACGCCATCGGGCTGCGCGAGGTCCTGTTCCAGAGCATCACGGCGATGGCGCCGGCCGCCGCGGTGGCCGCGTCGATTCCGTCGGGCGCCGCCTTCGCGGGCGGCAGTCTGCCGCTGGCGGTCCTGGTCGCCCTGGTGGCGTGCCTGTTCACCGCCTCCTGCGTGGCCGAGCTGGCCCGCGAGTTACCCGCGGCCGGATCGGTGGCCACCTACGCCGCGCGAGGACTGCATCCGGCGATCGGCTTCCTGGTCGGCTGGGGCTACGTCTTCGTCGAGACGCTCGTCACGCCGCTGCTGCTCCTCCAACTCGGTTTCACCACCGCGGGCACCCTGCACGAGGAGTGGTCCTCCTACCCGGCGGACCTGTGGTGGCCCTGCTCGCTGGCGGGCGCGGCGGTGATCGCGGTCGCCGGGTACCTCGGGATCCGTGCCTCGGCCCGCTTCGGCACCGTCCTCGGCGTCTTCGAGATCCTCGTCTTCCTGGTGTTCGCCATCTGGCTGATCGGCAGAGCGGGCGACGCCAACACGCTCTCGGTGTTCGGCGCGTCCCACACGGCCGACGGCTATTCCGGGATCAGCGGCGTCTTCGCGGGGTCCGTCTACACGGTGCTGGCGTTCGCCGGGTTCGAGGCGGCAGCGCCGCTCGCCGAGGAGACACGCGACCCGCGCCGGACCATGCACCGGGCGGTCCTCGGTGCGGCCCTGGGCATCGGCCTGTTCTATGTCGTCACGACATACGCGATGACCGTGTACTTCGGCCCGGACCTGTTCGCGAGGTTCGGGGCCTCGGGCGCCGCGTTCTGGGAGGGTGTCGCCCGGACGTCCTTCGGTCTCTTCCGGGTGCTGGTCTTCCTGGCGGTGGTCAACTCCACGATCGCCAACGCCAACGCGTGCGCCAATGTCTCGACCCGCACGGCCTTCGCACTGGCCCGCATCCGGGTCCTGCCGCGGCTGCTGGCCACACTCCATCCCCGGCACCGCTCCCCCGTCGCGGGCATCGCCCTGCAGAGCGTCGTCGCGGTCGGGGCGGTCCTGGGACTCGGCTTCGCCTACGACCCGGTGACCGCCTTCCTGCTCCTCGCGACGGTGATCGTCACGGTCGTCGTCGGTGTGTACATCGTGGTGAACCTCGCGTGCGCGGGTTACTTCCTGCGGGCCGGCCGGGAGAAGCTGAGGCCGGTACGGCATCTGCTGTTCCCGCTGCTGGGGATCGCCGCGTTCGTCCCGGCCCTGCTGACGGCGGCAGGCCTCCCGGTGTTCGACTTCGTGACCGAGCTGACGGCCCCGGTGTCGTACGCGGGACCGGTCGTCGCCCTGCGGATGGCGGCGGGGGTCGTCGTCCTGCTGATCCTTCTCCGGCGTCATCCCGAGCGAATAGCCGAGACCGCGCGGGTGCATGTCGAACAGCCCGACGCGGTCACCGGCCGACACGACGGCACCGTTCGCCACTGAAGCGGCGTCCGGACGATCCGGCACCCGCACACATCCGCCTTCCGTCAGATGGCCGGCACGACCAGAAAGGCGCAACCACGATGACCGATCCCCGGATCCTGACCGTCCGCCCGGAACCGGACGACTACGCCTGGATGTTCGGCGGCGCCGCTCCGGTGGCACGGATCGCGCCCGGCACGGTTCTCGACCTTTACACCGAGGACTGCTTCGCCGGCCGGGTGCGCTCCGAGAAGGACCTCGTGTCCGAGGTCTGCGAGTTCCCCTTCCTCAACCCGCAGACCGGCCCCTTCCGCGTCGAAGGCGCGGAGCCCGGCGACACCGTGGCCGTGCACTTCGTGTCCGTCGAACCGGCGCGGGACTGGGCCGCGTCGACCACGGTGCCCCTGTTCGGAGCTCTCACCGGGACCCACGCCACGGCCTCCCTGCCGCCGCCGCTCCCGGAGCGGGTGTGGATCTGGCAGTTGGACCGCACCCGGCGCACCGTTCTCTTCCGCGCGCAGGACAGTGACTTCGCACGCGAACTGCCCCTCGACCCGATGCACGGCACGGTGGGGGTGGCGCCCGCCAACCTGGAGGTGCGCTCGGCGCTCGTCCCGGACGCGCACGGCGGAATCATGGACACGCCCGAGATGCGGGCGGGTGTCACCTGCTACCTGGGGGTCAACGTCGAGGGAGCCCTGCTCAGCCTCGGTGACGGGCACGCCCGGCAGGGCGAGGGCGAGACCTGCAGGGTGGCCGTGGAGTGCGCGATGAACACCGTGGTGATCGTCGAGCTGCTCAAGGACGTCGCCCACCCCTGGCCCCGGATCGAATCGGACACGCATCTCATCTCGACGGGCTCGGCGCGCCCGCTGGAGGACGCGTTCCGGATATCGCAGCTCGACCTGGTGCGGTGGCTGGTGCGTGACTACGGGTTCAGTGAGATGGACGCGTACCAGTTCGCGACCCAGGCGGTCGAATCGCCGTTGGCCAACGTGTGCGACACCAACTACACCTGCGTGGCCAAGCTCCGCAAAGAGTGGCTGCCCACGCGGGAGACATACCGCGGCGTGCACCAGCGGCTGCGCGAGACCGCCCGGACACTGGGTCTGTGACGCCTCATCAGTTCCCATGCATGTGAGGCCGACACCCCTCGCACCCGTCCATGTGACGCCTACACCCCCCGCACTCCGGAAAGGCACCCGACGATGGACCAGAACCGGTCCCGGCCCGGCCTCAGCAGGCGACGCGTCCTGAAGGGCGTGGCGCTCGCCGGCATCCCCTACGCGCTGCTCCCCGCCCCACGCTCGGGCGCGCAGGCGGCCGTCGACTACCCCGTGGGCGAGTGGCAGCCGGCCAGCGCCCGCAACTTCACCCCCTCCGAGCGTCCCTCGGCCCACGCCATCGACCGAGTGATCATCCACGTCACGCAGGCCTCCTTCACGATCGCGCTGGCCGTCTTCAAGAACCCGAAGAAGAAGGTGTCCGCGCACTACGTGGTCCGTTCCGCGGACGGCCATGTCGCCCAGTGCGTGCGGGAGGCCGACATCGCCTGGCACGCGGGCAACTGGGACTACAACACCCGCAGCATCGGCATCGAGCACGAAGGCTGGGTGGACCGGCCCGGCTACTTCACCGACGCCCTCTACGAACGCTCCGCGACGCTGACGGCGGCCGTCTGCGCCAAGTACGGCATCCCCCGGGACAGGAAGCACATCATCGGCCACTACCAGGTGCCCGGCAGCGACCACACCGATCCGGGACCGAACTGGGACTGGTCCCGGTACATCAGACTGGTCAATTTCGCCTAGTGTCCCGGTCCGGAGATCCTGTCGCAGTAGCGGCAGATGCGGTCGATGATCTGGTCCGCGGTCTTGGTCCATCTGAAGGAGCGAGCCTGCTCGTTCCACGTCTTGATCCAGTCCTCGAGCGCGGTCTTCAGTTCGTCGAATGAACAGAACACGCCGCGCTCCAGACAGCGCCGCTGTAGTTCGGCGAACCACCGCTCGACCTGGTTGATCCAGGACGAGTACGTCGGGGTGAAGTGCAACTGGAACCGGGGATGGGCCAGAAGCCACTTGTGCACTGTCGGTACCTTGTGGGCGTTTAGGAGGCCAGGACATTGCTGACGCCTTGGCGTAGCCGCGCCGCAGGAGGTTCTCCATCAGCGGCGCTGTGGGGGCGGTGGAAGTTGTCGTGGATGTTCCAGATCGCGAGTGCTTCTCGACGCTGGTCTTCCGATAGCCACGCGCCGGCGTAGAGGAACTCCTCGGCAAGGATGCGGTTGTACCTCTCCACCTTCCCGTTGTGTCTAGGTGTGTACGGGGTGATCCGCTGGCGGCGTGACCCGAACAGGCCCCGAGCGAATGCGTCAGCGCGGTAGTAGGCACCGTTGTCGGTCACGACTCGTTCGATGTGGGTGATGCCGTGGGCTGCGAACCAGACTCGTGCCCGGTGAAGAAGCGCGACGGCAGTGGCCGCCTTCTCATCAGGGAGCTCTTCGGTGTAGGCGAGCCTGGAGTACCCGTCGATGGCGGAATGAAGGTAGACGTAGCCGCCACGCTCACTCTTGCCCTTGCGGCGCTGGGCTGCCTTTGCCTGTTGACTTCCGCGACCGTGGATACGCCAGCCACCACCGTCGGGGATCCGGCCGGCCTTCTTCACGTCGACGTGCACCATGTGGCCAGGCCGTCGAGCAGTGATCGTCTGCGGCTCTCGGTTGGACTTGCCGTTGGGGTCGATGAACTTCCGTCGGTTCAGACCGAGGGCGGCCAGATGGCGGGTGACCGTACGGCGCGAGATCACAATCCCGTCGACGGCGAGTTCGTGGACGATGCGGGTGGCCGACCACTTGTGGGCACGCCGCATCTCCTCGATACGTGTGACCACGTCGACTGGTGTCGCACTCGGCTGATGGTGCGGCGTCGAACGTCGATCGACCAACCCGAGTTCGCCGTGTCTGCGGTGCCGTTCACCCACTTCGACGCCGTAGCTCGGGAAATCCCCATCTCTGCGGCTACGTGCGCGATCGGACGAGTCTTGCAACGCTCGATCAATCGGCGGCGACCCTCCACGGACAATGGTGCGTTTGCGTGGGTCATGCCGTGCTAGGGCGCGTATCGGGTCGTGATCAATCTGCGGGCTTCCCGCTCGCGGTGATCTTCGATCCTGTAGACCGTCTTGTGTGACACGAGTGCAACTGACAGACCAGGACTGGGAGTTCATCGAGCCGTACCTGC